>CAUZOL010000011.1:0-46441 GCA_963581435.1 Planctomycetota bacterium
CGGCATCTTGACCAGTTCGCCGTGCCGAATCGTCCGCACGAGCATGCTCTGTTCCGGCTTGCCGATGACAATTGCCGGCCCGCGCTCTCCACCGCGAATCAAACCGGCCAACGAATCAACACGCAATCCACTTTCCGGATCGTCACCGCTATGACAATCGATGCACTTGTCGATAAGCACCGGCCGGATCTTCTTCTCGAAGAACTCGACGTTTTTCGAATCAGGCTCTGCCGCCGACAGCGGCAAGCATGCCGTTGCCGTCAGCATCAGAGCAGAAATCGCCGCTGGCAAGAAACGAACCATGTGCAATCACACCGAGTGAGTATGAAAAGTAGATCAACTTCCCTTTATACATTGTCAGGTGAGACGAATGAAGGCAGAATAGGCAGTGGGTACTCCGATACCGGCTGCCGTTAATCATTTGCAGGTCAGGTCACTCATGTTGACGATGTTGGACGGACGTCCTTCTATTCTCTGCCAACGGCGCGAGTTCCTGCGAATGGGCGGCGGACTTGCCGCCGGAAGTTTCGTGCTGCCGGAGTTAGTGGCTGAGACATCGAACACGTCAACATCGGTCGGCCGCGCAAAATCGTGCATTCTGGTTTACCTGTTGGGTGGTCCGCCGCATCAGGATACGTTCGACTTGAAGCCGGAAGCGCCGGCGGAAATTCGTGGGCCGTTCCAGCCGATTGCGACAAGTGTTCCCGGTTTGAAGATTTGCGAACTCCTGCCAAAATTAGCGCAGCGGGCCGATCGATTTTCGCTCGTGCGATCGGTCAGCCATCGCAACAGCAATCACACGCCGATGATTTATTACACGCTCACCGGTTTCGAAACCGCACGTCCCAACCGCGACAACGACATCCGGCCGCCGCAACGAACCGACTTTCCCCACATGGGAGCCGTGCTGTCGAAGTTCAAGCCGTCGGATTCGGCGCTGCCCGGCTACATCGCCGCCCCGGAGTTGGCAATTCGCAGCAGCATCAGCGGCCAGTACAAACGGTCGCCCACTGCGCTACGTGGCGGCGGACCTGGATTCCTGGGCGCACGATGTGCCGCACTCAACGTCAACGGCGTGCCGGGTACACGGGAGGCAATACCGGCCGTCGCCTTGCCGGCCGATGTGTCGATCGAACGGTTCGATGAGCGGTCGGCGATTCTGTCGCTGCTCGATCGCGGCGGTCCGCGCGTTCCGACGACCGAGCAACTGGCCACGCTTCGCAAGCGAGCCGTGCTGCTGACGGGGGAAGCCAACCGAGGGACGTTGAATACGTTCTCGCTCGACGTCGAACCGGCTGCCGTGCGCGACCGCTACGGCCGACATCGTTTCGGGCAGACATTATTACTGGCGCGACGGTTGGCGGAAGCGGGCGTGCCGATGATTGCCGTCCACTTCAATGAAATGACCATCTGCGACGGCTGGGACTTGCACAGCAAGAACTTCGATGCGTTGAAGACCGAGCTGCTGCCGATGCTCGATCAAGGACTGTCGGCATTGATGGACGATCTGTCGGAACGAAACCTACTCGATGAAACATTGGTCGCCTGCATGGGGGAATTCGGCCGGACACCGAAAATCAACAAGAACGCCGGCCGCGATCACTGGGGCGATTGTTCATCGACATTGCTGTTTGGCGGCGGCATTCGCGGCGGGCAAGTCTACGGCAGTTCCGATCGACACGCCGCCTATCCGAGCCAGAACCCGGTCGATCCCATCGACATTCAAGCCACAATGTACAACCGCCTCGGGCTGTCTGCAGACCAGGCAATGTATGATTTGGGCGGCCGCATCTGGCCCATCACAAACGGAAAAGTCATACAAGCGCTCGTTTGAGGTACAATCAAGAACAGACCAATCAAACCCGACTTGCTGCGTCCCGTCGGAACCCGATCGAAGGCAAACCCACAATGTTCAGCATCGGCAGTTTTCCATCGCGCGATTGCAGCGGCATCTCGCGGCGTGCTTTTTTGCAGTCCGGCGCGACGCTGCCGTTTGCCGGCGGTCTTTCCACTTGGGCGCAGGAGAAGGGTGGAAGTCCTCCCCGAGCGAAATCGGTGATGTTGATCTGGTTGGGTGGCGGACCGAGTCATCTCGATTTGTTCGACCCGAAACCAAAAGCACTTGCGCAATATCGCGGGCCGTTCTCCGCCATCCAAACGCGGACACCGGGACTGCTCGTTTCGGAGTTGTTGCCCAAACTCGCTCAGCGCAGCCACCTGTACTCGGTCGTTCATAGTAACATCAACTACCAGGGAGGCCATCGACCGGCCGGCTCAATTGCGATGACCGGCACACGTCCGACTGACGGCGGGGAAGATCGCGGCGGAAAAGTTGACGGGTACGGGCCGAGCATCGGCTCCATCATCGCCCGGCACCGACAATCGAAGTCGCTGCCCGGTTTCATCTCGCTGGCACGCGGACCAATTGGCGATGGCGTCGGCCCGAACATTGGCCAAGGCGGCGGCAAGTGGGGCAAAGCGCACGACCCGTTCATGCTCAGCTGCAATGAGGAAGGCGACGTCTCGATTCCGAAACTGAAACTGCTCGAAGGCCTTTCACCCGCGCGGTTGGCCGACCGCAAAACGATGCTCCGCGAACTCGACGGGCTGCGGCGATCAATCGATTCCAAACCGTTCCGCGTTTGGGACGGCGTTTACGATCAGGCAATTGGTTTGTTGACGTCGAGCGAAGCAACACGCGTCTTCGACCTGTCTCGCGAGTCAGAGAAAACGCGGCAGGCGTTCGGCCGCACGGCATTCGGGCAAAGTTGTTTGTTGGGCAGGCGACTCGTCGAAGTCGGCGTCCCCTACGTCCAGGTGAACTGGAGCCGTTACGTGGAAGTGCTGTTCCCATTTTCCGACTATGGATGGGACACGCATTCGGACAATTTCGGCTTGCTGGCCGACTGGCATGGACCGCTGCTCGACCGCGTTCTCTCGGCGCTGTTGGACGATTTGCACGAGCGCGGATTGCTCGATTCGACTCTCGTCCTCTGCATGGGCGAGTTCGGCCGCACGCCGAAAATCAATAACATCGGCTCGCGCGACCATTGGCATCAATGTTACTTTTCCGTATGGGCCGGCGGCGGTGTGAAGCCGGGACTTGTCGTTGGCGCAAGCGACGCGCAAGGCGAGTTCCCCGCCCGTGACCCGGTCACGCCGGCAATGGTCGGCACAACGATTCTCGATCTGGCAGGAATGGGAACCGCCGCCCGCGCCGAAATGCGCGTCCTCGAAGACGGCCACGTCATCGATGCGTTGCTGTGACTTCACACCAGAAAACAATTCCATCTGACGCAAAGGCGCCGAGACGCCAAGATTCGCAAAGAAAAGAGAAGTTGACTATGTGGAATCAATTCCCTGCCTTTGCGTTTCCTCTGCGTCTTTGCGACTCTGCGTCAATAAAAACCGGTCGCACTGCCAGGCTGGGTTATTGCCCGCTGGTCATTTTGTTCGCTCTCCTGGGTTTGTATTCGACCGATGCCGCAGCCGACGATGTTCGGCAACTCACCACGAACGGCCGGTTGAAGTTTGCGCCGGTGTTTGTGGGCGATGGAAAGGAACTTGCCTGGTGCGAACACGATCAGCCGACCCGTGTGTCGATCATTCGGCTCAATCTGGAGACGGGAAAATCGACGACGATGTTTCCCAATGCGTCGGGGCATTTCTTCGACCCGGCATTTTCAGCCGACGGCCGTTATTGGTGCTTCGGCCGATCGGGCGGGCCGCGACAATTGTCGTTGGTGATCGTCGATACCAAAGACGAAAAAGAGGTCGCCTTCGAGCCGGCGGGTGGATTGCGGGCGACGATTCGCACGCCGCGATTCACGCCCGACGGCAAACGCGTCATCTTCACCATCAACGCCCCCGGAGGACAACAGATCGCCTCGGTGAATATCAAGGGCCAGGATTATCGCCCGCTCACCCAATCGGCAGGCATCAACGGTTGGCCCGATATTTCTCGCGATGGCAAGCAGATTGTCTTCAGTTCCAGCCGGGCGGGATCGCTGAACCTGTTCCTGATGAACATCGACGGCAGCGAACCACGGCAACTCACCAACCACCGCATCCGCGATGTGCGACCCGCTTTCTCGCCCGATGGACGCCGCATCGCCTTCACGTCGGCACGCGACGGCAACCGGGAAATCTACCTCATCAACACCGACGGCAGCGGCCTGAAACGGCTCACCAATCACAAAGAACGCGACGATTATCCCGTCTGGCATCCCGACGGCAAACAAATCGCCTGGATCGCCGAACGCAACGGCCGATTCGACGTACACCTGATGCCGGTCGGCGACTGAAAAAAATCGCGATTCCCGCTTGCCGTTTCGCAAACCAATCGACGCCGAAAGTCCGCAAAACCGCAAGCGACGTTCGTTTCACCTACGGACTTTCCGGCAAAACCAATGTCAGCGCAATCGTGGCCCAACTGCTGGCGGCCATTGAGATGAATTGGTCCTTGCCGTGCGGGAAGCCGGATTCAAAGTACTTTTGAAACGGCTTGGCGCGGGTGACGACGTGCCAGGAACCGTCTTCCTGCTGCGTGTCGAGCAGATACCCGATCCCGCGCTGCACTGTGGGGTGATCGGCATTGAGGTTTCCATCACGCAGCAGCGCGACCAATGTCGTCGCAGTTGCGTAGGCATCGCTGTTGCTGTCCGCAAGTTGTGCCCAGCCGCCGTCATCTCGCTGTTGTTCGATCAACTCGGTGACCGCCTGTTGAATCGTTTTTTCGTCGGCATCAACATAACCGAGCGAGCGCAAACGGAAGACGCGATCTTCGGTGTCGCTGGGGGTGGTTTCGTGCAACCACTTGCCGACGGTTTTTTTGCGCTCTTCGATCTTCGCCGCTTGTTCTTCGGTGCCGAAGTATTCTAAACCGCGCAATGCCAGATAGGTCGCCGTGAAGTGGCTGCCCGATGACGGCGGGCGATTGCCGCCCTGCGACCAGTGATCGGCCTTCTTTTGATAATCCAACAGAAAACCGGTGACGGCCGCGGTCAACTCGCCCGGTTTGTGTTCGCCCGCTTCGAGGGTCCACAGCGCATAGCCGGCGGTGACGACTCCTCCGCCCTGCCTTTTACCGGCGAGGTAGCCTTTCTTGCCACGAGTGAGATGTGCCGTCGTGTGCTTCAACTGTCGCTGCAAGTTCTCCTCGTCAATCTCAAAGCCGCGATCGCGGGCCTCGATGATCGCGATGACCGGAACGGCTTGATTGTGACAAGTGAAGCAAGTCCGCTGTTCGGCCGACCCGGCCGATCCCTTTTCCAGCAATGGAATCGTCTTGCCGATCGCATCCCGAATCGCGGACGCCGCCGGTTTTGCATCTTCTGCAAACAGACTGGAACCCGACAGTGTTGCCAGGATGAAGAGTGTGAGAGTCAATCGATTACGCATGACTTTCTCCAGAGCCGTTGTAAACGAGGCGGCAGGATGTCATCCAATATGATATCAGAATTACAGCGCGCAAGCTGCGCTTGTGTTAGTCGCCGACGATGCAACATTCCCATGGCGATGCTCTCAAGACTCTCCGCGACCCAATCCACATCGCAAGCATTTTGCAATCCATCCTAGAATATGCTGAAATAGCGGCGGCCCGTCTTATCGACAGATCGTCGCGACCGTTAATCTTTCGAATCTCAACCTGCTGGAGTGCAAATGACCGTCGCAGTCCGTTGCCCAAATTCCGGCTGCCAACAGGCCTATCGGGTTGCCGAAGAGAAGCTCGGCAAACAGGGGCGATGTAAGAAATGCGGCACACAATTCACGTTTGCCCAAACGGGTGGACCGCAAACGCGGCATGCTGCGGGTAAGACCCAGGCAGAATCCGAATCGACACTGCCCGGTTCCGAAACAGTTAATCAACCAATCGAGCAACTTGGCCGCTTCAAGATTGAAGGGCGACTTGGCGCTGGAGCGTTTGGCACAGTCTATCTTGCGCACGATCCAAAGCTCGATCGTGAAGTCGCACTGAAAGTGCTACATGCTGCAAGACTCAACGACCCGGAGAGTGGACCGAAATTCGTTAAGCGATTTTTGAACGAAGCCAAAGCGACAGCGCGGTTACAACATCCGCATATTGTTCCGGTGTTCGATGCGGGACAAGATGGCGAGGATTTTTACATCGCCTCGTCGTACATCAAAGGGGCGACTCTCGATCATGCGCTGAAAAGCGATACGTTGAAATTCCAGGATACCGCCCGCATTGTCATGCGGCTGGCCGAAGCGCTCGCCTATGCACACGAGCAGGGAATCATCCATCGAGATGTGAAGCCTGCCAACGTCATGCTGGACCCTGATGGCGAACCGCACCTGATGGACTTCGGTTTGGCGCGGATGGAAACATCGGATGAAAAACTGACGCAGGACGGCAATATTCTCGGTACGCTCGACTACATGTCTCCCGAGCAGGCCCTTGGAGATCAAGACAAGGTTGGCCCACCAAGCGACCAGTACAGTCTGGGCGTGTTGCTCTATGAACTGCTGTGTGGTCAAACGCCATTCAGTGGAACTCCGGCGGTACTGATCTTCAACATCTTGAATGCAGAGCCTCCTTCCCCCCGAAAAACCAACCAAGCCATTCCGATCGACCTGGAAACCATCTGCCTGAAGACGATGGCGAAGGAAAAACAGCAGCGATACGAAAACTGCCAGAATCTTGCCGACGACCTCCAGCGATGGCTTGACGACAAGCCCATTCGGGCGCGTTCCGTTGGACGTGCCGAGCGACTCCGGCGCTGGTGCAAGCGAAATCCTCTGATCGCGGGTTTGTCGTTGACGATTTCGGTTCTTTTGTTGGCCGCCTCGGTGGCATTCATCAGCCACCTCCGCGAAGCGAAGCTACGCAGCGACACTCAAACTACCCTCAACCAAACAACATCCGACCTGGAAACGGCGCAGTCGCAGAAAGACGCTCTCAAGAAGGCGCAGCTTGAAGCGGACAAGTTGCGTAACGAGGAACGTGAGCGACTCAAGAAAAAGACTTCTGAAGAGCTAGAACAACGAGAGTTGGAACAGGAGGCGCAGCGGAAACGTGAAGAAGAACTTCGGAAAGAACAGGAACGACTCAAGCAGGAACTCGCCAAGAAAGCAGCCAAGCCAATGTCGGCGAAACCTCAACCCGTCCCAGTGAAACCACCGCCGGTGACCGCCACTCAAACAACTCCTCCGGCAATGACCGGAATTGACGTCGTTCTGCCGACCAATGACGGTTGGGGTATTTACTGCACGTATTTCATATCGGACGCTAGAGAAACGGCACCGGCAAGCCGCGTTCTTCCTGACACCCGCCAAGAAGAACCTCGATGCCAAGCGCCGAGAGTCCGACCAGGCAACCGGTCTTCGCCTGTTGTCGTGCTGCTGCACATGAGAGGAAATGACAGGCGGGTGTGGCAGACAAACGGATTTGCCGCCAAGCTCAACGGTTTGGGGTACGCTGTCATTTCCGTCGATCTGCGGACATTTGGCGAAAGCCGAAAAGACAACAAGAGCGACACGGGAAATCGGGGAAAGACGACGGCGAAAACATTGACGTCAACCGACTACCAAAGCATGGTCGAATCGGATCTCGAAGCGGTGAAGAAGTTCATCTATAAAATGAACCAGAACGCGGAATTGGACATGCGCAAGATGGCGATCATCGCGGCCGAGATGAGTGCGCCGATTGCAATGCAATTTGCCGCGGACGATTGGAACAAGCCGCCCTTTGCGGACGATAACAACCCAGCGAAGCGGACGCCGCGAGGTCAGGACGTTCGAGCGCTGGTCTTGATGTCACCGGAAAGCATCCTACCGGGAGTGCCGACGAATCGATCCATACTTACTTTGCGCTCGTTTGATATCCCTTGCCTCGTCTGTTCCGGCGAAGCCGACGTGCTGGATAAAGACAAGTCGAAACGCCTGTATGCAAAACTCAAAGGACGCGGTGCCGCCGGTCACATCTATTTTACATCCTATCCATACGCCTGGCGTGGGACCGACCTACTCGGCAAGGACATCCAAACCGAAAACGACATCATTGCTTTCCTCAAGTTGCGTTTGATGGACCTGCCGGGAGAGTGGCGAGACCGAAAACCGAAACTCGCTGAGTAAGCACGGCAGAATGTCACTCGTCCAAATACGAATCATGGCCGAACTTCCTGAGATTCGGCAGATCAGCACGACGAGGCAACGGCTTCTCGAAGCCTGATTCGACGTGCAAGTGGAATTGCGCTCGATTGACGCTGCCGCTGCGAGTACAATGTTTCGCAGTGTTCTGCCTGTTGATTTCGCGTGAGACGACGCCCTTACCCTGTGGACTGCGACCATGAATCCCGTCGAATTCGCTGCGCGGCCTGCGTCGCAAACTTGGGAGCAGGTTGCTTTTGCCGATGCGCCGCAGAGTTTTCTGTGGGTGTGGTTCAAGCCGCAGGGTGTGCCGCACGGGTTGGTGTTGCGACTTCCCGATGAGGCGTGGCAGGCCGGGCAGTGGACGATGCGGCGATTGCTACAGCCGACGGATATTGAACCGCAATCGGTTTCGATGTGGCAGTTGTTTGGCGCGACCTACGACAGCATGCAGGGAACCTCGCCGCTGCTGAATCAGCCGATTCCGCCGCCGCCGCCGGGAACCGATCCGAGCATTTTCGTTTACGTCAATGTGCCGCAGGTTGATCCGATGCAGTATGCCGCCCTGCCGCCAACAACTGAAGGTGCGTGCAATGCATCGGAAACGTTCGAGCGGATCGATGCCGACTGGAACGCGATTATGGAGTCAGAAACCGAGATCAAGAGCCTGAGAAAGCAAATCATCGATACGTCGCGAAGGCTGAAGACCATCAACCGGGACCTATCGACCGATGAACGAGGAGTGGCCGACAGCACCGATACGCGCGACTGGCTCGAAGCACGGCGGGCGCTGCGCGATGCCAACCTGCGGATGTCGGTCTGCCTGAAAGAAGTGGACATGGGCGACGTCAGTTCGGCGGGTCAACGATCATATTTCGAGAATATTTATCAGCAGTTCGTCGTCCCGCGAATGCCATTCGAGAACATGCAGCAGGCCCAAGTTAGCTTTTCCTACCACCGAAAAATGGTTGGATCGTTGCAGACCGGCATGAATAACGCGTTGCTGAATGCCCGAAATAACGCCGAGCGACCGGCGCAGAAGGTGATAAGCCGTCTCGCCGCAAAAATGCGCGAAGCACAAACGAAGAAGAACGTGCTTGGCGTGGTGTTTGACTGAAGGCGAGCTTGATTACGTTGCCCGATGTCGCTGCGGTGCGTTGCACCTCAGCTATTTCGTCGGCGACTTCATGATGACGGCGACGCCAATGTGGGCGTAGACTCCCGCGCCGTCCTTGCGTTTTCGGCCCTGCCCGTCGATGTATTCGTTCTGCAGGTCTCGGGCGGAATAATACAAGAGAAACCTGTCGGGGCGTTCGACCACACAGGGGGTCGATGTGTAACGGCCGTCGAAATCCGTCTTGCCGCCGGTCGCAGAAAACGCCGGCTTGGTATGATCGACCCGCCAGCGATTGCCATCGGCCGATCGCGCGCAGAACAGCTCAAACCGTCCGCCGGGTATGTGGCAACCATGCCACATGTCGTAGCCGCCATTTCGTTTCAGAACGAAAGGATAGACGGTTGAGCTAGCCGGTGACTTGGGCGTGAGAACCGGTTGATCGCTGCGCTGCCAGTTAATGCCGTCCGTCGATTTGAATTCGTAGATTGTGGTGTAGATGTCGTTCCACGCACTTTTGGCCGACGCGCTGGAGCCCATCCACATGCGATACCGGTTCGGCCCTTCCTTGATGACCGACGGCGAACGCCCGGAAACATAAATCGGTTCGGGCCGCACCTTCCAGGAAATGCCGTCGCGGCTGGTAGCATAACCGAGCCGTTGGTCGTTGCTCACCACCTTCCCGGCATCGTCACGGCCAATGCCGGCACCCGATACAAACCACATCTTGTATATCTTTTCTTCAGCATCGAACAGAACAAACGGTGTCTGGATAATTCGGCCCCAGGGAACATCACGGCCGGTCAAAACCGGGTTCCGTTCATGTTCGGTCCACTTCAATCCGTCCTTCGATTCCGCGTATCCCATTACCATGTCATTGCTCCGCGACGCCACCGATGTCCCCAGATACCACATGCGAAATCGGCCATCGTGATAGATGACGTGCGGCGAATAACAAACCACCCGACACCATGCCTGTTTCGTCGTGCGCGCCGACAGCACGGGTTCACCGCGCCGCTGCCACGGCTGCGGTCGCTGATCAAACGGATGCGGTTTGTCGGCGGCAATGGCAACCCGACCAATGAACAGAACGGCAAAGAGTGTCAATGCATTCAACAACTGACGACGCGACATGTCGTATTCTCTCTGATCACGTGGAATTAACTGCCGGCTATGCTTTGCGAATAAAGTGTGCGGCGAAACTGCGGATTTGCTGGCCGTTCAACACGTGGAACATGCGCAGTTGCTGCACGGTTTGCTGGCTGAAACGGCTCAGCGGAATGTGAACCAGTTTCTTGTTGTGGCGACTGGCAAGTCGTCTCCAGCCGGCCCCCGGCGGCGAGTGGCTTAACAGCGCGATGTGACGTTCGTTGCTGTGGTAGCAGGCGGCCGCCAGCATGCGCTCTTCTAACGTGTCGGTGAAGTCGAACCGCGGGTCATGCCAGATGTCGTGAATCGGCCGCGGCGGGAACAACAACATCGCCCCGCCATAGGTTGCCATCGCGATTCCCGGTCCCACCATGTTCTCGGTGAAGTCGGTGGCGAACAGCGATAACGTCGATTCTTCCTCATGCTCGGCGTCCCAAACGGTGCGCCACGGGTAGTCGCGCGGATCGGCCGGTGAGTCGAACAGCATCACCACGCAATCGAGACTGCCGCGCGTCGGCGGGAAAACCTTCACATACAACTCGCCCGTGTGCCAATTACGGAGCGTCTCGCGAATGTCGAGTCCGTCCTTCAAACTCGCGCTGAACTTCTCGCTGCGAGCCAGATCCGTACCAATCAACGCCAACGCCGCATCTTTCACATGCGTGCGGAATTTTTCAATTGCGACATCTTCGGCCGGCCAACTGCATTGGCCAAACGGATTCCACCGCGTCTCCCAACTTTGCTGCTGCTCTTTGGGGGGCAGCGGATTCAACTCGCAGCTCCGCCACGAAAGCGGATGACCCGGCAAACGGCTTTTCATCTCCACCATGTCGCCATCGGGCAGCCGCGCCTGTTCGATGCCCATCTTCAACGTCGAAAACGGAATGCGCGCGGTGTAACCATATTCGCGGGCTGTTTCGGTGAGGAAGATGGCAAACCGATCGCCGGCAATTTGCTGGGCCGCGACGACCAACGTGTATAAGTCGGGCGTCATCCGACGTTCGACCAGCGACAGGTTTCGGACGTACTGGAAGTAAACCGACAACAACTTCGGTGTGATCTGCCGTGCCTGTGATTTCAATTCGGCACAGTAACGGTCACGCGTTGCCAACAGCATTTCTTTGATGCCATCGATCGACAGATTCTCATCGTCGTCCAATTCGGACCGCGCCCGCTCGTACAATGAGGTAATGAAGGGCAATTCACTCAGCAGAAAAATCAATGTCTCGGGATCAACCGCGTGAATGTCGGTTTCTTCGACCTCGTCATCTTCGGCCGTCGGGGCGATCTGTTCGGTATAGGCCTCGCGAATCCAGGGCCAATCGGTCAGCGAGCAGACGAACAGAATCGACTTGTGCTTCGCTTCCAACTCGCGCAAGTGGGCGGCCATACTGACGACACGATCGCGCGGCTGACCCTCCGGCAGCCGACCGATGGCCGGCAACACGGCGGCCGCGAACTTGTCGGCGGTCACCTTTTTCAGTGCATACGGATCGGGCAGCGTTGCCGCCGTCGGCTGAAAACTCGCCGTCTCCAAATCGATAAACGCCCGCGGCATCCGCTCCTGCATCGCAATTCGCAGAGCGGCAATCACCCCCTGACAAGGATCGATGGGAACGTAGCTGGCCGCGCGGTCGGCCTCTTCGTCCGCAGACGGCGAACTTTGCCAGTCTTCACCCTCACCGCCCCACTCTTTTGGTTCTGCCTGAACGACGGCGGAAATGCTCGGCAGAAATTCTATCGCCCGTTCGACGTCGTACTGAAACGACACGGGCAACGGCACCGCCAGACAGTCGAACTTCTGGCTCAGCATCACCCGCCGCACTTCGACAGCGAAATCCCCGCTGCCATGAATGATGGGCAACACGGTAATCCGTGACGAGAGATTCAGAAATTCAGAGAGCATGATCGCAACTTCACTTGGTTACCAAACCGCAGTCTTAACTGGTTCCCAAGCTGGAGCTTGGGAACGAGTCCGATTCGCAATCGCATTTGCGACGACCAGCCATTATACTCTGCCGCCTTCCAGCCAAACACCCTGCGTTTTCCTTTGCGACCCTTTGCGCCTCTGCGTCTTTGCGTCAAGATGAGGCCAACGAGACTGCAAACACCGTTAATCCACACTGGAACAAGAAATGGCCGCCAAAGCTTGGGGGGGACGATTCGGACAACAGACCGATCCCCGCGTCGAACAATTCACCGAGTCGATCAGCTTCGACGCCCGACTGGCGGCGGTTGATATCCGTGGCTCGCAGGCGCACGCGCGCATGCTCGCAACCGTCGGGTTGATTTCCGACGACGAATGCCGACAGATTGTCGAAACGCTCGACGAAATCGGCGGCGAGATCCAGCGGGGTGAGTTGCCGTTGCGGGTCGAGTTGGAAGACATTCACATGCACGTCGAAAGTGCGCTGATCGAGCGAATTGGCGATGTCGGCCGCAAGCTGCACACGGCCCGCAGCCGCAACGATCAGGTCTCGACCGACCTCAAACTCTTCGTCCGCGAGGCAATTGAAACCGTTGACGCGCTGTTGGTCGATCTACAGAGGGCATTCGTTGCTCGCGGTGATCACGATCTCGATGTCATCCTACCGGCCTTCACGCATCTGCAGCGCGCCCAGCCGGTTGTTGTCGTTCACTATTGGCTCGCTTATTGCGAGAAACTTGAGCGCGACCGTGGGCGGCTCGCCGACTGTCTTTCGCGCGTCAACATTTGCCCGTTGGGAGGCGCCGCCCTCGCCGGAACGACGCTGCCCATTGATCGGCAACAGACTGCCGACGAATTGGGCTTCAACGACGTCGCCGCCAACAGCATCGACATTTCCTGCGACCGCGACTTTCTCATTGAATTCACATTTTGCCTGTCGCTCATCGCTGCACACCTCAGCACGTGGGCCGAGGAGTGGATCATCTGGTTTTCCACCGAGTTCGGTTTCATCAAGCTGCCCGACGCATACACCACCGGCTCATCGATCATGCCGCAAAAGCGGAATCCCGATGTGCTGGAACTGATTCGCGGCAAGACGGCACGCGTGATGGCGGCCGTCAATCAGTTGCTCATTCTGGTGAAAGGGCTGCCGACGGCGTACAACCGCGATCTGCAGGAAGACAAGATCGCCATGTTCGACGCCTTCGACACAGTTGTCGCCTGTCTGGAGTTGGCGCCCGACATCGTCGCCGGCGCGGAACTGCAAGTCGAACACATCAACTCACGACTCGAAGAGGGGTTCCTCGATGCAACGACGTTGATGGAGTATCTCATTCAGCATGACGTGCCGATGCGAACCGGACATGGAATCGTCGGCAAACTGGTTTCGGTGTGTGAATCGAAGAACTGCCGGCTCGCCGATCTGCCGCTTGAAGAGTTACAACAAGCCAGCGACAAGATCGAAGCCGACGTGTACGACATCCTCGGCACAACAAACGCCGTCCGCGCCCTCACCAGCTACGGCAGCGGCGGCCGTGGGCCGGTCGAAGAACAACTCGCTCGCTGGCAAAAACGTCTCAACGATACGTAAACGACTAACATGGCATCGGGTTTCTGACGCAAAAGCGCAGAGTCGCAAAGATTTCGCAAAGGAAAAAACCTTCTTTTTCTTTTCCGTCAGATAGGTAATGAGGGCGTCTCGTTGAACGCATAGATTCAACACTTTTTTTCTTTTCTGCCTTGGCGAAACTTTGCACCTTAGCAACTTTGCGTCAAATCCTTTTTCCAATTCCGCCCAGTACACGTTGTCACTCAACCCCATGCGAAATATACGACTCACACTTGCCTACGACGGATCGTATTATGTCGGCTGGCAGGTGCAGCCGAATGGGGTGAGCGTGCAGGCGGTGGTTGAAGCGGCCATCTTGAAACTCACCGGCGAGCAGTCGCGGTTGATGGCCGCCGGCCGCACGGATTCCGGCGTGCATGCGTTCGGACAAGTGGCGAACTTCACAACCGAAAGCAACATACCCTGCGAGAAACTGCGTGCCGGATTGCAGACGTTTCTACCGGAAGACGTGGTGGTCCGCGATGCCCGGGAAGTCGATACTGAGTTTCACTCGACCTATTCCGCCAAATCGAAGAGCTACCGATACGTCATCCACAACAGCCGCGTGCCGAACCCACTGCTGAGGCAATATTCCTGGCGATACAGTGCCCAACTCGATGCCGCCGCGATGCAGGAGGGAGCCAACAGACTTTTGGGGACGCACGACTTCCGCTGCTTCGAGTCGCATTTCCCCAACAAGGCAACCAGTGTGAGGACGATCTTAGAGGTACGGCTTGTACGCCAACACATCTGGAATGTCTGGGCGCCCGACGGAAATTCCACGCTGCCGGATTTCAGCGCCAGTCCAGACGAACCGCAGCCGGAATTCATCATCTTCGACATCACCGGTGACGGATTCCTGTACAATATGGTGCGGGCAATTGTTGGAACGCTGGTGAAAGTCGGCCGCGGCACCTGGTCGCCGGAAGACGTGACCCGCATCATCGAAGGCGAGGACCGATCGCAAGCCGGTGAAACCGCCCCGGCACACGGCTTGTATCTGGTTGAAGTGAAGTATTGACCGACGTAATCAACGGCTGAACCAAACCCAAATTCCGAAACGATTATTCCACAAATATTGTATCAAGCTTTGACTCCCGGGTTGGGTGCCACTGGCGACACGCCAGTGGCACCCGACAATTGAAGATTGAAAGAATACGAGGACACTTCAAGAACCTCGAAGTCTCTGCAACATGCGAATTGCCCACATCATCACCCGTCTCATTGTCGGCGGAGCGCAGGAGAACACGTTTTTGACTGCGCTCGGACAACTGCGGGATTACGGCGACGATGTGACGCTCATCACCGGACCGGGGTTGGGGCCGGAAGGGAGTTTGGTGGAGCGGGCAAAGTCTGAGGGAATCGACGTCCGCATTCTTCCCGAATCGCAACGCAGTCTGCATCCGTGGCGCGACTGGAGATGCTATCGCAAGTTGATTGCGATGCTGCGGGAACTCAAACCGGAGATCGTACACACTCACAGTTCCAAGGCGGGCGTTCTCGGACGGACAGCCGCGACAAAACTTGGCATTCCCGTCGTGCATACTATTCACGGGGCCTCGTTTCATTACGGACAAAGCGCGATCACCCAACGCATCTACATCGCCGCGGAAAAGTGGGCGGCCCGCCGCTGCGATAAGCTAATCAGCGTCTGCGATGCGATGACCGACCAATATATCGCCGCCGGCATCGCGCCGCGGGAAAAGTTCGTCACCATCTATAGTGGTATGGAAGTCGAACCGTTTCTGCAGCCGCCGCGCACACCAGAAGAAGTCCGGCGGGAACTCGGCGTCGCCGACGATCAAATCGTCGTCGGCAAGATAGGACGACTATTTCATCTCAAGGGTCACGAGTTTCTCATCCGCGCTGCACCGGAGATCGTCCGACGTAATCCCCAAGTACGCTTTCTGTTGGTGGGCGACGGTATTTTGCGTCAACAATTTGAAGCGGACATCGCGCGGTTGGGACTAACCGACCACTTCGTCTTCACCGGACTGGTGCCGCCGGCCCGCGTACCCGAATTGATTCACGCGATGGACGTTGTTGTCCACACCAGCGAATGGGAAGGACTAGCCCGCGTGTTGCCGCAGGGACTGATCGCCGGCAAACCGGTCGTCAGTTACGACGTCGATGGCGCACGCGAAGTCGTGCTGCCAGGCGAAACCGGGTATCTCCTGCCACCACAGTCGGTGGACGAACTGGCCGCCGCCATCTGTGAACTGGCTGGCGACCGGGAATTACGCGACCGCTTGGGACAGGCGGGCCGCGAGCGATTCACCAACCAATTCCGACACCAAACAATGACCGCGCAAATCCGCGAAGTTTATCAGTCGGTACTGAACGACAGCGATCATTCCGGCGTGACGTAAGCGGCCGTAATCCCACCATCGACAACGAACTCGCTACCGGTGACGTATGAGGAATCGTCCGAGGCAAGATACAACGCGGCTTTCGCCATTTCCTTTGCCTCGCCGAAGCGGCCCATTGGCACGTGGACGAGCCGTCGATTCTTCTTCTCGTCCGTGTCGAGAAAGTTCATCAGCAGTTCGGTCCGCAGTGGTCCGGGGCACAGCGCGTTGACGCGGATGTTCTCGCGCGCATGCCCGACATCGCATAGCGGACTCCGACGAAGTCGCGTGGCCACCGAATCCTTCGGTCCGCTCAATTCGCTCGCACGCCAACCCGCGAATACAACCGTCGAGCCGCTTCACGCTGCGCATACGAATCGTCAAAATGGACATCCACGTTTGAGTGCACGTTGTGGTTTTGCCTTCCGTGTTCCAGTCTTACGGCCTTTATAAACTCCACGCTCTTTTGCGGCTGCGATCCCAGCGGCTTGCCTCTCACGTCTGACTTCTCTTTCATACTCTGCGAATGATGCAATGACGGAGAACATCATCCGTCCCTCGGGAGAGTCCAGACCCATCATTCCCGACATAACGCAAATAAGGTCAACCTTCCGTTGCAGTAGCTCATCGCGTAACGCCAACAACTCACAGGCTGTGCGTCCAAGCCTGTCGAGTTTCCAGCAGACCAGCTTTGTAACCTTCCCGGCACGGATATCCGCTTCCAACTGTTTCCAGGCAGTGACGCTCCGATTCGTCGCACCGCCAGCGATGATTGCCGTCGTGGTCGCAATCTCCGGAGAGAATTTCGAAGACTGCGACAATGTGATCAAACGGCTAGGTTCTTGTTGCCACGCTGGGACTGCGCGAACCGAATATCCTCGCCCACGTTCGTCAGACCGCTCTGGCGACACACGTGACCACGCGCCAAATGGCGAATGCTGATCTTTTCAGCACTGGTCGTGACGGCTAGGCAATCTGTAACGGCATACTCGGCGTGCATCCTGTGGATTGAGCGGAATCTGCCATTCCTACCGCAAAAAACGATACCAAAATTGACGACGAAGAGAGGAAGGCAGAACCACCTGCTCAATCTGTGTCTTGAGTATTTCCCGAACAACCTCGGTTTTCTCTTTAGTCAGAATGACCCACCGAAATGGTTGCGGGTCGAAATGCAGAAACAGATGGTATTTGGGCCATCGACAACCGCGAATAGACCAACGAAGGCCGTTCGTCTTAAGTCCATAAATCAATAGGCAGAGCCCGTACCACAGCCTCTGGAAGGTTTGATCAAGGAATGATGATGGGACAGCGCATACAACCCCCACGAGTTGTCAAGAAACAAGGCCTACGGCTACCGCACATGGCGGCGATAGCGACAATGGTTCTTGGTGTTGCAGGCCTTTCGGCACATTTTGCAGTTTCGCAGGATGGCAGCCGGCCGTTGACCCGTACCGCCAGACAGCCGGCCAAACTGCAGCCGGTTCCCGTAGCTCCGGTTGTGGAGGGAGAGGATGCCCTAATCGACCTCGCTTCCCTCAGTCGCACAGAGGTGATCGGCGCGACCGCGTACGAAGCTCATACGCAATGCTACGAAGGCAACCCGTTTCCATCAGCCAAGACGTGCGGCAAGTGTCACCCAAAACACTTTAGGGAGTGGTCGGTTTCACCACATGCCTATGCACAACTAAGCCCCGTCTTTAATTCATTCCAGAATGCGGAGAATATTCTGCTGCACGGAACGCTCGGCGACTTCTGCATTCGCTGCCACACTCCGGTGGGCATGGCATTGCAGGAACCAGAGGGCGGCAGCAACCTTGATCGTCACCCCACGTCCCGCGAGGGAATTACCTGTGTCGTCTGCCATCGCATCAATCAGCCCAACAGTCGTGGCTCTGGACGAACGAATCTGGTGGCTGGTGGTGAAAACCAAGTGGTCTTCGGACCCTCGGGCAATACGGTTTTCGAAGAAGTGCTGGCCGACCCGGATAAATACGGCGTTCTAAAGACCGAGAAAAATGAAAGTGTTCGCGGACGCGATGCACACAGTCAAATCCACAAGTTCTTTCAACTGGGAACATCCGGCTTCTGCGGCCAATGCCACGACGTACTATTTCCGCTCGGCTTCCGGTTGGAAGACGCGTTTAGTGAATTCAAATCATCTCCTGCAGCTCGCAAGTACAAGTTGAACTGCCAGGATTGTCACATGGGCAAGATCGAAGGAAAACCATCGGGGTTCTTTTTCGAGCCAATCGCCAAAGTTGGCAACGCCGAGTCTCCCCCGCGACGTCGTACCAGCCACTTTTTTGCCGGTCCTGATCATTCCATCATCCACCCGGGTTTGTACCCACACAATCCGGATGCGATTCGGGAAGTCGGCGAAGATGAAACTCACGGATTGGCCACCATGGCCGAGTGGATTCAATTCGACTGGCGAAAGAACTGGGGCAGCAGCAAATTCGAACGCAACAAACCCAAAGATTACCAGTTCCCGACCGCGTGGGAGGATCCGGTCCGCCGCGAGAAGGCTCGTAAGATTTTGAATCAGCAGTTTCGCCTGCTGACGGTGTACAAGAAGAAGCGAATCGAAGTGTTGCAAAATGGATTTGGGTTGAGCGATGTTCAGGGAATGCATGCCGACGAAAAAGGCCTGCACTTCAAGGTCAACGTTGTGAACCTGACCACCGGCCACGGGGCACCAACTGGTTTCGACGGCGAACGTCCGATTTATCTGCAGGTTGTCGTGTGGGATCGCGACCAGAAAGTTGTCTTCCGCTCGGGAGACCTCGATGGGAACGGCGACTACCGCGACGATCACTCGTTCTTCGTACATAACGGAAAAGTTCCCCGCGATCGTCAGTTGTTCTCACTGCAATCGAAGTTCATTACCCGCAACATTCGCGGCGGCGAACGTGAGCAGATTCTTCCGATTCCTTACTCACTGAACCCGCTCAACTTCGACCGACCTGCGTTGCGACCGTTCACCCCGCTGGGGCGTCCGCTCGGTGCTCGAAAGCACAAGCAGATACTTGAGCCGCTTGGAAATCGCTGGGCGAAGTACCGTGTGCCTGCTTGCAACTTAACCGGTAATGGTCCGTACTACATCAACGTGCGACTGATGGCCGGCATGATTCCGATTAACCTCGTCAAGACGATCGAATTTACCGGTTTCGATTATGGTATGAACGCCCGAGAAGTGGCCGATGCCATCGTTCGAGGCCAAGTCATCGTCCGCGAAACTGGTGCCGTATTTAATTGTCACGAGTAGTTGTTTGGGTAGGTAGCCTCAACTCTCCTTCCCCAACCGGGGGATGCAGTTGAGAACTGACGTGGAAGGTCAGACAACCATCTCGCCCTGCGGGGCAAGATACAAGTGTCTCCAAAGGACTGTGAAACACAACACTAATTTGAAGTGGATCGTCTCATGCACGCAAGACGCACGAACTACACAAGCCTACTATCGGTCGCGCTGTTGGCGGGAGTGATGATTGGCAACCCACGTTTCGCCTCCGCCCAATCCTCAATCGACGACGTATTCAGTGAACCGGGCATTACCGACCCGGTCACTCTGGATGACGTCCCGCCGGCTCCCGATGGATCCATGCCGGAACCGTTGATGCCATACGAAGACGACGTCGAGGGAGACATTTACTCTCCCGACTGCTTCGCCGCCGAAGGTGAAAGCTGGCTCGACTGGCATGGCGTGCCTGAGGTTTTCGAACATCCCGACGACAATCCCGGATTCGAACATTCCTACTTCCAGGAACATGAGTTGCCGGAAGAAGAACCGGAACTCGCCTGGAAGGTCTGGGAAAAGTGGATGGAATTCCTCGAGATGCCGCACGAGCCTCTCGTCGAAATCTCGGAATTCCTGACCCGCGCTGAGCATGACGGTACCGTCTTCACCGACCCCCATGATAGTTGGGTATCGGACATTCCTAAAGGCATTGTGCCGATCATGGAACGGCCACCGCTGATCATTGAATATCCCCAGAAGTTCCTCGGTCAGGGCACCATCCCGGAAGGTGTTGAATTGCCGACCGGTGCCATCTGGCGTCCGACGCTGTGGGTGTTTGGTTCAAACCGCTTCGGCGTTTCGTACCGCGACGATCAGGTGGGACCTGGGCAGGCCGGTTTCAACTTTGGTTCGTTCGTCAACCGGCTGGCATTGTTCGGACAGTTGAACTTCACAGGGACCGAGCGGATCCAAATCGGCATTCGGCCGACGGACGAAGAAGAAGGACGGCCGCTGCTGATCGGTCGAGAATACACCAGTCACTTCTGGAAAACATTCACCAGTGGCGCTGGTCGCACGAATCTCGATGGCTTGGACGGCTGGAACGGCGATCTGAACGTGGCCTACTTTGAAGGCCAGTTGGACGAAATCTTCCCCGGTATCGATCCGTTTGACACCGAGCTTCTCGACTACGGATTTTCTGTTGGACGCCAGGCGATGTCGTTTCAGCGCGGCCTGTTGGTCAACGAAGACATGATCGATGCGGTCACCGTGACGCGTAATACACTGTATGGCAATGGCAACCTGAACCTTCGCATGACGGGTGTGTTCGCCTGGAACCGCCTGACCCGCGTCGCGCAGCAGGAACCGAACACTCGCGCCCAAATGTACGGACTGTTTACCGAAAGTGACTTCCGATACAACACCATGAACCTCGATGTGGGATTTGTGAACGATCCAAACCGAACACAACGCGATGTCCTCGTGGCAGCCGTTAGTTCAACCCAACGGCTCGTTGGTTATCACAACACCTACAACTCGCGGTTCCATTTGTTGGCATCTTTCCCAACCGAGGGAGAGGGAGCTCGCACGGCCTTCATGGGCTCGCCGGGTAACGCGACCGGACAGGGCGAACTGTTCTTCAGTCAAATATCGGTGACGCCGCACGAAGGCGAAGACCTGATTTACTGGAACACATTCGTGGTGGTCGATCAGTTTACGTCGCTGGCACGTGCACCGCAGGCTGGTCCGTTGGGTGACACCGGATTGCTGTTTGCCGCTGCCGGACTCGGCCTGTACGGTCCACCGCTGGCAACCGTTACCAACTCGTCCGTTGGAACGGCTCTTGGCTACCAGATTTTCCTCGACACCAAGAACCAGCAGATCATTTATGAAGTGGGTGCCCGGGAAGGTAAGGGGAACGACAACTTCGAAGTCGCCGGTGCCGTCCAATATCAACGGGCGATTGCCCAAAACTGGATTTGGTTGATCTCGAGTTTCATGTCGAGCCGCAAGGGGACCGATGGACTCTCCACCGGTTTGCGAACCGAAATCCAGTTGTTCTTCTAGGAACGACGGACCACAACAAAGTTCTGAAATCGCAAACCCGACACCCTTACGGTGTCGGGTTTGTTTTTTTATACCCCAACGGCTGGGCGACGTTCACCACAGCCACTGGGAGATTCGTTTTGTGATCGGTCAGATGAACCCGATGTCTGGAATGGTGTTCCAATGACCTTTGGAGTTCAGCAGAGCGCGTTGCGGGCGGGTCAATTCCACCATGTCATCGCCATGCGGATCGACGAGTGGTGCCGATAAATTCGGAGCGATCCCCATTCGCGTTCCTAAGACCACACCCTCTCCAAACTACTTAACCGCAACCAGATTCAACAGATCCGAGGGGCGTCTCTCCGGAAAAGTCGATGGCATTTTCTCCAACCGTTACGCCTGGAATATTCGCTACGAAAATCGCCATAACCTTTTATGGTTTTGGTGATTGAGATGTTTAAGAGTGCGTTTTTAACCAGCCGATAATGAGGAACAGTGTTCCGCCCAGGATCCCATTTTCTAACATCAGAAAAATCACCACCATCGAGAACCGTGTGTCCTCGAACAGTCCCTCTGCCGTCACAGGAATTGAAAATGACCTATTGCAACCTGACACCCAGGCGATCCTCTTTCCTAAAGTGGATCAGCTGTTGTGGTGCTATCGTGACAATCCTGTGTCTATCGAGTTCGGCCAACGCCGACATCCTCGACCTGTTCGGTGGGGGAAAGAGTTGTGGCTGCAATACTTCGTTCCAACCCGCCTGCTGTCAGCCGACGGCCGAAGTGCCATGCCAGGCGGCCCCGGTTATAGAGTCCGCTTGTTGTAAGTCGACCTGCTGCCCGACCGAGCCGCAGTGCTGCCAGCCAGTCTGCCTTTCCACGTGCTACACCGCTCCTCGACTGGTTTGCCTTTGTCCTCCGCAGAAGTGCTGCCCACCTGAGATAGTCGTCGAGAATTGCTCCTGCGTCCCGCCGCTCATCTTGCCGCCTCCGCCGTGTCACAAGCCGGTCGCTCCGCCGACCTGCCACTGCAAGGCTGAGCCGTGCTGCACGAACGGTTGTGGCACGATCCCCACTCTCGTCCCTGAAGCGATGCACTAGCGGACGGTGCAGATTTCAACCGGGACCGGTTGGCCTTTGACCGATTGTGGTTCGAGCTGTTGGATGTCGAACAAGTCTTCAAGGCACGCCGCCGCTGCGGATGTCATCAACAGTGGCTCGCCGACGGATTTCGTTAGTGTTTCGACCCGGGATGCGAGATTGACCGTGTCGCCGATGGCTGTGTATTCCAGGCGATCGTCGGAGCCCATGCTACCGACGATTGCCGTGCCGGTGTGAATGCCGACTCCGATGCCCAGGATTGGGATGTCGCTGTCAGCGAGTTCGGCATTCATTTCCTTCAGGCGAGCGATCATGTCCAGTCCGGCGTTGACGGCGTCGGCCACGTGATTTCGGTCGGTGGGACTGGCGGCCGCGTTGGAATTGTGATCGGCCTGTTGTTCGCCGATGCCGAACAAGGCCATGAAACCGTCGCCCAGGAATTTGTTGACGTTACCGTGGTGCTGGTTCTCAACGACATCGACCATCACTGTCAGGAAGCGATTCAGTAGTGGTACGATTTCGTTTGCGGGAGTCACTGCACAGCGAGCCGTGAAGTTCCGGATGTCACAGAACATCACCGTGACGGTTTGCTCGGTTCCGCTCAGGCCCGCGTCTTGCGCGAGGATGATTTCGGCAGTCCGGCGGCCAACGTGTAATCCAAATCGCTGGCGGAGTTCTCGTTTGGCTCGCATGTCTTCAATCATGCGGTTGAACTCATCGATGAGCGGGCCGAATTCGTCGGCGCGCTGAAGTTTCAACTTCGTGTCGAGGTTGCCTTGCCCGACTTCCTGAGCGGCGCTGGTCAACTCACGGATTGGAACAATGACGTGAGTGCTGACCATCCACGAGCAAAACAGCCCAATCGCAATGCCCACCAATCCAACATAGACCATAAACCAGTTGAGATTTTCGAATTTGTCGGCCTCGACGACAGCGAGCAGGATCAGCGAGAGAATCGGGCAGACACAGGCGGCGATCGCGTTCAATAGATTGCGCCGGCTCAAATGCAGGCTGACCGCTCCAGGCGTTTTTGAAGGGCTCGCGTCCTGAAAAAGAATCGGAAACAGAATGCGTTCGGTCATCAATTCGACAATAAAGAACGCCAGCGTAACGTTGATCATCGCCGCAATGATGATGGATGTTGGCAAATGAAACAGGACTCGCTGATCAATCGGCTCCGGACTTTGTTGCAATCCGAATAGCAGAGAAGGAATACAAATGATCCAACCCAAGGCGGCTATGGCTCCAAAGTGCCATGGCAAATTGATTGTGCGAACTCGCGCCTTAGCGAGTGACTCAGGATCGACTTTGCCACCGTCAATGATCGCCCGAAATGGCTTACTTATCGAGAAGACCGAGCCAATCCAGATCGCACCCAGAACCGGGTAACAAAGAACATTGTAATACAAGATAGATTGCGCGAAGAGCTTGTCTTGTTCCGGTAAAAGCAGCGGTTCCACATGGGTGACGTTGTACCAGATATTGAAAATGCTTCCGACGATTGAGGCCAGAACGGGAGCGGTCGCGATCAAACCCAAAGCATGCCGAGTCGTCCAATTGATCTGCATTATCGTTCCGTCTCAATGCCCTGCCGCCACAGGCCAGGGGAGTGAACGGCGACCGCGAGATGGCGGTTTGGTGAGTTGCAAACATCACCTGACATTGTGAGAGACTGAGGTGATGCGACGACTAAGTCTATCGCGCATTCTGATTCCTAGCCAGAGAAGCCGTGCCGGGAAGAGTCTTCGTACCGGTGTGGTGTGCTGGATGTTGCCAAACTCCGGACTCCGTCCGATTGCAGTGGGGTTGGTGTTTTCGCCGTCGGCACGCAATACTCAGTTGGCCAGTCATTTTAGTCAGGAGAAAACGGATGAAGATTCTGATTGCCGACAAGCTTTCTGAGCAGGCTTTGGCTGCCTTGAAGGTCGCTGGGTTGAATGCCGACTTTCGCCCCGATCTTTCCGCCGATGAACTTCCCGCCGCGATCGGAGGCTTCAACGTTCTCGTCGTTCGTTCGACCAAAGTCACTTCCGATACAATTTCCGCCTCCGACAGTTTGTCGCTGATTGTTCGCGCCGGTGCGGGAGTCAACACAATCGACGTTGCGGCAGCGAGCGCAGGCGGCATCTACGTCACGAATTGTCCCGGCCGCAACAGCGACGCGGTTGCGGAACTCGCAATTGGCCTGTTGATTGCCTGTGACCGCCGCATCGCCGACGCCACGGCCGAACTTCGTTCGGGCCATTGGAATAAGAAGAAATACAGCGGCGCGCGAGGCTTGAAGGGACGGACACTTGGAATTCTGGGAATGGGAATGATTGGCCGGGCCGTTGCACGTCGCGCTCACGGACTGGAAATGAACGTGATTGCGTGGAGCCGTAGCCTGACGAGCGAATGTGCCGACACCCTCGGTGTGCAGTTTGCCGAATCGCCATTAGCTGTCGCCAGGGCCTGCGATGCCGTGACGATTCACCTGGCCACAACGGCAGAAACCAGGAGCCTCGTCGATGCAGAGTTCTTAGAAGCGATGTCCGACGGCGCGATTGTGGTGAATACGTCGCGTGGTGAGTTGGTGGAGACTGCCGCTCTCAAGGAAGCGATTCGCAAAAAAGGATTGCGAGTTGGGCTGGATGTGTTTGAAGACGAACCCGGTGCCGGCGTCGCGGAGTTCGCCGACACGGATCTTGCGGGCAGCGTGACTTGCACGCCGCACATCGGAGCGTCCACCCAACAGGCATCGGAAGCGATTGCCGCCGAAGTCGTGGTGATCATCAACACATTTCGCGAAACGGGACGCCCGCCAAACGTCGTGAATGTATGCGCTCGAACGTCGGCCACGCACTCGCTTGTGATCCGACACTACAATCGCGTGGGAGTGCTTGCCGGTGTTTTGGATGCACTGCGCGAAGCGGACATTAACGTTGAAGAAATGGACAATGCGATCTTCGAAGGCGCCGGTGCCGCCTGTTGCACGCTGCAACTCGACGAGGCACCTTCCAGCGCTCTGGTCGATAATCTGTCGCAACTCGATCACGTCTTACAGGTTCAGTTGGAACCTCGGTGAACCTGCCGCATTCAGGTGTGCGGCCGTCAATCGTCGACGCCGTGGTACTTGAAGAGGTTGTCCCAGTTGCTGTCGAGCTGCTTGAGTGCTTCGGCCAGCGGCAGTGCGCGGTAACTGTCTCCCGTCTGATCGACGAGTTTCTCACGGACAAGCTTCCCAAGAGCGTCGTGCACTTCGAAGTTCACTTCCACGTCGAAGTGCTGCTGAAGGAAACGCTCGCAGCAAGAGTCGAGTTGATCCTGCTTCATTTCTCCGCCCTGCAACAGGCAAAAGTAGGCCAGCACGGCTTCATTAAACTCTTGCGCCTCCAACGCATCGACAACATAGAAGATGACCCCCAGGTCATTATCCAGATTCTTGTGGTATAGCGATTGCGTGACCAGATTGTGGTAGCGGTCCTTTGCCGCCTTGAATCCGACGAAGATTTTTCCTGCATAGCCGCCCACACTAAACAGGGTTGCCAGCAGCAATAGTGGGTTAAGGGCTGCGGTGAAGATCAGCTTGAACAACACCATCACAACTCCCATCCCGCCGATGACGATCAACTTGATCCGATCGACCAGTTCCATCGAGATGCGCTTTGCGGGGAACACGACTTCCAGATCGGCCATCGGAATGTCGCGGAACGCCTTGACGAAAACTTTTCCATGTTCTTCCGGGGGCGTTTCTTCTGCTTCTGTCGCCGGAGATGCTGCGAATCGGAAGAGAATGACCAGTTCCTTGAAGGTCGGCTCCTGCATCAGCGTTCGATTGAACAGCGATCGGAAACTGACACCGGTACTGCGCAAGTTAATCCGTTCGACGTAGCGGTCTTCGAATACGCAATTGTCCTGGATTTTTGCAGCGGCGGGGATCGCTTCAACATTCGTGTCGGGCTGGCTCTCGTTCTGCGAGGCGGATTCACGAGTTGCCCGGCGCGCGAAGGGTTTCGTGATCCATTCCAGCAGCCGACTCACCAGGAAGTCCACCTTCTGGAGAATCAGGAATCCGCTCGTCTTGTCCACTCCCACGCCGCGATGAAAGATCAATATTCTCTCGGCGAAGCGCGGCGGTGGGGTGCTGTCGATCGCGGCGGGTTGCTTCTCCAGGAACCGGCCGAGCATTTCCCGATCTAATTTATCCCAATCGACCTGCACGGGAAGTGAGAACAAGTACTCCTCGGCTTCGGCCACATCGATGTCCGACTGACTGAGCAGCCGGAAATTGGCCTTCTCCATCAGCTTCCTGAAGTTCGCCAGAAACCGATCTTCGACCTGTTCGATCTGCTCACCCGTCAGTTGGGCGATCTCGCTGTGGCTGTTGTCCGAATCAAAGAGCCGGAAATCCTGCTTGAGTTCCTGGCTCATCTGGTGGTGTTCGAAATGGTAAGTCGCTTCGATCAGACGACAGAAGGCTTCAAATCGCTGCTTCCGCTGAGAATCGTCGAGTTTCTGCAGAAGAGTCTCGACCAGCCTGTTCTTGGAAACCGGAATGAAGTGATCCTGTTCGACCCTCACCCGGGTGTGCCGAGAGGCGATATTCACAACAGAACTCCCTGTTCGTTTTCTAAAACGGCCAACGCGCGGAATCGGTGAAATGCCTCAACGTAACGCTCACAGCAAACACGGTGGGACGAAATCTGTGGGTCATTCTATCGATTTGAGTGTGACGTGTGAAACGGGAACGGCAATGGAGTTAACAGCAACGACATCGGTTTCGCGTACATTCTCTTCCGCGCATCGGCTAACATGACAAACAGAGATTCGGCGCTCGATGACGAGTCGCATTGTTTTCCTGAAGTCCACTAACGTCGTCGAGGCCACTTCACACCCGGGAGAATCGCCGTGATACGAAAACCGCAGACACCGTGGTCAACACTGTCGCTGGCATTCGCGCTGGTTGCGATGTCGTTGGTTGATTGCATGCGACTGTCGGCCGCAGATCCCGCGGGTGCCGAAAAACCCGTACTCGTCGAATCGAGACTCATCTGGAATCGCGCGGCACACAACGCGTTTACCGATTTGCTGCGATTCAAGGATCGCTGGTATTGTGTGTTTCGCGAAGGAACGGCCCACGTCTCGCCCGACGGAGCGCTGCGCGTCATTTCCTCGGCAGACGGCGAGAAATGGGAGTCGATTGCGCTGGTTGAGTCGGCCAAGTATGACCTGCGCGACGCCAAGCTCACGGCGACGCCCCTTGGTCGCCTGATGCTCAACGGCGCCGGCATGATCGCTGACGCCAAGATTCGGTATTACTCGATGTGTTGGTTTTCGGCCGATGGCGGGCACACGTGGGACAAAGGTCGACAAATCGGTGATCCCGGTTTCTGGTTATGGCGGACCCAGTGGCATAACGGCATGGCCTACAATATGGGTTACAGCACCGAACGCGATCGCACCACACGGCGGCTGCGGCTGTACCGATCGACCGACGGTCGCAAGTTTGAAACGCTTGTCAAGAACGTCTCCGCGCCGGCCGGTTGTGGAGAAGACAAGATTCTGTTTCTCAAAGACAAAACGGCACTCTGTCTGCTCAGACATGAAACCGGCGACAAGATGGCCCAGTTGGGAACATCGAAACCGCCGTATACCGAATGGAAATGGCGCGACCTGAATCTTCGCATCGGTGGCCCCAACATGCTACAGTTGCCCGACGGTCGCATTCTGGCGGCAACGCGACTTCATCCGGGCGGCACACGAACGTCTCTTTCGTGGCTCGATCCTGAAAACGCGAAGTTGACCGAGGTTCTCAAACTTCCCTCCGGCGGCGACACCAGCTACGCCGGCATGGTTTGGCATGAAGGGCTGCTGTGGCTTAGCTATTATTCCTCGCACGAAGGGAAAACGAGCATCTATCTGGCGAAAGTCAAAATTCCGGCGCTGGACTGAAGAAGGATAGAACCAGCTTCCAACGCAAATTCTGTTTAGGGTGGCAGACCGCGAGCTATGCAGTTGCTCGATTCCAGGGCCGTTCGACATTCGGATTTCGTGTATTTAAGTAACAGCCTTGCGTTTTGTCTACCGGCCTTTGTAATACGAATAGTTGCCTCGCGAAATTATCCGCATTACATTGTCGGTACCGCCTTCAAGCGGGCCAAACCGAGGTTGTGGCACTTCGTTTTGATTCAGACAATCAAAACCACTTTTGGAGATGAATCTAATGAAGTCTCGTCATCAAATTTCGAAGCGGCCCCTGCATCGAAGAGGATTCACACTGATTGAACTCCTCGTTGTGATTGCGATCATTGCCATCTTGGTGGCACTGATTATGCCAGCCGTGCAGCAGGCGCGGGCAGCCGCCAGGCGGCTCGAATGCAAGAACAATCTCAAACAGTTGGGCATCGCGATGCACTCGTTCGCGAGTGTCTTTCATGGCGATTTACCCAAAATCGGACTTCCTGTCGGTGACGTCGGACAATTTCGCCCCTGGACAATCGCTCTGCTGCCATATATCGAGCAGACCAACGTCTACAACGATCTCAAACAAGACCCTGCTTTTCCGTTGAACACCGTTTCGATTCCCGTTTACACATGTCCCGATGACCGCTCAGCATCCTCGATTCCCGGCCAACTGACTTATGTCGCCAACTTTGGATATGCGGGCCGCAGCAGCATCGGTGGCACTCCAATCGGGGTGGGCTTCATTCAGAAAGCCGGATTTTTTCTTCCCAACGTACCCCTCAGCGTCATTGCGACGAAAGGCCACAACACCGAGACCTCGGACGGCGGATGGGGAACAGGCATGTTCTGGGCCGACCGAAAGGTCAACCTGAACAGCGTCACGAACGCCGACGGTGCGACAAACACGGTCGCATTCACTGAAAACCTTTATGCGGGAAGTTGGGCACAACCTGTTTTGTATGCCGACGGTCGCAGCCCGGCCGCGGGGGATCCGCGACTGTGCGAGGTCGCGTTTGGAATCGGCGACGATGGAATCCAACTGGAGGGCGAAGCATCGGCGGGCAACGACACGGCGTCCCCAACCTCGCTGCGCATTCTCTCGACCGACCTGGAACGGTATGCAATCAACATCGCCGCGGCACATTCGGGCGGCGGTTCCGAAGGACTTATGCCGGCACCCAACTCGGGGCATATTGGAGGTGTGAACATGCTGTGGGTCGATGGCCGCGTGACCTTCGTCAGCGAAAACGTCAACCAGGCCGTCTACGCCATGTCGCTCACATGGAACGGAGCTAAGAACGGTGAAACGGGATCATCGACTAACGGTGGCGGCAACCCCAACGGTGGCGGACGCAACCCGAATTGAGTCGGCCACAGCTCTGTTACAAAACACAGCTCTGTTACAAAACACATCCCCAGTTATCCGATCGTCGAGGATCAGTCTGAAGCTGTCGATTTGCAATTTCACGTTTCCAGCGGCTCGCGCCAACTTTGCGCGTCCCACTGCAACGGTCGGATTGACCAACTCACTTCCGCACGGTACGTGTCGGAGTGACAAACGACGCAGGAACTCGTCAGCGTCGGAAGTGGAATTGTTGGTGCAGTCGCCGATTTGGCATCGGCGTGACAGCGCGTGCAGCATTGATACCAACTGTTGGTGTGCTGCCCCGACTCTCCATCCGCGTCGCGGCAGGCAGCCGACAGGTTGAGCGAGGCGAGTAACAGCCGGCCCTCCCGATTGACGGCGTGCGCTTCGAGCGGATGCGAGCCGGCCGACGCGAAGTTCGCAGTGGTATCATCGGCAAGGCGGCTGTGAATGTTCTCGCCGAATATGCCGACAATCAAACCCAAGAAACCGGCCGCCACGAATGGCCAGATCAGGGCGGCCTTCTTTCGATCGCGCCGCTGCATGTCGAGCGGCCTCACCCGTGATGTCACCTTTGTCGGCTTCGCAATCGTCAGCAGCCGCCCCTCACCGGCGGAACTCAACTCACCAGAATATCCCGGCAGGTTCAGCGATTCGGCCTCAGCCATCGCCTCGTGAAAAATCCCAACCGCCGGACGAAGCGCCTCGGCCAGTTGTCGGCATTCGTGACACGCCGCCAGATGGCGCTCAACCGTATCGTCGACGATCACATCGCCCGATGGAAACGGCCCACGGGTCAAGACGTCAAATGCTTGATCACAGTTCATAAGATCAACTCTTTACCACAAGAATTATTGACCGGAGGAATCATCAGCCTCATTGGCTTCGGCCAGCGCCTCCAATTCCGTCACAATTTCGGCCAACTTGACCAATCCGTTCCGCACGCGATTTTTTGCCGTCGAAATGGCGCACTGCATCGCGTCGGCAATCTCTTGAAACTTCAACTGTCCGTAAAAACGCAGCCGCAACGCATCAGCTTCACTCTCTGGCAATTCCTGCAACGATTGCTCCAACAGTTCTGCCCGCTCTTTGGCAAGCAACTGCGAGGGGGGCGAAGGAAGAGTGCTGGGTGGTTGTATGTCGGCTGAAACATCATCGCCCGCCGACGGGCGGTTGCTCCAGTTGTGAACTTGCGGTTTGCGGTTCTGCCGGGCGTGGTTGCGGCCGCATTGCCGTAACAAAATAGTCCACAGCCAGGTTCGAAAACTGTATTTCGAATCGTAGGTGTTCAGCCAGCGATGCGCGTTCATGAACGTCTCTTGAACGACGTCCTCGGCCCGCTCGATATTTCCCAGCCGACTTCTCGCGACCCGCAACAACGGCGATTGGTAGCGCCGCACCAAATGCGCAAACTCATTGTCGCTGCCTGCCAGGACCGCAGCAACGAGTTCCCCGTCGGTCATGTTTTCAGGTAATTGATCCACGGTTGATGCTGGTTCTTCAAAGAATCAGTCGATATTGCCGTGCGCGATTGCCAACGCCTCTGTCTCCAATTATCGCCGCACGGCAACTCGTCGGCAACCCCTTTTGTCTTATAGCGCGCCGGCCGCAAAAACGGTCAACCTAAGGGGGCGACGACGTTTTACCCTCTGGACGCAACCAGCAATCATCAGGGGGTTTACACCCCCCGCTCGCCTGAAGAATTATTTGCCACCGACAGTCCGGTTTACTTTTTCTGCCAGCGAATCCATGAGAGGCCGGGACGTTCGACGCGGAACTCGACGAGCCGCGTATGCTCGACCTCGGTCACGTAGGCGGTGCGGCCGTCCGGGCCGCCGAAACAGATGTTGCTCGGCTTGGCACCCAACACATTGATCTCTTGGAGAACTTTCGCTTTCGGTGAAAGTTTGACAACGGTTCCTTTGCCGTACCGTGTGACGTACAGATTGCCGTCGGCATCGCAGCGCATGCCGTCGAAGCCGAAGTCGGGAAACTTCTTGAAGAGGCGTTTTCCGGTCAGGCTGCCGTCTTTGGCGATATCGAATGCCCAGATGTTCTTCTGCACGCTCTCGTTGACGTACAGCGTCTTGCCGTTCGAACTGACATCGATTCCGTTGGTTGTTCCCATTTCGCCGGCGGCACGGGTGATCTTGCCGTTGGTGTCGATCCGCCAGATTTGACCGGTACTCTTTCCCCAGTTGGGATCGCTGGCATACAGCGTGCCGTTGGGGGCGATAGCCAAATCGTTCGGCTGATTCATCTTCGGCTCGTGTGCGAAGACGGTGATCTTTTTCGTCGTGGGATCGATGCGGAGAATGTTGTGTCCCACATAGTCGGCAACGTACATATTGCCGCGAGGATCGAAACGAATGCCGTTGCCCGTACTCTTGCCGGGCAATGTGACGAACACCGTTCCTTTGCCTTTCGGAGTCACGCGGCCAATCGTCTGCTGTTTGCCGAAGTTGACGGCGTAAACGTTTCCATCCTTGTCACAAGCCGGGCCTTCAATTCCGGCGGTGAATTCCCCCGGCGCGGTCAACGGTTTGGCGACGTAGAGTTTCTCGCCACCCTGGCCAAGCAGTGCAGCGACGATCATCCCGGAGAGAGAAAGTGAAGTCATGGTGATATGGTATCCCGGGTGCAACAAAGCCCACGGGTTGCGCCCCGTGGGATCGAGTGGCTAAGAGGATTTCTTCCGCAGAAACCTCAACGGATTTCCCACAATCATGCCGGACAGATAACCGATCGCCAGAGTGCCGAACAGCATGACGGCCAACGGCATATTGATTGTGGTCACCAGCAGGTTGAAGTCCTGTGGTTTCCAATTCACCATGACGATGATGACGACAAGCACGATGACGATCACGGTGCCAATCAGTTTGATGCGTTCCATCATATCGGGGTGCCTCGTTTGGTGGTGATTTAATTCAGGTCTTCGAGGAGTTGCTTCGCTTCTTTCGCGGCGGGAGATTTCGGTGCGAGTTGTACAGCCTCTTCAAAATATTGCCGCGCCTTCCTGGCATCCTTTTTCAGTAACAGTTTGCCAAATCTCACTTTCGATGCGGCCTGCGCGTCATTGTCTGCTGCAGTGTTCTTCGGCGTTGATGTCGTACTGTTTTTCTTCGCCGTCTTCGGTTTTGAATTGTTGCTGTTAGTTACCGCAACGGAATCGTTGGGGCGGATTTGCTTCCACGCAATCGGTGGGGTGACCGGTGTGATTTTCAGCAAGAGATTCCCGTGGCTGAAATCGTACGTCGAAAGCGATTGCGGCAAAGCGAACAGGACGAGGAACTCGGGCTTGGAGTATTGCCAGTATAGTAGCTGGCCCTTCCGCTTGCGTACGACGTCTGCCTCGCCCGGCATCAGTTTGACCGAATCGTAACCGTCGCCCGGGATTCGCAGCGCGGGCGCGTTTCCAAATGCGGCGGCGATTGGATAGTAGTTTGTGTCGTCTGCATCGCGGATTACGTAATCGCGGGGAATGAATTGTCGTTCACCGTTGATCGCGAACTTGAGCATGATGAACTGCCGGCCTCCGCCGGGGCCTTGCGCAGTAAGCGATTTGCCGCCCGTGTCAATCAGAATGTTCCCCTTGATGACGTTGACCTTCACCGGATCGCCGACAATGGGTGCGCGTGCAATCTTGGCGACACCTCGCGGAATGGCGGGACGGAGTTCGCCCAGCACATCGCCGGCCGAGACCATGTCTTGCGGCCGTTTACCCGGAAAGTGTAATGCCAGGCCGTTCTCGAACGGCGGGTTAGGAAAGACGAAGAACGCTGTGATCGGCCGCCCCGGCTCGACGTTGATCGACACTCCGCCGTTGAGCAGTTCCTTCATCGGCTTGTCTTTGTACGTGTTGTCAAAAAACTCCGTGCCGGTCAATAAACTCATGGACTCTTCCTGCAACTCGACGAACGTTTTTCGCGAACGCCTGCCGCGGCGGCGTCCTTTCTTTCCGTCGTCTTTCGGCGGGGCGTTGCCCTCCAGGAAAAAATCCTTCCCGAGGTGCAATTCGACTGTCTGGTACTTCGAGCTACTCAGAGTCAATTCCACCTCGAAGACTTCCGTGTCCTTGCCGTCGATGACTTCAATGGCTAACTGGCCCCGTTTGACTTCCAACTGCAGTCCCTGCGGGCCGGACGGTTTACTTGTGTTGTCGTCAGTCGTCTCCGTTTTCACTGCCGATGGTTCGACCCCCAGATCGGCCGCTTCAGAGGGACGCAACTCGTAGTCTTTGCCGTCGTATTGAAGTTCGACCATCGCGGAACCCGGCACGCGATACAGCAAGTACACCTCGCCGGTGGCGAGCTGGCAACCGTTGAGTTTGCCCGCCTTGTTGGTTGTGATCTGGTCGGAACCGCCCAGCGAAAGTTCGATTTTCTCGGCGGCAAACTTCTCCACACTGAAGAATGTTGCTCTTTTATAGCCGAAGGAAACTCCATGCGGACGGTATCGCCGCTCGTCGATGACGACGGAATATTCTGACGGAAAAAACGATGCGCTCTCTTCGACTTCAAGGCGGATCGCCATAGGAAAGAACTTCGTCGAAGGCATTATCGCTTCGCCGGAATCGGGATCGGCACTTCCCAGTAGCGTCACACCGCCATCGAAATAACCGGCGTCGGTCGGCGTACCGACGATTCGCGGCAGCTGCCGCACAGTTTCTTCGACCGCCTGGGGTGAGTCGCCCGAACCGTTTTCGTCATCGCCCGACGAACAACCGGCGAAACCCGCAAGGCACACGCCAATTGCTAACCACACAACGATATCGGTTGTCTTCATCTCTAACTCCGTGCACTTGCGGCGTGGGCCTCAGCAGCCGGGCTGCTCACGCTGGTTCTATCGTAAGTGAGACGGCGACCGGCCTCCAGAGTGGAAAGGGCGTCCGCTGAGGTTTGTTCGCGATTCAGCGCGATTTCAGCAACTGAATTCGATCTGTGAAACCAGCCCGCAGCGCAAGCAAGGGGAGGAACCGCCATTGTTGCGGAGAAACCCTTGCTTGCGCTGCGGGCTGGTTTGCTCGCGGTCACTACTGCGCCGGGACGACCGTGAGCGGGGCTTCGGCGGTGACCGGGTTGCCCTCTTCGTCACGCAACATCGCGCGAATGATCAACGGCATGTTGAATGGTCCAGGCTGCCCGTCGTCGAATGTCACCAGCAATTCGCCCGAGTTGCCCGTGGCAGACACCTCGACCGCTTCTGCCTTCACCCCTTTAATATGTCGCGGCAAGATGAGTGCGACCTTGACCGGCCCCTTGAGGCCGGCGCCCCGTTCGATTTGAAACGGGACGCGAACTTGTCGACCCGGCGTTGCGCGAATGGATGGAGAACCGATTCGCACGCTCAGACGGGCGGGATCGACCAACACGATAACCTGATCGTTCTGGGCGGTCGAACTGTAACTGACCTTGTGCTTTGTCCCGTCCGCATCGACCACGTCGCCGACGGCCATTACGCAAGTGCGACTCGTGCGGCCGATGACCATCCACGGCGGCAACGTTATTGAATAGTCGAACTCTGTTTTCTCCGGTGGAATTGTGATGACCGGTCCTGTGACCCCCTGCAAGTGACGGGCCTGGACATCGGCCATGCGAACTTCAATCGGCCCCCCAAAGCCCCCGCGTTCCAGCGTGTAATACCGCGTGTAGACGGTACCACGCGACGCGTACTGTGTTGAGAACGCGCCGGCGAATTTGAATGGTGTTGGCACGGCCACTCGCAGTCGCAGTTCATCGACTTTCGCGCGGCCTGCATTGAGGGCCAACGTCGCCCGCTGCTCAACTTGTTTGCCGTCAATCGTCGCCGTCCCTCGCACGACGAGGCGACCGGTTGCAACCTTCGCTTGCGCTTCCGCTTTGAGAACCAGTTGAACGGTATTCTTTCCTTTGTCGATCTTCGCCGGACCCGACAGCGCGACGCCTGCGGGCAGATTATCGATTGCCAGCGCAATCTCGTCTTTGAAGCCGCCCAACCGCTGCACATCGATTTTCAGTTTAAATTCTTTGCCGCGTTCGATGTTGGCGACGTCGCTCGGTAGCGTGAGATGAAATTCGGCTGCCGCAACTTTGGGCTGTGAAATCTTCAACCGGTACGCAAACGTCGGCCCGCCGCGCGACGACAGCCGATCTTCGATGCGCACGCGATACGTTCCGTCGGCGAGTACCTTGAATGTCAGCCGTGAATCGGTTTGGCCTTTGCCCAAGTCGTCGTTCTGTGCCAACTGTTTCCCCGCGGCATCGAACACCGTCAATACGGAATCGAGCGGTGAACCGAGCCGGCTGGCGCGGAGATCGAAGTCGAACTGATCGTCCTTCTTTGCTGTGAACGACCATTCGTCGATATCGCCGGGCAACGCTATGCGGCCATTGCAGATGACCGGCAGCGTTACAAGTTGCGGTTGTTTGGCATCTGACGTTTCAATCGACTCAGGCAAGTTATCCAATTCGAGCCGCAAAATTCCCGCCCGTTGGCCGTCGAATTGTGGGCGGTAGGTGAAGCTGGACTGATCGTCTGTCGGCAGCCTCACGGTGACGCTTGTTTGGGGCAGGTTCGCGCCGCTTAGTTCAACATTGATGCTGCTGCCGCGTTTTCCGCCGAGCGGGAAGACAGTATCGACTATCGGACCGGCAGTGACGGTCAATCGGTACACGTAACTCTGCAGCCCGCCAAACTTGACGTCGTGAATGCGAACTTCGTAGATGCCGTCACGTTCCGGGACAAACCGCAGCCGGGAATCGGTGCCGATGGCATCGACGTTCTGGGCAATCGGTCGTCCGGACGGATCGCGAACTTCCAACCGTGAATCGAGCGGTGATCCGAGTCGGGCGGCGTTGACTTCACAAGTGACGGCTCGCCCTGCCTTGGCGGCGAACGTCCAGACATCAACGTCTTCTCGCGGAAAGATTCGGCCGTTGATCGTCACCGGCAAAGTGACTGTCATGGGAATGGGATTGCCGTCGACTTCGCGCTCGATCACTTCCGGCAAGTCGCCGATAACGAACTTTTTACCTGCTGTGATCCCCTGCGACGTGGCAACGTGCCAATAGCGAATACCCAGCGCGGCATCGGCAGCGATTGTCACATGCCCGGCATAGTCTCTGGGGTAATCTTCTTTCGCCTGCGAGGCGGGCTGGGGAATGACCGGGCCTTCGAAGAAGAGCGTGTTGGTGAGTTGGATGCGATCGACGGTTTCGATGCCCTCGCCGCGCATCTCAAGCGCGGCCGAGTCGTGCAGGTTGTAGCCGCCGACTTTGAATTGTGTTTTCGTGCCGCGCTGTCCACCGGCCGGATAGAGGTATGCGACCGACGGCGGGTCGGCACGCGTGACGTTGGCAGCAAGAGCCAGGATGAAGGCACAGATGGCGAGCGGTCGCGTTTTCATGGAGTCGTTCAATTCGTCGGAGCGTGACGATGAATCCCACGGGTCGCGGCCCGTGGGATTGAGGTGGAGTAATATTCCCCAGCAAATTTACAACACGTCTGTGATGACTTTTCCGCCGTCGACAATTCTTACCGGGCGTCCTTCCGGCGTGTAGAACTCGTGATTGGGATCGATACCGAGGCAGCGATACATGGTGGCTGCCAGATCGGCCGGGCCGACGGGATTGGCGGCCGGTTTTTCGCCGCGTGAGTTTGTCGCACCGACGACACGTCCGCCTTGGATGCCGCCACCTGCCAGTAACATACAATTCGATGGTCCCCAATGATCGCGGCCGGCGTCCTTGTTCACGCGAGGGGTGCGACCGAACTCGCTCATGACGACCAGCAGCGTCGATTGCAGACGGCCCCGGTCGGACAGATCGCGAAGCAATGTCGAAAGGCCGGCGTCGAGGTGCGGCAGCAGATCGTTCTTGAGGACGTTGAAGTTGTTGTAATGTGTGTCCCAGTTGGTGTGGTCGATTGTCACACAACGGACTCCCGCCTCCACTAGCCGGCGAGCCATCAGGCAACTTTGCCCCAGCGACGAACGACCGTACTCGTCGCGCAGCTTGTCCGTTTCCTGTTTGATGTCGAAGGCGGCCTTGGTTTGGGGCGAGGAAATCAGATCGAACGCTTTTTGTTGAAACGTTGTGAGCGCCTTTGCGCCACGGTTGGCCTCGATCTCGGCTGTTTTCTTGTAGCGGTCAATTTGGCCGAGCAACTGCCGCCGTGCGCCGAACCGCTTGGGATCGATGGCCAACGGTGGGGCAAGATCGGGAACGGAAAAACCGGGCGCGTTGGGATCGGCGTTGACCACGAACGGGGCAGCTGTTGTTCCCAAATAGGCAGCCCCGGCCGAGTTGTGCATCTTCGGCAGACAAACATAAGGGGGGACCGAACCACGCGGACCGAGCATGCGGGAAATGATCGCCCCGTGCGCGGGACGCTGGTTGTTTGGTTTCAGGCTGCCGTTGAATCCCGGGCGGGGAGCGTAACCGGTCAACATCCAATGGTCGGCCGGGCCGTGTCCCGAATCGGTGTGAGTGAAGTTCCGCAGCAGCGAAAACTTGTCGGCCTGTCCCGCCACTTGTGGCAAGTGTTCGCAAATTTGCATGCCGCGAACGTTGGTGTCGATGGGATTGAACTCACCGCGAAATTCGGCCGGCGCGTTCGGTTTCAAGTCGAGAATATCGATCGTACTTAGCCCACCCTGCAGAAACAGGATGATCACCGAGACGTCGTTCTTCTCGCCTTTCGCATCTGCGGCCGCCTGGCTTTGGAGCAGTTGCGATAACGGCAGTGACGCACCGGTCATGCTGGCGACTCCAACTCGCAGCAAATCGCGTCGCTTGATTCCGTCGCAATAGGAGGCGGGGCCGTTCATGGCAAATCCTTGGTTTGTTTGCGTTGTGGCGAGTTAGGCACACGGCCCGCGAGCGGGCCGGCTAAATGTTCTCATCAATGATTGAATAGAAACTCGACGGTGTTCATCATCGACCAGGCGATGTCTTCGGCGGCTTGCTGGCGGGTATTATCGTTCTTTGTCAAATAGTTGAGCGTTGCCGAGCGTTCCAATTCGGTGGGGAATCGGCTGTAGAAGGTGAGGTACAACTCATCGATCAATTTCGAGTTGCCCTGTTTGTTTTCTTTCGGCCCTTGTTGTTTCTCCTTCGGAAAGCGGCGGACAAGCTCTGTAACCCGTCCCGCTGCATGCGAAAGTTTTGCCTCAATACCGGGGGAATTCAACACGTGCAACACCTGGGCGACGCTCGGTTCGGCCGACCGTTCGCATTCGCACGGAGTGGCCCGGCTTGGCCGACCAAACAGCTTGAGGAAGTAATGCGGCACCCGGCTGTCCCACAATTGAATCGCGCGGTAACCGGCCGGTAGACCGTCGAATTTCTCAGGTACGCCGGTGGTTTGGCAGACGGCGTCGAACAGCACTTCGGCATCGAGCTGCTTGAACAGCGCCCGCGAGTAATTCTGTTCGTCTTGTCGATTGGTTTCATTCGGCCGCGAGGAGAGTTGGTACGTTCGCGAAGCGGCGATGGTGCGGATGAGATTATGCATGTCGAATTTGTTGGCAACAAAGTGACGGGCGAGTTCGTCGAGCAGTTGTTGGTTGGCGGGGGGATTGGTCGAGCGGACGTCGTCCACCGGCTCGACCAGTCCGCGCCCCAGCATGTGCGCCCACATGCGATTGACGAAATTGCGAGCGAGCCACGGGTTATCGGGTGCGGTCATCCAATCGGCGAGCGCGTCGCGACGGTCGCCCGTTGGTGATTCCGTGGGATTTGTCGTACCCAACGGATGCGCGAAAATCGCTTCGCCACTGCGGGGGTGCTTGGTTGCCGAGTTGCGCATCGCGGTCAACATCGAACCGGTCGGCGTCGGCTTGAACTGCACCTGGGTGAAGTACGCCTGCATGCCGAAGTAATCGGCCTGGCTCCAGCGGTCGAACGGATGATGATGGCATTGGGCGCATTCGATGCGGACGCCCAGCAATACCTGAGAGAGCGTACTCGAAAGGTCGCCCGGGTTCTTTACCACCTGAAACAGATGGCCGGCGGGCGATTCGCTCAGCGTGCCGCGTGCTGTGATCAGTTCGCGAACGAATTGGTCGTACGGTTTATTCTCGGCGAAACTTTCGTGAATCCAGCGGTAGTAGTTGTAGGCCCCTTTGTGTCCCAGCACCAATCGGTCAACCCGCAACAGGTCCGACCACTTCAAAGCCCAGAAGTCGGCGAATTCCGGCCGCTCGAGCAGTTGATCGACCAGTCGCGCACGCTTGTCCGGCCGTTTATCGTTGAGGAATTCGCGAGCTTCGTCGGCGGTTGGCAGCGTTCCAATCACATCGAGAGACAGCCGGCGTAAATAGTCGGCGTCGCTGCAGGTTTCCGACGGCAGAATATTCAGCTTCTGAAGCTTGGCGTGAACCAGCGTGTCGATGAAATTGTGAGCGGGGAGTTCCGGGTAGTTGTCGATGGTTTCTCCGCGCGGAATCAACACGCGAAACACGCCGACCGCCCCCATGTACGATGCCATGATGGCCGCTTCGCCGGGAACATCTTCTGCCCGCACCAGCCCGAACTCATCGACGGCGCACAAGGCATCGTTGTTCGATTGAAAAGTGGCCAGATGTGTCACATCGACCTGGCTGCCATCGGAGTAATTCGCGACGACTCGCAGTTGTTGGGCGGCGTTCATCGTCATCTGTCGTTCGGACGGAGTCACGTCCATCGAAACGACGCGAGGTGCTGTCGCCGCACCTGCCGGCATGCCGGCGCCAATCCAGCCAGCCAGTGTTTTGTATTCTGGAGAGTTTCGTCGAATGCGAACGCCACCGCCGTGCGGCGAGGTTCCGCAAACTTTTTCCAACAGCAGGCTTCGTTCGGGAACGGCGGGAAACACGCGGCGACCGCGCCCTTCCTTCATCAACGCGACGCGGTCGGCGGGCGGATCGAAACCGAAGACCGACAGTTTGAATCCGTTTTGTCCTTCGGCTTTTCCGTGACAACCGCCCGAATTACAGCCGAACTTGCTCAACAGCGGGACGATGTCGTTCTCGAAATGATACGTGCGGGGAACCGCAACATTGCTGACAATGGCATCGACCGTTGCCGTTTTGCCGGCGACGGTGACTGTTATCTTTGCATCTCCATCGACAAGACCGCGGAGCAGACCTTCGCTGGAAACGCTGGCGATGTCGGGGGCGGCCGATTCAAATCGGGCGTCGCGGGTCAGATCGATCAGTCGGCCATCGGGAGTTTCACCGTTGACCAGCAGCCGGAATCGCGAACCGGGACCAGTGAGCGTCACATTCGGTGGATCGACCGTCACGCGGACCACAACGTCGGCTGCTCGGGCGACGGCGGCAAAGAGTGCCATCGCAAGGCAGAAAATGACCGTTGCGAAACGGGGTTTCAGAATCGGTTGCATCAGACGCCTGCTCTCCGTCAACGATCAATCGCGGTGGCGAAACGCACATATAAACAACAGTTAATGTTATGGTTTCTGGGCAGCCGTAGCAAGCCGGAAGCCGATCACGGTCGTCCATGTGTGGCCGGAATTCATCGCAGAATTTACCAGAGGCGAGCCGAGCGAGCCGTGAACCCAAGCCGACAGCTTGCTGTCGGAAAGTTGTAAAGCACGACCTTCGGCAGCAAGCTGTCGGTTTGGGTTTTCGCGCCGCTGCGCGGCTTGCGACAATTCGAGTTTACCGCGTTTGCGGGATGTTTGAGTGAGTTGTTCGCACGCCTCGAATCAACTAAAATGGCAGCTGGCATTGGTACGCTATCAGCCCGGTCATATGCGGTCGGTTTCGACCTTCCTCGGCTGTCATCCGACCAGTGCCGTTGTCGGTGAGTTGTTGCGTTGCCCTGCGACAGTTGATTGTCGTTTTGGGTGCCTGCTGCCTGCGTGTTCTATCTGCATGTTGTCGATAAGGAGTGCCCCGCATTGTCCGACGGAAACGGTGGTCCCGGTGAAAACCAACCCGAAGAATCGGTGGGCCAGGAGCGAATCGAGCAGCTAGACATACAGGATGAGATGCGACAGAGTTATCTCACCTACGCCATGAGCGTCATTGTCAGCCGTGCGCTTCCCGACGTGCGTGACGGCCTCAAGCCGTCGCAGCGGCGGATTCTGGTCGCCATGAACGACCTGAATCTGAATCCGGGCGGTTCGCGTAAGAAATGCGCGAAAATTGCCGGCGATACCAGCGGCAACTATCACCCGCACGGAGAAGGATCGGTTTATCCGACGCTCGTCCGTATGGCGCAAGAGTGGGTGATGCGCGGTGTGCTTGTCGATAAGCAAGGAAACTTCGGCTCGCTCGCCGGTCTGCCGCCGGCCGCCATGCGGTATACCGAAGCCCGGCTCTCTCCCATTGCATCGGAGATGCTGCAAGACATTAACCGCGACACGGTTGATTACGTGCCGACGTACGACCAGGAGAATACCGAACCGGTCGTACTCCCCGCGAAATTCCCCAACCTGCTGGTCAATGGGTCGAACGGCATCGCGGTCGGCATGGCAACCAGTATCCCCCCGCACAACCTCACCGAAGTCTGTCAAGCGGCCATCGTGTTGATCGACAATCCGCAGGCCGGCGTCAGTGAATTGATGGAGGTGCTACCCGGTCCCGACTTTCCAACCGGCGGCATCATTTGCGGGCGCGGCGGCATTCGGCAGGGTTACCACACCGGTCGTTCTACCATCAGGCTGCGCGCCCGGACTCATTTCGAGACGGAAAAGAAGAGCGACGTCATCGTCGTCACGGAAATCCCTTACCAGGAAACGCGCGACCGAATCCGCGAGAAACTCGAAGCGCTGGTCCGCGACGATCGGGTCAAAGGCATTTCCCGCATTGTCGATTTGACCGACCGGACCATTCCGGCCTGGCAGGTGCGGCTGCACATTGTGTTGAAACGCGACGCCGACCGTGAAGTTGTTCTCAATCAGCTGTTTCGCTTCTCGCCACTTCAATCGACGATCAGCGTGATCCTGTTGGCACTCGTTGGCAATCGGCCGGAAACCTTGTCAGTCAAGGCGATGCTGGAGGAATTCCTGCGGCACCGCGTCGATGTCATCCGCCGCCGCACCGAGTTCCTGCTGGCTGAAGCCCGCAAACGAAAGCACACCGTCGAAGGATTGATGATCGCGCAGATCGACATCGATCAGGTCATCAACACCATTCGCAGCGCACCGAGCCGTGCCGCTGCCCGCGACGATTTGCAGCAGATCGACGTACCAGGCGGATTGATCGAGCGCGCGCTGGGCGACGACGGATTCAAGGCGTTTCAGGATGAACACGGCGTACAAGAGTTGTACCACCTCTCGTCGCGACAGGCCGAAGCAATTGTCTCGATGCAACTCGGCTCGCTGGCCAACCTCGAACGCGAACAGCTGGGCGAAGAATACGCAAAACTGCTCGAAGCAATCGCCGGTCACCTCGAACTACTGTCGGACGAAGCCAACATCCGTGCGGTCATTCGCGACGATCTGGACGAGCTGATTAAGAAGTATGGCAATCCACGGCGAACGGCGATCGAGGAAGGCGAGGTTGGTGATGTTGATCGCGACGACTTGATCACCGAAGAGACGATGGTCGTCACGTTGTCGCAGCGGGGCTATATCAAACGAACAACCCTCACCGCCTATCAGGCACAAAATCGCGGCGGTAAGGGCATTAAAGGGGCGCAAACCGACGACGAAGATCCGATTAAGCACGTCTTTGTCGCCAGTACGCATTCCTTCCTGCTGTTCTTCACCGATCGTGGCAAGGTCTACTGGCGCAAAGTTTACGATCTGCCGCAGCAGGGTCGCACGGCCAAAGGGCGGGCGTTGATCAACCTGTTGTCGCTCGATGAAAACGAGAGCGTGACCAATTGTCTGGCGGTTCGCGAATTCGTCGATGACCAGTTTCTCATCATGGCGACCCGCAACGGCATCGTCAAAAAGACCGCGCTTTCCGCCTACAGTCGGCCGTTGAAGGGGGGATTGATCGCCATCAACCTCGACGACGACGATCATTTGATCGACGTGCGGCGCGTCGCCGATGGCGATAATGTGGTGCTGGCGACGCACAACGGCATGGCGATTCGCTTCTCGCACGAAGACGCCCGCAGCATGGGCCGTGCCACACGCGGAGTGAAAGGAATCTCGCTCCGCAAGGATGACTTTGTTATTGGTATGGTCATCCCGAGAGAGGACACATGCCTGCTCACCGGATGTGAAAACGGTTACGGCAAACGGACAGCCTTCGGTGCGAACGAAGTTGCCGAAGAGAATGACACAGCAGCAGAGGCAGACGATCCGGATGCCGAAGTCGCCGACGCGGAAGTCGATTCGGAAGAAACCGGAGATGATGCCGGTGAAGGCAACGGCACAAAGTATTCGGGCAACGCGAGGTACCGCCGACAAAGGCGCGGCGGCAAAGGGCTTCGCGACATTCGCACGACAGAGCGCAACGGCCAAGTGGTCGATGTGCTCGCCGTTCACGACGACGACCAGGTGCTGATGGTGACTGACAGCGGCAAGATCCAACGCCTGCGGGCCGCCGACATCAGTCAGGTCGGCCGGAACACGCAAGGTGTTCGCATCATTCGGCTCAGCGACGGCGACAAGCTCGCATCGATGGCACGCATTCCCGCTGAAATCGTCGATGCAGCAGACGAAACGGAAGAAGCAGTCGGAAGCGAAGAGCCAGTCGAAAACGAAACACCAATCGCCGAGCCGACCAGCGAGCAACCCGAAGGGGAAGAACCGACGGCGGAGTCTTAGGCGCGTGTCAATTCTCAGTTGACGGGTGCCACTGGCGTTTCGATTCATTTAGCCGCGGGGCTTGCCCCGCGTGTACTGAGGCAAGGCGTCATCGACACGTCCCGCAAGCGGGACGGCTAAATCGCATGCGACAATTCTGTAGGCTCGTTTTCAATCGACGTCTTTGGAACCAGATGGACACACCGGTCTGTGAACTCCTGAAAGACCATCATATGAAACGTTTTCTCGTCACCGGCGGCTGTGGGTTTATCGGATCGAATTTCATTCGAGACCAGTTGGCTCGTTATCCCGATCAGAATGTCGTCAATGTTGACAAGCTGACTTACGCAGGCAATCCGGCCAATCTGTCGGATATTGAAAATGATCCGCGTTACCGCTTTCTGCAGGGCGATATCGGCGATCGGGCGTTTATGGAACGGGCGATAACCGAATCGCCCGTCGATGCCGTCGTCCACTTCGCTGCCGAAAGTCACGTCGATCGCAGCATTCTCGATTCCGGTCCGTTCGTCGAAACAAATATCGTTGGCACTCAGGTGCTGCTCGATGTCTGCCGCGCCGCTGAAATTTCGCGGTATGTTCAAGTTTCGACCGACGAAGTTTACGGCAGCCTGGGCGACGAGGGCTTTTTCACCGAAGAGACGCCCTTGGCTCCCAACAGTCCGTATTCGGCATCGAAGGCGGCCGCCGACATGCTCGTCCGCAGTTACGTTCACACATTCAATTTCCCGGCCGTCATAACCCGCTGCTCCAACAATTACGGGCCGTATCAGTTTCCGGAAAAGCTGCTGCCGTTGTTCATCTCGAATGCGATGAATGATCAGTCGCTGCCGGTGTATGGGACAGGTGAAAACGTCCGCGACTGGATTCACGTACTCGATCACTGTCGCGGCATCGACGCCGCTCTCAGGCGCGGCAAGGTGGGCGAGGTTTATAACTTCGGCGGCGAGACCGAATTGCGAAACATCGACCTCACCCGCACGCTACTGGAATTGTTGGACAAGCCCGAAAGTCTCATAAAATTCGTCCGCGACCGACCCGGCCACGATCTGCGTTACGCCATCGACTGTTCCAAAGCCCGATCGGAACTCGGCTGGTCGCCTGAAGTCGAATTCCGTAGCGGATTGGACGAAACCATCGAGTGGTACCAAACTCAAACCGATTGGATTGAAAACATCAAATCGGGCGAATATCGCAGTTACTATGCAGTACAATACAAAGACCGCTTGAAGCCGCAGGGCGAAGGTGAAAAAGACCTCTGACGGCACATGTGTGTGGGAAACATCCGTGATTTGCCTTCGCGCGTCATCTTTGAATTCCTTTGCGAGACTTTGCAGCCTTTTGCATCTTTGCGTTAAAACGCAAAGTGTCTTGTGGCAGGCACGGCAACACCACCGACCAAATACTTGAAGACGAGACTTGTATGAAAATTGCGATGATCGGCACCGGCTATGTTGGGCTGGTGACGGGAACCTGTTTTGCCGAAAGCGGAAACGAAGTCACCTGCATCGATATCGATGCAGAGAAGATCGCCAAGCTAAATGACGGAGAGATCCCGATTTACGAACCGGGATTGACCGAGCTTGTACGGCGGAACGTGAAGGCCGGACGGCTGAAGTTCACCACCGACTACGCCGCAGCAGTTCCAACAGCGCGCTGCGTTTTCATTGCGGTCGGCACGCCGCAGGATGACGACGGCCGCGCCGACATGAAATACATTCAGGCGGCATCGTGGTCGGTCGCGCCGCATCTGACGGAAGGCACGGTCGTTGTCGTCAAAAGCACGGTTCC
>CAUZOL010000012.1:0-46420 GCA_963581435.1 Planctomycetota bacterium
CAGCGGGGGAGAAAATGCCAAAACATCACCAAGCGCTAGACACGGGGCGGCCGCAGCGTGTTACAATCGCGACATCGCGAGCCTGGATCGGTTTCAGGCTCGACCCATATGGGAAATGTAGGCTTAACCAGTGGGATGTCTCAACCAGAGTGAAGTCTCAACTGGCAAAACCAACTTCGATGGCAAACGGGCCCATATCTGATTCGAACAAGACGCAGATCGCCCGAACGTCGGACGGATACCGTATCTCGTGGTTCTTTCCGGTAATCATGCTCGGCAGACTGATCGACAATTCCAGTTTCTGAAGCGTCGCCTTCGCTTGACCGGCAATCATGTTGAGAATTTCTCCCGCGGCGTCGCAAACATCGTCGTCGAGTCCTGTTGCTTCGATGCCGACCATTCGATTGAGAATCTCAATTGCCACCTTTTCCGAAAGGCTAAGAACGTATGTCCCGGTGGCCTTTCCTGAAACGCCGATGATCGCGCTCAATTCATACAGGGGAGCCGTCGAATCCTTCAATTTCAGATCGACACGCTTCGCTTTACAGTTCAACATTTTGTCGAAAACATCGACAGCCGATTGGATGACCGGATTGACGTAATCGACCGATACTGGGCTGGTAGCTGGTGCAGCGGTGGTCATGGTTCTACTTCCTCTAAGATACGCACGAGCGCCATTCGGCTCAGGCGAGCCAAACGGTTACGTGAAAGTAGCCCACGATTTCGACCGATGCAAAAAGGAAAAATACTCATTTCGCCTGTCACGCTGCCAAACACGACATGCAAACCTGAATTTCGATACAGCAGCGCAAGGCCGAGGTGTTCCGGTTCTTCCGATGGTGCTGACCGTGCCGACTGCCACCGGTTGATCAGTCCGCATGCAGAGCGCGGACGTCCTTGCGGGCAACGTTCATCATTCTCTCGAATAACAGGGCGGCATCGAGGTCGAAGTAGTTGCGAACGCGGCCGACAATGCCATTGTAGGCCTCTGATTCGACCGTCTCGATAAACTTCGGCATGTCGGATGAGAGTTGACCTGCCAGATCGAGGTCCATTTCGGATGCGGCGATGTCATCCACCCGGTCCGGCCACCATGACCGATCGACGAGCGCCGGATTGATGTGTTCGACCAAGGCCGTCTCGACGCCGCCCGCATGCTGGTCGCCTCGTTCGGCCGCGAATTCGACTAACGGCTCATGCAGCCAGCGAAATGCCCACTTCTCAACCTGGCTGTTTTCGAGTCCTGCCTGGATCGCATTGCGATGAACGATCGAACCGTGCACATCGACGACGTACATCGCTTCCGGTGACATCCACTTCTGCAGTGCGTTGGCAAAACCTGCGACATACCGCGTCAGTAACGGTGGCGTGATATCGATGCTCAAACCAAACGGCAGCCCCCATGTGAGATGGCCGTACTCAACCGGTGGACCGGCGACAAATCCCGAGAATTCACTCGTCAACTGCTGCAATACCCCGTAGCTTTGAATGGTATCGGTCATCAATGGCAGATGTGGCCCGTGCTCTTCGACGGCCGTATCGACGCTGAAAGCCACCGTTTTCGGCCGCGACAACGGTTCATGCTGCTCTTCTGGCAGTTCGACAATGTCGAAATCGTAGGTCCCGGTCTCTCGGTCCCGCGTGCCTGTGAAATACGGAAAACAGAACCGAATTCTTTCCAGCAATTCCGACTTCAAGTTGGCATCGAGTGCCTCGTGATACAACGGTGGCAACACCAGCGGTGCTAGCGATTCAAGCCCCTGGACGGGAGTGCCGAGCGAACAGATCGGCAACACAAGCTTCGTCCCGTCAATTCGCTGCTTCAATTCATCGAGCGTGTATCGCGTCAGCCAGCCACCGGTGTTGACGGCAGTCGGCAGGTAGTGTTCGAGGGGTTGCATGTCTCTGCCTATCAACTCTTGTGGATCATTTTCTCGCGAATTCCCGTGCACACAGGCACGTAGCGCGAGTGTAGTGATGCGAATCGGTTATGTCGAATCGACCAGCGTCGGGGGGCAGTGTCTGTCCTGCCTTTCTTACTCTAATTCAATCGTTCGACTTCTGCCGTTTTCTGCCAGATTTCTGACCTATATTTGTATGGCGTCTCTGACGCTCGAACGTTTGAAAAATGGTCGAACGGTGCGCGGCAGTTCCCAACTGCGGCAAGCCAATTCAAGACGGCTATCGATTGTGCGGGTCGCACGGTCTCTATCGCCTCTCTCGGCCCACCACCTGCTAACAGTTCGGTTGCAAATTATGACGACTTCAATGTTAGCCGATCAACCGGCAGCCATTTCCAATGAGACGTTGGCCGTTGCGCCTCGCAGGGAATACCGTGGACGCGTGCTGCATCTGATTAACGGCGACGACTACTCCGGTGCCGAACGCGTGCAGGATCTGCTCGCGTTGCGATTGCGGGAATTCGGTTTCGAGGTCGGAATCGCGTGTACCAAGCCGGGCCGATTTCGCGAGGCGCGGCAAGCGCAAGACGTTCCGCTGGTCGAATTGCCAATGCGTTCCCGTTTCGATGTGCGTCCGGTCTTCGCGCTGGCAAAATACATTCGCCGCAACGGGTACGACCTGTTGCATTCTCATTCGGCGCGCACGGCGCTCATCGGTCGTCCGGCGGCAGCGCTTGCTGGAGTTCCGCTGGTGCATCACATGCACTGTCAGACTTCAACAGAAGTCTCCCGGCGCTGGCTGAGCCGAATCAACGCGATCATCGAACGCTTCAGTCTGCTGCGCGTCGCCGGTGTCGTTGCCGTTTCGCCGACGATTGGAAACGATCTTCTGCGGCGGGGAATTCCGCAATCTGTTATCTCGCTGATCCCCAATGGAGTTCCTTCACCCGGTCCGCTGACCAGCCGCGAACCCCCACAGGGCGAATGGGTGGTTGGCACCGTGGCCATGTTTCGGCCGCGTAAAGGAATCGAAACGCTGCTGCACGCAGTCGCAAAACTGCGCAGTCAACAAATCGATATTCGACTTCGTGCCGTCGGTTGTTTTCAATCGGCAGATTACGAAGCGGCAACTCATCAGCTTGTTGATCAGTTGAACCTGACCGATGCCGTCGATTGGACCGGATTCACTCGCGACGTTAACGCTGAACTGGCACAGATGGATCTGTTCGTACTGCCCAGCCTCGTTCCTGAAGGCTTGCCGATGGCGGTCCTCGAAGCGATGGCGACCGGTGTGCCGGCGATCGGTTCGCGGGTCGATGGTGTCGTCGATGTCATCGAACACAACGACAATGGACTGTTGGTCAAGCCGGGCGATGCCGATGACTTGGCCCATTCGCTCAGCAGTTTCATTTCCGGTGAAGCCGACTGGTCGGCGATTCGAGAACGAGCGTATCGGTTTCACGCCGACGGCTATTCCGATACATCGATGTCATCGGCGATGGCCGATCTCTACCACCGAGTCCTCACAGCAACGGGGAGTGCCTCCAAATGAAAATCGCAATGTTGGGGCAGAAGGGGATTCCCGCCCATTCGGGGGGCATCGAACAGCACGTCGATGTGCTCAGCAAACACCTCGTCGCCCGCGGACACGAAGTCGTCGTGTATTGCCGCCGCTCCTACTGCGGACGCGATGCGACTTCGACGAGTGAAGGCGGGCTGCATCGGATCTTTCGTCCCAGCATTCCCACAAAACACCTCGACGCAATCACACACACATTTGCCAGCACGGTTGACGTCATGCTCCGTCGGGCCGACATCGTCCATTATCATGCACTGGGGCCGGCGGCGTTGGCACCGCTGGCGCGACTGGCCGGTTTACCCGTCGTGGTCACCGTACATGGGCTCGATTGGCAACGGGCCAAATGGGGAACGCTGGCAAAACGTTGCATACAGTTCGGTGAGCGGATGGCTGCCGCAAACGCCCGCAAAATCATTGGCGTCTCGCCCATCTTGAAACGATACTTCGCCGACAATTACGGCGTCGATGCGGAGTTCATTCCCAATGGTGTGATGCCGATGTAGCATCGGCCGCCCGAACGAATGCTGCAGTACGGCATCGAGCCGCGAAAATTTCTGTTTTCGGTTTCGCGCCTCGTTCCGGAAAAGGGATTGCACTACCTCATTCCGGCGTTCGAGTCGCTCGATACCGATTTCAAACTGGTGATTGCCGGTGGCGGGGGATTCGACGCCGACTACGAAACGCGTCTGCGCGAAATGGCGGGTGATCGCGTTGTGTTCCTCGGTCCGGCCGACCGTGACTTCGTGGCGGAACTGTTTTCCCACGCCCAGCTGTTTGTGCTTCCCAGCGATTTGGAAGGCATGTCGATTGCATTGTTGGAAGCGATGAACATGGGGGTCCCGGTCCTCGTCAGCGACATTCCGGAGAATGTCTGCGTCGTCGAGAATGCCGGCTTCAAGTTTCGCGCCGGCGACATCGACCACTTGCGCGATGTGCTGGGGGGAATCATTCACGACGCTGCACAGCTTTCGGAATTTGGTCGCCGCGCTTCAGAACGGGTCGCCCCATTCCAATGGCCTGTCGTCGTCGATCAATTGGAGCAGACGTATTACGACTGCTGCAGACAAAAGCCGATTGCCACCCCCGATGTGGCCGAAATCGAAAACCCATTGCAGACGGCGTCAGATGCTCTCGATGCTTTGCCGATTGAGGAAGGATAAAGGCAAATGGTTGCGGAAACAAACGCTGTCTCAGCCATGACCGTCAGTTGCATCGAAGACGATGCCGCGTTCGATGCGCTCGCTGAATCGTGGAACCGACTGGTTGCAGAGACCGGCGATGTTCCCTTTCGCTCGTGGGATTGGTTACGGTCTTCCTGGCAGCATTTTCAATCGCCCGGAAGTTCGTTGTTCATTCTTGCGGTTCGTGATGCCGACAGAAGACTGATCGGATTGGCGCCGTGGTATCGACGGCGATCGACATGGCAGGGTGATGTCGTTCGGTTTCTCGGTTCCGATCAGGCTAGTTCCGACTACCTGAGTGTGTTGGCCGCGCCGCAACACGAGAACGACGTTGCGCGAAAACTTGCCCACTGGCTTGGAAACGACGGTGCCGGACAATGGGATCTCATCGAATTGGATGGAGTCGATGCCGACGACCAGATGATCGGTCTGCTGGTCGATGAACTGAAAGGCCACGGCCACGCGGTTCATTCACGGGATGGGCAAAATTGTTGGCGGCTGCAATTGCCCGACGACTGGGACGACTTTCTCTCACGCTTGTCGCGAAATCGTCGGCAAAAGATCCGCTCGATGTGGCGTAAGACGTTCACCTGCGGCAAGGCAGTCACCCGTCGGGCAGACAGTGAAGAGAATTTGCAGCGGGGACTTGAGATTCTCGTCGATCTTCACGAGCGACGCAGGATCAGCATCGGCGAAACCGGATGCTTCTCCCACGGGCAGTTCAAGGCGTTCCTGTTCGATGTTGCCGAGAGACTGCACGCGCGCGGACAACTCCGGTTGCAGTGGATCGAAATGAATGGAACGCCGGTTGCGGTGGATTTCAGCGTGAACGGCGACCAATGTGTTTACGGGTACCAATGCGGCATCAACCCCGAGTTTTCCAAGCTCCGCCCGGGAACATTGATGATGTCCGCGAACTTTCAGCAGGCAATTCGCGACGGGTATCGCGAATTTGATTTTCTGCGCGGCGACGAAGACTACAAGACGCATTGGGCTGCTGATCAGAAGCCCAGCCGGCGCGTTCGCATCGTGCCTCCGGGTGCCGTGGCGCGCACTCGGCACGGCTTATGGCTCACCGGGGCGACGATCAAGCACTGGATGAAAGCGAGCCGTTACCGCGTGCGTCTCTTGCGCACCGCCGGAATGTGAGTCGGCCGAGCTCAGGGTCTGGCTTGCTTGAGTCGCAAAAACCGGAGCAACTCAAACGCGACAACTGCGGTGTCCATTACAGTGTGATATCGTAGCCATCAGACTTGTCGGCTTTGACCTCGACTGTGACTTTGGACTGACCGCTCAAGTATTCTGCCGGCAAAGTCTCGACTCCGTCCGGCCCCACCTTGCTGAATTCCACGACGTGTATTCCGGTGACCGCGCCGCTCACATCCATCGTATAGTTGAGCGAATAACGCCCCTCGCTGTCAGTCTGAGCGAATGAAGCGCCCGGCTTGATCTCTGCATCCGACACCAGTGCTTCCTGTGATCGAAATGTGACCGAAGCATCGGCCAGTGGCTTGCCTTTGAATGTGACAGTGCCGGACACGGGAACCAGTGGGGGGTATTTCAGCTTGTCGCCCCACATCGATGACGACACGAAATACAACAAAACGCATGCAACCAGCACTCCTGCTGCCGGTATGCCAACTCGCTTGCCGTTCTGACTGGCCCACTCGCCGAGTGTGAGCGTTGCCTCTTCACCGCGTTGTCTCCCCGATTTTTGCGTCGGCTTCTCGGTTTCCTGTTCGCCCCGCGAAGCAGCCGCCGACAGCTTGAGTAGATCTTTCGCCGACTTGGCGGAATCCTGCACTGGACGATCCGGGCCCGCGTTGGATTCAATGGTTTCCGCCCGCGTGCGGTCTTTCGAGGGAACGGTGACCGGCTGGCCGCAATCGGGACACAAAACCCGCTTGCCAATCTTGTCGTCGGTCGCCTTGAGTTTCTTGCCGCACTCGCATTGAAAACGGATCGACATTCGGTAGCCCTGTCACAAATCTAAAGAGCGCGACGAAACGAAGTCGCGTGACGAATCGAAGCGGTATGATGGGTTGGAAGCGTGTGACGAATCGAAGCGGTCGGGCTTCGTGAAGTCGCGATTGCATGGTAGCGAAACCAACCCGACGGATCGACGAAAATACAGATGCCGCCCTAGTTACAGAGGCCATTTTCGTCGATCCGAATGCGTTCCCTGTCGTCAATCACCAACGGGTTTAGAACTCGGAAACAGGAATCGCGTTGGACATGTTGCCGAGGTTTCTCCAAGTGGTGATTTCAATATTATCGCTGATCGTTTTGACGCTGCCGTCAGCGAGCGTTACCTGGACAATCTGAACGTGGTCGCTGCCTGCTTCGCTATAGTGCAGCGTCTTGTTTGGTCCCAATAGCGTGCTGAATGTCGTCGCAGGCCCACCCCACGCCCAGCCGTCACTCGATTTCCGCCTGTTGAGCGTATCGACGGTCCCATTGATGTTGAGCCGATAGTTCAATCTCGGGACTTCACTCACCATGATCACGTTGCTCGTACCGTCGCTGACGTCGGCCATCCTGGTGCTGCTGTTAACATAGAACATTCCGCGATGCAGATTGCGTGGTCCCAGCAACAGTGTGTTGTCATTGACCACTTGTTCTGGAGTCAAATCCCAGGTTGAGCGGGTCAGGTCATTAAACGTGGTACCCGATCCGTTGCACCCGGCGTAGTCGTTCCCCCCCTTGTTCCAGTCGGTGGCGACGCGAAACACGAACGAGTACTTGCCGATATTCATGTTTGACCGCCGGGTTGGACAATAGAAGGCAGCAATTTCCGTTTGGGCAGGCGGCCGCAGGCCGGCCGGATTGAAGTTGATTGGCTCGCCGTTAAACCTGACGTTCCTGTTGAAATTCCAGAGCTTGTAAGTATTTGCCTGATCGATTTGCGGTAAAATGAAGACCATCCAACTGGCACCACTGAGCCGCTGGAAGCTGACAAGGGTCTGGTCCGGTGTCGTTGCTTCCAATGGATTGGGAAAACGCCTGCTGGTTGGATTGAGATTCACTGGCAACCAGGTTGCGTTGATCTGCCCCGGCGGAAAGACGCCGTGCACACCGTGATAGTTATGCAGCGCCAGTCCCAACTGTTTCAAATTGTTCTGGCAGCTCGACCGGCGCGCCGCTTCGCGTGCCTGCTGAACGGCCGGCAGCAACAACGCCACCAGAATTGCAATGATGGCAATCACCACCAGCAACTCAATTAGCGTAAACCCCTTTTTGATTCGCTTGCACGCCATAATACTGCTCCTGAAGGATCGAGATTTTCAATGACGCCATCAACAGGCCCGTATACATCTTATGCTATCCGCGAAACAAAGCGACCGTCAAGAAAGAAAGTTGTGAGCGGCTGAATTTGGTTAACGCAAACGGCGACTGCTCGTGGCGGCGAAACGACGGAAAAACGATGAGTTATCCGCAGGTGTCGCCTTGCTTGATTGTCCACCACCGTTAGCGTCATACTGCCCGTCAACTCGTTAAAGCGATGGAATGCGTCTTACTGACCGTGTCGGCAACCAAACCCATGTTGTTGGCATCCGCCGCCTCTCGCCGCGAAGGACACGCATATGGCAATGGCCGACAGTCGCCGGCAGCGAATCATCACGTTGTGTGGGCTGTATGTGGCGCAGGGGGTGCCGTGGGGATTTATGCTGATCACGCTCCCGTCGTATCTGGCCTTCGAATACAAGGATCAATTCGGCGTCGATGAGATTGGGAAACTGAAGGCCATCATCCTCATTCCGTGGTCCTTCAAGCTGATCTGGGCGCCGCTGATGGACACCTTCACGTTTCGCCCGATGGGGAGACGGCGGCCGTGGATCATCGGTGCCGAATTGATGATGGCTGTCAGCCTGCTGGGTTTTATCGGACTGGGTGACCTGTCGGAGAAACTGCAGCTGATTCTGTTTATGTATTTCCTGCACAACTGTTTCGCCTCGCTGCAGGACGTCTGCACGGACGCGCTCGCGGTCGATATATTACTCCCCGAAGAACACGGGCAAATGAACGGCATGATGTGGGGGTCCAAACTGGTTGGAAAGGGAATCGGTGCGTGGGGATTGGCAGTCGTCCTCGATATCGGCGGGCTGGAAGCATGCGTTGCTGTGCAGGTCGGCCTGTTGTTGCTCATCATGCTGATTCCAATGTTCATTCTGGAAAGGCAGGGTGAGAGACGACTTCCGTGGAGCGCCGGCCAGGCAAGCGAGATCACTGCTTCCATTGTGCGGAAACCCAGGGAAATTCTTCGCGCGTACCTGCGGGCGTTCTCCCTGACGACGACCCTCGTCTTCGTCTTGTTCACGCTGGCTAAGTTGATCGGATCGGGAGTCAACGAAACCATCACGAATACACTCTGTACGCAGGAACTCTCCCCGAGATGGACCCCCGTCGAATTCTCAAGAGTGACCGGCCTGTATGCCTTTCCGTCAATCATGATTGGGGCAGTACTCGGTGGGATGATGGCCGATCGCTTCGGTCGCCGAAAGATTTTGATCTTCGGTTTTGGCGGGTATGCGCTGGTGGCCATGATTTTCGCGGCTTGCCCGGGCATGTGGAATGAGCGCTGGTTCACCACATCCTACATCCTATTGTACGAGACGTTAGGTGCGATCGGCTCAGTCGGCTTTCTTTCGATGGCGATGCGAATCTCGTGGACGACGGCGGCGGCCACCGTCTTTACAACATACATGACTCTCTCCAACGTCTCGCACGTCGTCGGCAACTGGCTCGCCGGCCCGGTTCTCAAAATGCTCACAATTTCAAAATACGGTGATTCGGCCACATTGGTCTCCTACGAGTTCACTTTCTGGTTTGTCGGTCTGGTCACGTTTCCGCCGCTGCTGTTACTGTTTTTTGTCAAACAGGACGAAGTGCGCGAGGCCCGCGAGGCGCTTGCGGCCGAGACGGAGGTTGTGGCGTAACGAGCGGTCGGCGCGACCACTCGTCGCGGCCTGGCAGACCGCGCGAACCGACGACGCCCCGCCGGTGTCGTGTCGAATTGGTGTGCGGTGTTGTTGTCAGGCGGTATCCGCATGCGTAAACTCTAACGTTTCCCGTGTGTCGATTTCGAACTTCTGAAAGCCACCGCTATGCATTTTGAAACCCGCTGCGTGCACGTCGGCGTCAATAAAGACTCCGCTTACAACAGCGCCACCACGCCCATTTATCCCACGTCCACCTTCTACTGGGACAGCCTCGACTCGAATAAGGGCTACGACTACACCCGCAGCGCCAATCCCACTCGCAGCGCTCTGGAAGAAAACATCGCGACGCTGGAAGGGGGCACCGATTGTCGTGCGACATCCACCGGCATGTCCGCCATCACCACCACAATGCACTTCTTCAAGCCGGGCGATCACATTATTGCCGGCCACGACATTTACGGCGGCACGTTCCGGCTGTTTCACGACATCTACTCCCAGAACGGTCTGAACTTTTCTTTCGTCGATATGGGCGACATCGAGAACGTTCGCAATGCGGTGACTCCGAACACCAAAGGCATCTGGATCGAAACGCCCAGCAATCCGCTGTTGCGCGTCGTCGATATCGCGGCCGTTGTTGGCGTTGCACGCGATGCCGGCGCGATGACGATTGCCGACAATACATTCATGTCGCCGTATCTGCAGCGGCCGTTTGAACACGGCGTCGATGTTGTGATCCACTCGACGACGAAGTACCTCAACGGCCATTCCGATGTCGTCGGCGGCTGCGTGGTCACCCGCGATGAAGAACGGGCCGAACGAGTCTCATACATCGTTAACGCGCTAGGGCTTGCTTGTTCTCCGTTCGATGCCTGGCTTGTACTTCGCGGTATCAAGACACTTGGACCACGGATGCAGGCGCACGAGCGCAGCGCGATGGCATTGGCCCGCATGCTCGATGACCATCCGCGAGTCGGAACGGTTTATTACCCCGGACTGGAAAGTCACCCGCAGCACGAATTGGCCCGCCGTCAGCAAGACGGCTTCGGCGCGATGCTCAGTTTCGAGTTGCAGGGGGGCCGCGATGCCGCCGAACGCGTGCTGACGACCACCAAGCTGTTTCTCATGGCCGAATCGCTGGGCGGTGTGGAATCGCTGGTATCGTACCCCGATACGATGAGCCACGCGTCGATGACGCTCGAAGCCCGCCGTGCCGCCGGCATCACCGAAAACACAATCCGCGTCTCCGTCGGCATCGAACATCCCGACGATCTCATCGCCGACATGAGACAGGCACTGGAAAGCTGAAACGCGGCGGTGCTCAAGTTAAGCCGATGATCGGCTCGCCGTGATACACCAGATTCGGACGATCCAATTCGTCCGTCCATGCCGTTGTGCGCGGCAGGCCGAGCGCCTGATAAATTGTGGCGGCCATATTTTCGGGTCGCTGCAGATCCGACTTGGGATAGGCGCCGATTTTGTCTGACGAGCCGACCACATTGCCGCCGCGAACACCGCCGCCGGCAAAAAATACCGTCTGTACTGCGCCCCAGTGATCGCGGCCGGGACGTTTTGATTTTGCGCCGGGGAAGGTGAAAATCTTTGGCGTGCGGCCGAACTCACCCGCCATCACAATCAGCGTGTCGTCCAGCAGGCTGCGTTCGTCGAGATCGTCGATGAGTGCCGAGAGCGCGCGATCGGTCGGCGGCAATAAGAATTCCCGGAGGTTCTTGAATGCCGATTCGTGCGTGTCCCACGCTTCGTCGTTGCCCAGATTGACCTGCACCAGACTGCAGCCCGCTTCCACAAGTTGCCGCGCCATCAGCAGCGACCAGCCGAACGAGTTGCGACCGTAGCGATCCTGCAGTTTGGGGTCGGCGGCGTGGACATCGAGCGCCCGGTGAATTCCGCCGCTCATCAGCAGCGACACCGCGCCTTGCCGATACCGGTCGAACTGCTCGACGCGGGCTGCCTGATCGAGGTCGCGGCGTTGCCGTTCGATTTCAGCCAACAAATTCACACGGCGGGAAAAACGGTTTTTGAGGACTCCCTGCCCCAGCGTGAACCGCGGCGCTTCAAAAACGTAATTCTTTGGATTGGTCGCACCGTTCCAGCGATGAAATCCGTACTCAGGAAATGCACCGTGAATGTATTCGCTGGTGCGGAACTGGCTCGCTTCGATGAACCACGGATCGTGTTCGCTGCCCATCAGGCCGGCAAACTGGCCGGGAATGGTGCGTCCGCTCACGTGGATCAGCTTTTCGGGTAGGACAGCCGTTGGAGGGAGATTGTTTCGCCGCGGCGCAACGCGCCCCACGACAGAAGCAAGACAAGGCCAGTCGGTTGCCTGCGGCCGATTCCCGCTGAAGCCGCGCGGCATCGGCGTACGGCCGGAAAGCATCACCTGATGCCCCTGCGAATGTTCGTTGTACGGATGCGACAGCGACCGCACCTGCGCCCACTTGTTGCTGCGGGCGGCAAGCATCGGCAGATGTTCGCAAATGTGAACGCCAGGCGTCTCGGTCGCAATTGGCGAAAACTCACCACGAATATTGTCCGGCGCATCGGGCTTGGGGTCGAAGCTGTCGTGTTGCGTTAGCCCGCCGGAAAGAAAGATGTAGATCACTGCTTTGGGTTTAGGAAGCGTTTCGGCACCGACCGCCATTTCTCGCAGTCCGGCGACGTGGTTCATTCCCAAACCGAGCAGCCCGATGCCCCCGGCTTGAATGGCGGTACGTCGCGACAGACGGGGATGAACGCAGGGAGCAGCGTTCGTTCTTCCAGCGTCACTCATCGCTTGAATCCCTCCAGCAGCGGAACCGAAAACATGCCGTTCGAGCGTATGGTGTATTATTTCGCGACGGACGGCCGCTAATCAAGTGCAGCCATCATCAGGTCGAACAGCCGGTCGATTTCGGTGCGGGTTTCTTCGTCGAGTCGATAGCCCACCGGACCGCGAACGATGGCGTTCTTGAATACGCCGCGCTTGACCAGCAAATATTTCTCGATGGCCAGAAATGCATCCAAACTCTGCTGCAATGCGACGAGTGATGAAATGGGTAGCGAGAGTTGGTAGGCCCGATCTTCGTCGCCCGCTTCGAGGGCGTTCCATAACGCAACAACGCCGTCGATCAAATCGGCGCCGGGCATTGTACCGACGACACCGCGGCGGTAATTATCGACGAGTGCGATTCCACCACTGCCCTCGAAGACCTTCGCTTGCCCATCGGTGGCGTCGCGAAGTGCCGAGAGCAACGGTCCAACCGGACTGGCCTCGGGCTTGAACAGCACGCGGTCACCGAAATCTGCGAGGATTCTCGCTTGCAGGCTGATTGGCATCGGCCGGCCGACGTAGCCGCTTGCATCTTGAATGATAACGGGGATCTTCACTGCGGTCAGAATTCGCTCGTAGTACGCTCGCAGTTCCTCATCGTCCAACCCAATTGAGACGGGGGGGATTGCCATCAAAGCGTCGGCACCAACCGCTTCGGCCTGACGCGCAAATCGCTCAGCCGTATGACCGCTTTCGGCACCCACGCTGATGACCACCACTCCCCGGTCGCGGCCGACTCGACAGACAAACTCCGCGAGGTGTTCGCGTTCGTCGGTCGAGAGACGCAGCACCTCCGAAACCATCGCCATCACCAGCCCGTCAACACCCTGCTCGTACAGCCAACCGATTTCCAACTCCAGCGTGTCGAAATCGATCGACTCGTCTTCGTGGTACGGTGTTTGAAAGACGGACAGGACGCCACACAGCGGCGGGCGAGCGTTCGTTGTTGTGGTCGTTGTCATCTTGAATCAATGAGAGTTGGAACAATCTTCGATCGGCGGGATGGGTGCCAGTGGCACCCGTCAACTGTTGGCGAGAGGGTGGTATTACTCGTGACGGAGGGCTTCGATGGGGTCGAGTTTGGCGGCGGCGAATGCCGGATACAGTCCCGAGACGATACCGATGAAAACGGAGATGCCGAACGCGACCGGCAGACTCCAATAGGCAATCTGCGGTTTCATGTCAGAAAAAATGCGTGCCAGTTCCGAATTGCCCGAACCCGAATCGAGGACAAATGCTTCTACAAACCATTGAATGCCGAGAAAGGCATACGGCGTCGATAACCCCAGCAGCACGCCGACGATGCCCCCGATGCCGGAGAGTACGACGGTTTCCATGAGGAATTGTTGGATGATGTCGATTTGTCGCGCACCGAGTGCACGGCGAATTCCGATTTCGCGGGTCCGTTCGGTGACGGAAGCGAGCATGATGTTCATGATGCCGATGCCTCCCACCACCAGGCTGATGGCGGCGATGGAGCCGAGCACGATGTTGAAAATCCACCGTAACTGATCGGCCTGTTTGAGCAGTTCCAACGGAACGACAACGGCGAAATCCTTCTTTTTGACGTGGTCGGGATCGAGCAGCAGCGACTCGCGAACGACCTCGGACGTCGGAATCACGTCCTCTCGTTTTTCGATCAACAGTGTGATCTGGTTGAGTTGGAATTCTTCGGCGGAGAAGGAACCGGCCGACACTCGGATGACCAGATCTTTCATACGGGATCGCAGCGTCTCAAGCGGAACGTACACGTCCTTGTTGTAGTCTTGACCCGAGAGGCTGCCGCCAACTGCCGCCGAAGCGGTTCGCGGGCGTGTCACTCCGATAATTTGATACGAGGCCCCTCCAACGAGGATTGATGAGCCGACGGGGTCTTCGATGCCGTACAGTTCCTGGGCCGTCTCGTGTGCAATGACGGCGTAATTGGCCAGTTGCTGCTGGTCCTCGTCGGTGAGAAACCGGCCCTGGCTCAATTTCAAGTGATTGACTTCCATATACTCCGGCGTGCAACCGACGAGCCTGACGTTCAATGACCGGTGCAGATGCCGGGCTTCCTGGACAATCTCGCGGACGGGAATCGCCTTGGACTTTGTCTTGATGGTTTTGTCGAGCAGATAGAAGTCGGTCCATTTGAGGCCATAACTCAAGACCCGCGAGCGATTCCCTCCCCCCGATTCCCCGGAATCTTCCGGCGGCTTAACGCTACGGATGATGATGTTCAGCGCGCCGAGTTCGAGTACCTGATCCTGCGCCTGTTGGCTTGCGCCTTCGCCAATCGCGAGCATGGCGATCACCGAGAACACGCCGAACACAATTCCCAGCATCGTCAGCCCCGAGCGCAGCTTGTGCAGCATCAGGCTTTTTAATGCCAGTTGGATCGTGCGTATTAGACGGGACAAATGCATCAGGGTCTCGTGGATGACTGGTCGATCCCGCGGGTTGCAACCCGTGGGCTTCAGATGGCGGAAGTGTTGTCCTCTCGCTCGATCAGGCCGTCCTTCATGTGGATTCGGCGTTTTGCATGCATCGAAACTGCCGTTTCGTGCGTCACCATAATAATAGTGCGTCCCTGCCGATTCAGTCGGTTGAGGATTGCCATGATTTCTTCCTCGGTGGTCGTGTCGAGATTACCGGTAGGCTCGTCGGCCAAAATGATTTCCGGATCGTTCACTAATGCGCGGGCAATGGCGACGCGTTGTTGCTGGCCGCCGGAGAGTTGATACGGGCGGTGATCCAGCCGATCGCCCAACCCGACCATTTCTCCCAAGTCGATGCAGCGGTTGTGTTCGGCCGCGCCGATGGCGGGGTAGCCGGGACGATAATGCAGTGGAACTTCAATGTTTTCCAGCGCGGTGTACTGTGGGATGAGGTTATACGACTGAAAGATGAAGCCGATCATCTGATTGCGAATTCGCGAAAGGTCGTCATCGCCCAATTGTGCGACATTGTGTCCGCCCAGGACATACTCCCCGTGGGTCGCGCGGTCGAGGCCGCCCAGCACGTTGAGCATCGTACTTTTACCACTGCCGGACGATCCCATGATGGCGACAAAATCTCCTTTCGGAAACTCGGCCGACACGCCGCGCAGTGCCTTAACGACGACCGAACCCAGATCGTAGTACTTGTGCAGATCGTGAAGACTCGCTGCGAGTTTCATAAATGGACCGGAACCGGCGCGGAGCCTTGGACAAAAAGCCCGTAAGCTTCGCCGTGTTAGAGGATGGATGATGCGGGAGGCTGCGTTGACCGCTACTGTGGGCGACCGCCCCCCCGTTGGGGCCTTTTGGCGAACTCCGCCTTGTCAATCGATCCATCACCGTTTTCGTCCAGTTTTGAGAACCCCTGCTTCATCTGTTCAGGCAGCCCGGACAATTCATCGGCGGCGAGTTTGCCGTCGCCGTTCTTATCCATCCGTTTGAAGAATGCCGACGGGTCACCGCCCCCACCGCCGGCCCCGCTTCTTCTTTCGGGTTGTGCCGCCTTCTTATCGGGCTGTGTGTTCTTCTTGTCGGTTTGTGGTTTCTTAGTCGCGGATTGTATTGCAGCTTGCTCCTCTTCACTTGCCGATTCCGCTGCTTTCTCTTCAGCTTCCAATGCCTGAATCTGATCGGCAAAGTGCGTGCGAGGATTCATCACTATCTGCTCGCCGTCCTTCACGCCTTCCAGAATTTCGACGGCGGTATCGCTCGATTCACCGATTTTCAAATCGCGGCGCTCGGGACCTTTTTCACCGAGTACGAACGTGACCCGTTTTTCACCGATCGAGATGACCGACTGCACCGGCACCTGGAGTACGTCGGTGCGTTGTTTTACGATAATTTCGATCTGTGCCGTCAGGCCCGGCTTCAGACGTTCAATCTTTTCCATGCTGTCGGTCAACCGGATCGCGATCGGGTACTCCTTCAGGTCCATATTCGGCCAGCGTCCCGGTGTCGGCACCGACGAGACGGTCGCGACCACGCCGTGGAATATCTCGTTGGGATAGGCCTCAACGCGAATTCTCACCGGCAATTCGGTGCGGACCATGCTGATTCGGGATTCGTGAATACCGGCTTCGACCTTCATCTGTGTCATGTCGGGCAGTTTGATGATCGCTTGACGTTCGCGGACCGATGCCCCTTCTTCAATTGTGAAGACTTCGCGGCTGCGGCTGTTGGGCTTGGCATAAACGACCTGCCCTTCTTGTGGCGCACGCAGCGTGCAGACTTCAATCTGCTGAACGAGCCTGTCGTACTTGTCTTGTTCGACTTCGGCCGTCAACTTGCGGGCTTTGTAATCTGCCTGATACTGCGACAGGGCCGCGCTCGCCTTACGTTCCACACGTTTCAATTCGAGAATCGTTTCCTTAGCGTCGGCGCCGCGTTTTGCCAGTTCGCCTTTCGATGTATACTTTTCGAGAACGTTCAGTTTCTGCTTCGCGTCCTTCAAGGCAATCTCAGCTTTGGTGACGCTGAAACGGGCCGCTTCCACCTCGTTCCGGGTACGATACCCCTTCTTGGAGATCCGCTTTGTGAACTGATAGAACTCTTCGGCGGTGATCAGTTCCACCTGGGCGAGTTGGATTTTGCCATTGAGTTCGTTCTGCAGTTGGAGGAAATCTCCCTCCTTGTATTCCGTCAGTGCGAGGCCGGCCAATGTGATGGCCAGCTCGGCGGCGGCGATGTCGCTTTCGTTTTGCGCGCGTTGAATCTCAACATTCTCGCCTGCCTGCAGCAATGCTGCAATCGCCTGCGTGAGTTCGATCTGCTGCTGCTTGGCTTGTTCACGATAATCGGCCGAATCGAGCTCGCAGACAACGTCGGCCGCCAGATATTCCCCGACCTTGACGCGGTCGCCGATCTCCACCGAAAGTTTCGTGTTGTCTCCAAGATGAACGTAATGCTCGGCCGTCTGCGGTTCGATGTACAGCAGCAAACCGGGCATTTGAGCGACAACCGGTGCGCGGCGCACGGTGACGACCTGCTCTTTTTCGGCCCGCGTCTGTATCGCCGAGACCTCACCGTCGATTTCCGAAACCACGGGGGCTTGCACCGAGGTTCCTTCGAGGACGATGCTGAGAATGGTTGTCGGCTTTTCGACTCGGTTGGTCAGCGTGATGTTCTGCAGACTGTCGAGTTCGCCGTTGTCGGTCACAGTGATGGAGAACGCGCCGCGGCTAACGGTCTCCGTGACCAGATTGTCGTACTGTTTGGTTTTGCCCGCCATCGCCGATTGAATCGCCCAGTACCCGCCCCCGCAGACCGCTGCCAGCAACAGGACTACGAAGAGGTTTCTCGTTGAGTTCGATTTTCCTCGGGAGGGCGAACTGACCATCGGCGGTTCGACCTGGTGGTTTTCCGTCGCTTCCTCGTCGAGCGAGTACTGGTCCTCGATCGTTGGGGACTCGGAGTACGATTGGCTTTTCAAACTGTTTTGATGTGTCATTGGATTCTGGTGGGTTGGAGGGCGTGGTCTGTTGGTAGAACTCGTCGGTCCAAACGCCGCGGGGGTCTATATCCATCATACCCATATCTCGGTAGATGTTAATACGACTACGCTCATAATCTATCCAAATTCGGATAAGACTGTTTTGAGTGTTTAGCAGCTGATTCAGGGCCTGCAGCAGGTTCAGACCCTGCTGGCCGCTGGTTGATGCCTGAACTTGTTGTTGGACACCTTGCACTACTCTTGGGGGGGCTGTCACCTCTTCAACCGTCAGGTCGAGCTGTGTCGCGGCGTCTCGCAAAGCCTGGCGGGCGGTTTCAAAGTTCTCGCGGAGCAGCCGCAACTGCCGCCAGCTCGTGCGAATATCGAGTTTGACGTCGTCTTCCAGGGCCATGTAATCTCGCCGCGCCCGCTGATACTGGATCAGTGCGAGCCGATAGTCGTTTCGCTCGGAAATCTGATCGAGCGGAGCCGTAAACCGTGCGCCGACGCGAAAGCTGCTTCGGCGTCCACGGAAATCAAACGGGTTTTCGCCCCGATTACCGATCAACGGCCGCGTGCGAACATCTCCCTCGGCGACGATGTCCAGCACGGCTTCGAGTCGGTTCGCGGCCACCTCTTGACGCCGCCGGGCGTCCATCACCTGTGCTCTGGCATTTTTCAGGTCGAGCCGATTGTCCAGCCCTTGGGCAACCGACTCCTCCCGCCCGAGTTGGAATTGACGCAACTGAATCAGTTCGACTCGCGCACCCGCCTGAATCGGCTGCAGGCCCTGTGCGACTTTCAGCAGCCGTTCACGTTGTCTGCTGAGTGTGGTGAATGCCAACTGACGAGCGTCAAGGTTGATATCGTTTTGGCTCAGCGTTTTGATGACATCATCCAGTTGATTTTCGATCTCCCCATAGTCCTGCTGTAAGCTGAAGTAAAACCGTCGGTCCTGCTTGATGTTGCGGCGAACGAGGTCACGTCTCGCTTCCGAGCTCAATCGGGCCAAACGTTCGGGCATATTCTCATCGACGCGGTCGCGGTCGGCGTCAATGACGTTGAGGCCGTATTGGCGAACGTCGAGTTGCAGTTGCTTGAGTCCGGCGGCGACAGTCCGCAGACCGGCCAGATCGGGGTCCGCCGTGTCCAGGTCTGAGACGACGTGGACAAAATCGGTGATTTGCCGTTCGAGATCGAAGAACGGAGCATCGATCAGCCTGAACTGTTTCAGCAGTGTTTCGTCGAGCGTCAAGTGAAAGTCGGGAGGGAGTCCCAATTGAATCTTGAACTGGTCAAGACTATCGAGCAGGCCCACCTGCGCCTCGTTCAGATCGTTGCGGGCGTTGGCCAGCGTCGTTTCAAGCTGGGCGACCGAGAGAGTGACCGTCTCCGTCCGCAATCGCGCAACGATTTCGTTAACCGCTGTGCGAAAATCTTCTGCGTCGCTGGAATCCCTGAACTGTCTGAGCTGTTGCTCCTGTTCTTCGCTCAAAGTACCCTGCCACTGCAATTGCTTGCGCTCGGCATTGTAGGTCAGTCGTACTGCAAGTGCGGCCGGGATTTGCAGGTTCTCAGGCAGGGCAGGCAGATCGACGGCTGTCGTCTCGGGTGTTTGCGACGTCACCGCTCGTAGCAGTTCCACTTGATTCTCGAGTTGCCGAATGTTGTTCTGCCGATTCGCCACCCCTTGTGTCTGCTGCAGGATTCCCAGATAGTTGCCGACGACGCCGGCAAAGAACGTCTTTCGGAATCGCGCCAGATCGCGGGTTGAATACAGTGTGTTGCGTTCGGCCTGTGTCAGCCCTTCCAGAACCACCTTGCGGCCGGCTCCCAACAACAAGGGTTGAACCAACGAGTAAGACAGCGTGGATGCCGTGTTAGTCTGATTTGGACCGGCAAACAGCCAAACCGTATTGTTGGCAAGCTCGACAGCCATCTGTCCGCCGGCGGGCAGAAGTTGACTCACGCCGAAGCGCTTGTTCGTCGTCAGTGAATTCTGCGTGCGTGGAATCGAATTGAAGGTGGCGTCGGCCGTTGGCTCTCGACCGCCGATCCCCAGATAACGGACTTGGAATTGGAAACGGTCGAACGTCAGGTCGAGGGCATCCAGATACAGGTTCTCGATCTGTGTCTGGTATTCGCGGCTGTTGATGTAGGAGAGTTCCAATGCCTGTTGTAACTGCATGTTATCGATGCCGTACCGCTGTGTTCCAGGTGCCCGGGCCGCCGCGTTACCCGCGCCACCTTCTGCCGAATACTCTTCCCCGGTTTCAATCTCCTCGGTTTCAAACTCAGCGGCTGTTTGGATGATCGAACCCTCGTCCGAAACGGCGGCTTCTGCCGGCACCGGCGGGAGAATCGTGTCGCCATCGAGGGGGACGGGCATGTTACCGTCTTCAGACGGCGCCAACCCAAACGGCTCCAGCCATTGAGGATTCTCAATCGATAACGTCGTGCCGAATTTGTGCCAACTCTTTGATTGCCGAATGCCGTTGACCCGCTTCATGTAGACGCTGGCCGCCGGATCATCGGGGGGCAGCGGTCCTTTGTCGGGTGGATACGCATCGAACAGGCGGCTCGCCGGATCGGGCGTGATGTCGATTCGTGGCAAGACCCAGCGGTCATCGGTCATCTTTTCCGGAAGCAGGTCGTACACTTCGTTATCGGCGTTTCGTCGCCAGAACGACCGCGAGCAACCGGCCAACGTGGCGACGACGAGCAACAGCGACATGAAGCACGCTGGTGCCGATCGGCGGATGGGCCGGTGTCGATCATGTCGACGCTGATTGGTGTTCGAGAGCATCGATTGCTGGGCCAGTTTAATGTCATACTTCAGTGGAGCCGGAATGAACCGGAACGTATTCATTTATGCAGAACGTCGAAGCAATTCGTCGGAATGAGTGAGTTGTTCGTTGTCATTTGAAGTATCGATTTCGCTCGCCGCTTGCGTCTCTGCCAGTCTTTCGGCGAAAACATCCAACAGGCCCGACAGCTGTCCCAGCCAGTCTGCTTCAAACCGACTCAATACGTTTTCAAACTGGCGGCCGTAGGCGAGTTCACAATCGGCCAGCAACTGTCGTCCGCGTTCGGAAAGCATCAACAGGCGTTTCCGCTGATCGTGTTTCGACCGCAATCGATAAAGCAAGCCATCGGCTCGCATGCGGCTCACTAACCCGCTCACGCTCGATTCCGATTGCCCCAGACCCGTGGCTAACTCCGTCTGAGAACACCCCTGCGCCGACGATCGCCCAATGAATTGCAATGCGGCAAACCGCGCTTTGTTCAACCGGAAGGCAGAAAAATCGACCGTCAGCAGTTCTTCAACGACGTCCGCAGCACGGCGAATTGACGAAACGACCTGTGCGGCCAATGCATCGCCGCCGTGCGGCTGCATTTCCGCAGTATCGTGCTGTATTTCGTGACGAACGATCATGAAACCGTAACTCGAAATTGCCTTCAGCGGCACCTGTGGTGGATGGTGGCCGATACGATCCGGCCGAATTTATCCCACGAATTGCCGTTAACATCGGCAGGGTTTGCCCGACCGGAATAAACCTTCGCTTATTCATATTTCGGCTGCGAACGGTTCGCGGGTTAAGGGGAATCTGCTTAAACTGGCGGAAGGTGGAGTGCTGCATGGCGGGAAGTTCTTTTCCAGCATCAGGTTCCGTCTGAAACGCAACCCGACTGACATCACCAATTTATCCACAACCTGGAACCGACATCGGCCTGGAGATTGACCATGACAAAGTTTGGCCACGGAATTCAGCACGTCCTTATGTTGTCGTGCCTATGTGCCGCATACTCGCTACTCCTCGCAGGCAACAAAGTCCGCGCCGCTGATAACCGGCCACCGAACGTTGTCGTCATTTATGCCGACGACCTGGGATACGGGGACTTGGGCTGCTTTGGACATCCCACAATTCGCACGCCGAATCTCGACCGCATGGCTGCCGAAGGAATGCGGTTCACGCAGTTCTACTCGGCCGCACCGGTCTGTACGCCCAGCCGTGCTGCGTTGCTCACCGGGCGATTGCCGATTCGCAGCGGCATGTGCAGCGACCGCCGTCGGGTGCTGTTTCCCAATTCCGGCGGAGGCATTCCAGCCAGGGAAGTCACGCTGGCCGAGGCACTCAAGTCGGCCGGCTACGCGACCGCGCACTTCGGCAAATGGCATCTGGGACACCTGCCGCAATTTCTGCCGACGAACAACGGCTTCGATGAATATTTTGGCATTCCCTATTCCAACGACATGGACCGCGTGAACGATGCGCCGCGCGGCCGCGCTCCTTTCTGGGATCCAAAGATCAAATACTGGAACGTCCCGCTGATGCGGAACCTGAAGATCGCCGAACGCCCGGCCGATCAGACCACCATCACCCTCCGCTACACCGAAGAAGCGACCAAGTTCATCGGCGCGCACCGCGACGAGCCGTTCTTCATCTACCTGGCGCACAGCATGCCGCATGTGCCCTTGTTCCGTTCACCCGAATTCGCCGATCACAGCCGCCGCGGTCTGTACGGCGATGTGATTGAGGAGATCGATTGGAGCGTCGGGCAAGTCTTGGAAACGCTCCGCAAGCTGAAGTTGGCCGACAACACAATCGTCTGGTTTTCCAGCGACAACGGCCCGTGGCTGATTTTCGACACGCACGGCGGATCGGCCGGCTTGTTGCGCGAAGGAAAAGGGAGCACGTGGGAAGGGGGCATGCGCGAACCGACGATTGCGTGGTGGCCCGGAAAAATTCCAGCCGGACGCGTCGCCTTGGATCTGGGCAGCACGATGGACATCTACTCCACCAGTATCAAACTCGCCGACGCGAAGCTTCCCACCGACCGGATTGTCGATGGCGTGGATCTCAGCCCCGTGTTATTTGGTACCGGTCCCAGTCCGCGCAAGACCATGTTCTATTACCGTGGAACGCGACTGATGGCTGTTCGCAAAGGCGCTTTCAAAGCGCACTTCATCACGCAATCGGCGTACGGTGGAGGCGGACCGAAAACGCATGAGACGCCCGAACTCTATCAACTCAATCACGACCCGTCGGAGAAATACAATGTCGCCGCCGATCATCCCGAGGTGATCGCCGACATTCGCCGCGAGGTCGAGCGTCATCAGGCGGAACTGAAAGCCCCGCCGTCTCAACTGGAAATCCCGCTCGACAAGAAAAAGTAATCGCGGGTTTGCTGAGATCCCACGGGGCGTCGCCCGTGGGCTTTGGGGATGCTATTCCTTGATCAGCACTTCATCGACTGCCTTTTTGATCTCTTCGCCGATGTCGATGTCGTACGGTTCCTCGGGAAGATCGGCGTCGTCGGCCAGTTTCTTGCATTGGGTTAGGATTTCGCGAAGTTCCTCATCGGTCAGCGTCTCTTTCAACGACGGATTGCCATTTTGGTCGTTAACGGAGATCGAAGCCGTCAGCGTTTCAAATTGGCTCCGCGTAATTGTATCGTCGAAAACGCCGCAAGCCACGCGCTGCAATGTCAGTTGGCCTTCGGATTTTTCCTCATCGGAGAGATCCGACGCAATCACGTAGTGCCTCTCCATATGCTGGCACATCCCAACCATCATGATCGGCCCCTGGAGGATATTGCCCAGAAGCTGTGTAACTTCCTCAGTGGTGATGTCGCCCGCTTTGTACGCATTCTTGACGCGATCAACCTGTACTATGATCGTCTCTTTGTCGTCGTCATCCATGTCGGAACTTTGAATTCCCTGGACCGTCGCGTCGTGGATAACTTCAACAACGGTATCAACAGCACCGGTAATCATCCGATAGACGGCAAAGGATAATCCGCCACAGATGAGAACGACGACCAATACCACCGCGAGAATGACGTAGAGAACCGTGTTGCTTGAACCTTTTGTCGGTTCTCCAAATTCATCGACTTGCGACATGGTTGTTTCTCGTGAAGGGAAAAGTGAATTCGGTGTTTCAGTCGGTGGATGGTGCTGGCGTGCCCATTGTCTTCGTCGGTGTTTCACCGTTCGTCACGCCGTTGAGCGTTAGAAACGCTTCCGCCCAGTAGTAGTCATCAAGCAAGCCGGCGGTATCGCGGCCGAGGATTGTGTAGGCGACGTACACCGCCTCAATTGTCGCCAGCCCCGCGTGCGGATTCTCGAAAGTCTTGGAGACGCGTGGATAGGCCGTGGTCCAATCGGGCAGACTTCGCACGGGCAGATCGTCGTAGTCGCTTCCCATCTGCTCGGCCCATCGCCACGTTCCGTCGAGAAACAACAGCCCGCAATCGATGTCGTCGCTGCTCAACTGTGGGCCACCGAAACCAATCCGTACGTAGCCTTCGAGTGAATCGGCTCGGCCATTTGAGAACTTATGGAACGAGAATCCGTCCCGTCCGCGCAACGGTTCGACGGTGCACTTCTTTCGCCGTTCTTTTGGGTGGACGACGAACAGAGTCGGAGGAAAATCAGACACGGGCGTAGCGTTCGGATGGGGGAGAACGTCAGATGTCAGCCTTCGGATTGAATCTTCTCAATCTGCTGCTGCAGGTCGGCAATCTCTGCTTCCAGCCGCGGAACCTCCGCAGGATCATCGGGCTGATTTCGGGCATACCCCAGCAATTGGTGCAGCTTGGCAAGTTTCTTGCGCGCGACGTCAATCTGCTTCTTCTGTTTCTTATTCAACTTGGAAGACATGGCAGATTCCGCTATGGACTAAATGCTGTGGATCAGATTCCGAGTTGCCCCGCCGATTCGCTCCGCATAGAGTGGAAAGCGAAAAGCCGCAAATGAATTAGGATGCAGCTTAACGTAGAACGGAGACGAAACCCAGTAACATGGGTTTCGCGCTAGTTGACACCAAGCGAGCGACATCAAGCGAGCGGTCGGCTTTATGCCGGCTGTTGGGCTTCATCAGTTCAAAGCACATAGACTCATGATAATACCCGCCGGCTTAAAGCCGGCGACTCGCCTACTTTATTAACTCATCTCGTTGCAGGACATCGAAAACGAATCCATGGCAGAGTTTCAGAAGATCATTCGGGACGCGCTCGTTACGGGGGATTGCCTTGCGCTGTCGTTGAGCAAACGGCGGAAGGTTGCCGACGATATGCCGCATAAGCTGACGGTGCGGCCGGTCATCGTTAGCGATGCGACCGTCTATCAATTTGCATCGCGGCGAGACGGATTGGAGACACACGAGAATCTCGAGCCGGCCGATGCCAATCGCAGAGTCGCAGAATTGTTTGGTGCAGCCTACGCGCACTGCCATCTCTTCACCGTGAAAGCCGACTACATGGCCCGCGCTGCCACGGGCGGATCGATTCGCGTCCGCAAATCGGCAGCGACAAAAACTCGCCGTGTGAAGACGCACAATCGCGCGAAGAATTATCTCATCGCCGACGGCGAACCGTGCCCGTTTCTTATCGAGATCGGCGTGATGACGCCGGCCGGACGCGTCCACAGTTCCAAGTACCAGAAGTTTCGGCAGATCAATCGGTACCTGGAACTGGTGAACGACGTTTACGACCAATTGCCCACCGAAGGGACTTTGAACGTCGTCGATTTTGGCTGCGGCAAGAGTTATTTGACATTTGCGTTGCACTATTTGCTGACGAACGTGCATGCGAGATCGGTACACATTGTCGGCCTCGACCGGAAGACCGATGTCATCAACAACTGTCGGGAAATTGCGAAACGACTGAACTGCGCCGGGCTGGAGTTTCAGGAAGGAGACATCAGCGTCCACGAAGCAAACGAGCCGGTTCATCTGGCGGTGTCGCTGCACGCCTGCGACACCGCAACCGATGACGCGCTGGCGCAGGCGATTCGTTGGAGGGCCGATGTCATCCTCGCGGTCCCCTGTTGTCAGCACGAACTGGCAAACAAAATTGACAGTCCCGCGCTCGCCGGGCTGCTCAGGCACGGCATCCTGAAGGAACGATTCGCCGCCGAAGCAACCGACGGACTGCGAGCCGCTGCGCTGGAGATTTGCGGTTACCGAACGCAGGTCGTCGAATTCATCGACATGGAACACACACCAAAAAACATTCTGCTGCGGGCCACCAGAGCCGCGACCGACAGCCGGCGGATCGATCAATTTGTGGAAGAATACAAACGACTCAAAGAATCGGCCGGTTTGGAGTCGATCTATTTAGAAGAGGCTCTGGGCGCATTGTTAACCCAGCAACTCGCCCGACAGCCCGCAAGCGTCGAACAGCGCTGAACGCCAATGACCGAACGACACGAGATCAGAAACTCTGCCGACGATGAACGGTTGGATGTACCGAAACCGTCGCTGGGGTCGCGCGTCGTGTCGAATCTTGGAACGCTGATTGTTACCGCGATCATGGTTGGCGGCATCTGGTGGTGGACGGTCGGCATGACGGAGCCGAAGCCGGAAGACTCACCGCAGACTGCGGAGACTGACCCGGCCCAAGACGATTCGCCCAGCCATGCAGCCAATGGTGACAGCAAGAGCGAACCGGTCGTCCAACCGCCATCAACCAACGGTCATGCCGCCGCCGACGTTCGCACGCCGGAGATCACTTCGGACGACGCGACGCAATTCGATGCCGCGCGGACGAGTTGGCAGGACCCGTTTTTCCCGTCACATTGGAAAGCGGATGGTTGGAACTTCCGGCCCGCAGCAATGCAATCGAACGGGAACAAGCCAGCATCGGCTACGTTCCGCCGCGACTACAGAAAAATCACTGTTGAGTGCCTCATCGCGCCGCTGGGCAAATCAGGACGATTTCAAATTCGATTGTTTGCACCGACGACCGACACGCTGATGCAGGCCGAGTTTTCGCGCGAGGTGGTTAAGATTTCTTCCATCATCAAAGGGAAGCGGACGCTCATTAAGCAGCGGCGATTTTCCGTGCCATTTGTTTTGGAGAAACCGACGAAACTGCGGCTGACAGCGACCGGCAACCGCGTGCTGGTGATCTGCAACGGGACCAGGGTAGTCAATTGCAGTCAGCCGGCCGAACAGTCGGGAAGGCCGCTACAGCTCAGTTTTCGCACCGAAGGAGGCGGTTTTCGTATTTCCAGCCTGGGGCTGGAAGGAGAATGACCGTGCACGAGTTTCCGGAGAGCGATTCAAGCGAGCGGCCGGCTTTATGCCGGTTGAACGATTGAGTTGACGCATGCAGCGGGCGGGTGGGCTGAAACGACCGGCATAAAGCTGGCCGCTCGCTGGATTTTCTTCTCCGCTCGCCCGTTCATCATCTCTGCAGACCGGGCGTGCTTGCCTGTCTCTAGGCTGGGGTGATATGCTGGATAGCTGATGCGTCGAGGCGTTGACTCTCTGCGCGTAGCCACTGTTGGTTTGACGGAACGACGGTGGGGGACTCTGCCGTCAATGTTGACTCTTATCTTCGGGATGAACGCATGAAATCGCGAGCCAGTATTTGTGTTGCACTGGCAGCCGTTATGGTCGCCGTTGGTTACGTTGCGTTCGCTGCCGACGAATCGGCCGGGAAGATCAAGCCGGTCGATTACACAACGCAAATCAAGCCGCTGCTGGTCAAGCATTGTTACGAGTGTCATACGGCCAAGAAGCCGCAGTCGGGTTTTCGACTCGACACAGCGAAACTGGCAACCGCCGGCGGAGACCGTGGCGCGGCGATCGTTCCCGGCCAAAGCAACAAGAGCTTGCTTTATTTGACGCTAATTAGCAAAGACGACGATGACATCTCGCGAATGCCGTTCGAGCTTCCGCCGCTCAAACCGCAAGAGATCGCCCTCATCAAACGCTGGATCGACGAAGGGGCGAAAGCGCCGAAGGACGAAGTGGCCAGCAACGAGCAGGCAAAGAGTGATCACTGGGCGTTTCAGCCCATCGGGCGACCGAAGTTGCCGACTGTGAAGAACGCCGCTTGGTCGCATCAGCCGCTCGACCGTTTCGTGCTGGCGCGATTGGAAAAGGAAGGATTATCGCCTTCTGCCGAAGCTGACCGAACCACGCTCATTCGGCGGCTCAGTCTCGATCTGCTTGGGCTGCCGCCGTCTCTCGACGAGGTCGAACAGTTTCTCGCCGACAATCAACCGGGGGCTTACGAACGACTCGTTGATCGCATGCTGGCGTCGCCGCATTACGGCGAACGTTGGGGCAGGCATTGGCTCGACTTGGCCCGGTACGCCGACTCGAACGGCTTCACGATCGACGGCCCGCGTTCCATCTGGCAATACCGCGACTGGGTCATCGACGCAGTCAATGACGGCAAGCCGTTCGATGAATTTACGATCGAGCAAATCGCCGGCGACCTGTTGCCCGACGCCACGCGCGACCAATTGGTCGCAACCGGCTTTCACCGTAACACCTTAATCAACCAAGAGGGCGGAACCGACCCGGAGCAGTTTCGTGTGGATGCGGTCGTCGATCGTCTCTCGACGACCGGCTCGGTGTTCCTCGGATTAACGGTCGGCTGTGCCCGTTGCCACAACCACAAATTCGATCCGATTTCACAGCGCGAATTCTACGAGATGTATGCGTTCTTAAACGGCACGCAGGATATCAAAAGTATCCAGCCAATCATCCCGCTGCCAACGCCGACACAGGAAACGCGGCAGAAACAACTGCGGGCCGACATCGCCAGCACCGGGAAGATACTAAAGGCACACGACGCAAAGATCGCTGTGGGACAAGACAAATGGGAAACAGAAATCGCCGCGGTCGCCGCACCCAAGTGGGTGATGCTGGACGCGGTCGAATTCAAGTCGAAGGCGAACGCGACCATCAACGAGTTCGACGACCGATCGCTGATTGTTGGGGGCAACGGCAACATCCCCGCCAACGATACCTACACTGTGACGGTCGATGTTCCCGTCGGAAAAGTTGTGGCCGTGCGATTGGAAGTGCTGACGAATTCCGGGTTGCCGAAGAACGGCCCCGGTCTGGCCGACAATGGGAATTTCGTACTCACCGAATTTTCCGCAACCGTGACAGCAACGCAAGCAAACGGCGCAGCAACGGCGCCGTTGAAATTCTCGAAGACGGCGGCCGATTGGTCGCAGGATGGATTCCCGGCAGCGCATGCCATCGACGACAACGCACAGACCGGCTGGGCGATTAACGTTGCCAAAGGGCAGGGCAGTGCCAACGTTGATCGCGAAGCGATTTTCGTGCTACAGCAGCCGCTCGAACAGGCGGTCGGGACCAGACTGACGTTTTCGCTGAAGCACGAAAGCAAGTCGGCGAAGTATCTCATCGGCCGGTTTCGGCTGTCGGTAACCAGCGAATTGTCGGCAGGTCATGTCGTGCCGGCCGGTGTCGCAGCGAGTGTGGCCGTCGTCTCCGACAAGCGGACCCCCGGCCAGAAAGCCGTGCTGAAGGCCGCGTACAGCGGGACCGATGAAACACGTCAACCGCTCGTCGATAAATTGAACGCGTTAAAGAAATCCGAACGCGAACTCACACAGATCATCCCGACGACGATGATTATGCGTGAGGTGAAGAAGCCGCGCGAAAGCTTCGTGATGATTCGCGGCGACTTTCTACGGAAAGGGGCCATCGTGCGGCCGAAGATTCCGGCCGTCTTGCCGCAGTTGCCGAAGAATATTAAGAACCCCGGGCGACTCGATCTGGCCCGCTGGTTGGTCTCAAAAGAGAATCCGCTGACGCCGCGCGTGACGGTCAACCGCTATTGGCAGTTGTTCTTCGGGACGGGACTGGTTGAAACCGAGAACGACTTCGGCACACAGGGAACGGCACCATCGCATCCCCAACTGCTCGACTGGCTGGCAATCGAGTTTGTCGCCTCGGGGTGGGATAACAAGGGGTTACACCGGCGGATTGTGACGTCGGCAACGTATCGGCAGTCGTCGCGTGTCAGTCCCCAACTCTACGAGAAAGATTCGGGCAACCAACTGCTCGCACGACAATCGCGGATTCGACTTGAAGCCGAAGCAATTCGCGATGTCTGTTTGTCGTCGAGCGGGCTGCTGTCGCAGAAGTTGGGTGGACCGGGCGTTTATCCGCCACAGCCGAAAGGCATCAACCTGCTCACGCAGGTCTCCAAAGCGTGGCCGGAAAGCAAAGGGGACGACCGCTACCGTCGCGGAATGTATGTCTATTTCTGGCGATCAAATCCGTATCCGTTCCTGCCGACATTCGATGCCCCGCGTGCCAACAACACCTGTACGCGTCGTGCCCGCTCCAACACGCCGCTCCAAGCACTCACACTGGCCAACGATCATTCGTTCTTTGAATTGGCACAAGGATTGGCGACGCGCATTCTGACTGACGGCCCCAAAGACGACTCGGGACGGTTGCTGTACGCGTTCCGCGTTTGCCTGTCGCGAGAGCCAAGCGAACAGGAATTCGCAGTCCTCACACAATTTGTCGCGCAACAACGTAAACGATTTGAATCGGCGGACAAGGATGCCGCACAAGTGGCACCGGCGATTCGTCCAGAAGGCATCGGCGCAGCCGAAGCGGCCGCGTGGACCGCCGTGGCCCGCGTCTTTTTGAATCTGGATGAGTTCATTACACGGGAGTAGATCGATGCGTCCACTCGTTCCCAAGCTCCGGCTTGGGAACGCTGATCGCGCGCATCGCAGAAGAGGACTGGAAGCTTTGCTTTCGATCGAGCGAAGCAGAGCTTCGAGAAGCCGGGTACCCAAGCTGGAGCTTGGAAACCAGTAAACAGGAACGAGAATGCTGACCATGAACACCGAACAACAAGCCTTGCGTGACATCACCCGCCGCCACTTCTTTGCCGGTTGTGGAGTCAATCTCGGTGCGCTGGGGTTGGCGTCGTTGATGAGCGATGGCCGTCTGTTGGCCGCCGACTCGAAGACGGCCGACCGGAAGACGAACCCGCTCTTTCCGCGCGACGGGCATTTCCCCGGCAAGGCCAAGCGGGTGATCTACTTGTTCATGGCGGGTGGCCCAAGCCATCTGGAGTTGTTCGATTACAAGCCCAAGCTGCAGGAGTTGGATGGGCAAGTCATTCCGCCGTCGTACGTCGAGAACAAACGGTTTGCATTTTTGAAGAAGGACGCCAAACTGCTGGGCACGCGCCGCAAGTTCAAAAAGCACGGCGAAAGCGGTGCGGAGATTTCGGAATTGCTGCCGCACATTAGCGCGCACGCCGACGACATCGCTATCGTTCGCAGTATGAAGACTGACGTGTTCAATCATGGTCCGGCGAAGATGTTCACCAACACCGGTTCGCCGCGATTCGGCCGGCCGAGCATGGGCGCATGGACCACCTACGGCATCGGTAGCGAATCACGAAATCTGCCCGGTTTTGTCGTGATGCATTCCGGTCCCCGTGGACCGCGCGGCGGGACTCCACTTTGGGGCAGCGGCTTTTTGCCAACGACATACCAGGGAGTGCCGTTCCTGAACGGTGCTGACCCCATCTTGAATCTCTCGACGCCCAAGGGCATCGGCCCGAAACAGCAGGGCGAATTCGTCGATGCCGTCGCACAGCTTAATACGTTACGGCTCAAGCAGGTGGGCGATGCCGAGATTTCGACGCGGATTGCCGCCTACGAAATGGCCTACCGCATGCAAACCAGCGCGCCGCAATTGATGGACCTCGCCGGCGAAACGAAAGAGACACTCGATCTTTACGGCGTTGATCCGGCCAAACCGTCGTTTGGTCGCAATTGTTTGTTGGCACGGCGTCTGGTGGAAAAGGGAACGCGGTTCGTGCAGCTGTATCACACCGATTGGGACCATCACGGCAACCCCGGTACCAATCTGGACAAGCCGCTGGAAGACCGCTGCCGCGAGACCGATCGCCCGGCAGCCGCGTTGATTAGCGATTTGAAGCGACGAGGGTTACTGGACGACACGCTGGTGATTTGGGGCGGCGAATTCGGCCGCACCCCGCAAGGCGAGCCGCGCGACACGGCCGGCCGCGACCATCATATCGACGCCTATTCGATGTGGATGGCGGGCGGCGGAATTAAAGGAGGTACAACCGTCGGCGAAACCGATGAGTTGGGTTATTACACGGTGAAAGACCAGGTTCACGTCCACGACTTCCAGGCCACCGTGCTGCATTTGTTGGGCCTCGACCATCTGCAGCTGACGTACCGCTTCCAGGGCCGCGATTTCCGCCTGACCGATGTGGCGGGGAACGTTGTGAAGAAGTTGCTGGCCTGATTTTCGACGTCGTTTCACAACCGCAATCGGATGGCCGGGACTGGACCGAAGGGAAGCCCCGGTCTTGCGCGATCACCGGGGCTTCGTAAAAACTCCAGCTTCGGCCACCCCGCCGATAACAAACCGGCCGAACGTCGGTCTATTCCGTAAATGTGGCGTGTGAAGTCAATAAAACATTGTCACGAAAGGTCCGACCATGCGCTGGCTCTTTTTTGCATTGCTCGTCTGCTGGACATCGTCTTTGAACGCTGCGGAAACGGTGACCATTGCCACGCTCAATTGCCAGTTCTTGTCGCCAAAGACCGTTCACGTGAAATTCGGTCTACCGTTCGATCGTCGTTCCTGGACCGAAGCACAGCTGAGAACGTGGGCGGCAGACGGCTTCCGCGAGCAGCAATATCGAAAAGCGGTCAAAGCAATCGCCGCAACAATCGAGAGGATTGACGTCGATGTGATCGTGCTGACCGAAGTCGCTCGCGTGTCTAGGGTGAATGGCATTTACGCCTCGCCAAACGACGTCACAGTCTTGCACGACGAATTGAAGAAAAACTATCCCCATCTGGCCTTCGCCGATTCGAGCGACAAGTTTACGAATCAAAATGTTGCCATTCTCTCCCGGCGACCGTTCGTCGAGGGGTCGATCTTGCCGCGTATTCCGGGCCGCGAAGGGTTTTTCGGTGAACTGGATGACGTGGAATCCGAAGACGAGACGACGGTCTCCAAAGGGATGCGGGCCGCAATCAGAATTGACGGCGAAGTCGTGTATCTTTATCCGGTGCACCTGAAGAGCGAACGCGGCGGCCACGAGAGTGACGCGAAGAGGATCGCGCAGGCATCGATCGTGCGTCGGAATTATCTCAAACAACTTGCTGAGAACAAACATGTGATTGTGGTAGGCGACCTGAACGACCATCGTGGTCAGCCTGCGATGAGGAGAATTCGTGGTCTCGACGATTTGAACGAGGATCTCGCGCAGACCGGCGGCCCCAGGTTTTTCAAGCGGCGCGACAGTGAGTCCAGCGACGAATTCAATCGGCGCATTCGTCAACACTGGACCTACGAATTCTCCGGACGACGGAACCAGATCGATCACATTCTGATTTCGCAGTCGATTCGCAACCGTTGCACTCAACGTAATTATCGCAAGAAGATGCAGATTGAGTTCATCGAGGTGACCGAGACCATCGAGGGAACAGACATTCCGGCGACCGATCATCGGGCCGTGAAACTGACGTTGGAGTTCCTGGACAAACACCTTTGAACTTCAGCTGGTTAGTAATGGGGCGGTTCGCGGTGCGTCGCGGCTAAGCAACTCATCGACAAACGCCATCTTCTTCCTTGCACTCATCGCCTGACCGTTCCACAATGGGGCGTCGACCCGGTTGTTGCGTTCTGTAACGCCGTCCTGTTGTTCGCCTCGTCATTGTTTTCATCGAGAGGAAGCAGAAATGCGCGCGACTCTGTCCGTCTGCCGGCCTGGCTTGTTGTCGTCATTGCTGTTTGCGTCCACGCTGTCGTTCGCGTCGGCCGTTCATGCTGATGGGTTGCCGATTGTCACCGATGTGCAACAGCAGCCGCTGGTCGCAGCGACCGAGCGGCTCATCGAAGCGATGAACTATGTCGGTGCGCCATTCAGCCCAGCCGACTTGAAGACGTTACGGGTGGCGATGCGGAATACCGATGCCACCGAATCGATCACCGGCATTCAACGCATTCTTGATAAGTATTGTGTGGCGGGCGTTAAGATCAGCGCCGAAAGCCGTGTTAAAGTTGCGGAGGGGGACGCCAACAAGGAATTGGTGCAGCAGGGGTGGCGGACATTTCTGGTGAAAGTGTCGAATCAAGCGGGTATCAATCCCAAGCTGGTTGCCGTCAGCCCGAATGCGGCCCCGCAGTTTCGCCGCAGTCGTGGAGCGAAACGCCCGAAGATCGACATCTCGGCCGCCGATGTCGCGCAGCGGTTTCTGTCGATTGAAATGTTCGACAAGCAACCGTTGAAACCGAAGCTTTCCGGTCTGGAATTGGAATACCGAATCATCCAGCTTTACAGCCGCGATGTCGGTCGCCGCGAAGCGAAGTTGGCGTTCAATGTTGGACAGGGGACGCAGGACATCGGTTTTCGTAATGCCGTGCCGGTGCTGTTCAAGTCGGTGCCGGCGGTTGAAATTTCGTTGGGCGTAAAGGACGCCGACGGCAAGCCGACAATGGCGGCGTTTGTCATTCGCGATAAGTTCGGCCGCATCTACCCCAATCCTGCGCGACGTCTCGCGCCCGATTTCTTCTTTCACAATCAAATCTATCGGGCCGACGGCGAGTCGATCCATCTGCCGCCGGGTGAATACTCGGTGATGATCGCTCGTGGTCCCGAGTATTACGAAGAAACCACCAAACTGGTTGTCCCCCGTGGTGTCGTCAGTCATCGGGCCGAATTCCAATTGCGCCGCTGGACGCATCCGGCCAAACGCCTGTGGTTCTCCGGCGATCATCACGTGCACGCCGCCGGTTGTGCGCACTACGAAAACCCAACCGAAGGTGTCACCCCCGCCGACATGATGCGGCACATTCTGGGCGAAGACCTCAACGTTGGCTGTGTGCTGAGTTGGGGGCCGTGCTGGTACGCGCAGAAGTCGTACTTTGAAGGAAAGACGTCGGCCCTTTCGCGGCCGAACAATCTGATGCGGTACGACGTCGAAGTGAGCGGTTTCCCGTCAGCACACGCGGGACACCTCTGCCTGCTGCGACTGAAAGAAGACGACTTCAGCTACGCCAAGCCGACCACGTTCAATTGGACCTACGGCGGTGAATCGGGGCGTTTCGAGGGAAAGCAGACGTCGGTTATTGGAGAATGGCCCAGTTGGACCGGACCGATTCTGGCATGGGGCAAGAAACAGGGTGGCATCGTTGGTTACAGTCACAGTGGCTGGGGACTGCAACTGCCCGACGTCTTGCCCGGCGGCCAACGCGGGTTCGTCAACTACCGTAATCGGCCCGCCGGCTGGAACGGCCGCGCCGCCGACAAACTGCCCGATTACGCCATGCCGCGCTTCGACGGCATCGGTGCGAACGAGTACATCGTCACCGTTGCCGACGGTGTTTGCGATTTCATTTCGGCTGTCGATACGCCGTCCATCTGGGAGTTGAACGTCTGGTATCACACGCTCAACTGCGGATACCGGGCGCGCATCAGCGGCGAGACCGATTTCCCTTGCATCTACGGCGACAAGGTCGGCCTCGGCCGGATTTACGTCAAGCTCGATCCGGGTCAACCGCTCGATTTCGACACGTGGATTCAAGGCGTGAAGAACGGTCGCAGTTACTGCGGCGACGGTCGCAGTCATATTCTCGATTTCGAAGTCAACGGCGTCGCCGTCGGCGAACCGGGTTCCAGTAACAAGATCAGTCAGTTGAATCTGAAAAAGCCGGGCAAGGTGAAAGTTTCATTCGACGCATCGGCATTGCTGGCAAAGCAGCCGACGCCGAATACCGAGCGCATCCGCAAATCGCGGCTCGATGCGAAACCGTACTGGCATATCGAACGCTGCCGCATCGGCGAAACGCGAACGGTGCCGGTCGAGTTGATCGTCAATGGCCACGCGGTGGCGACGAAGAACATCCCTGCCGACGGCAGCGAACAGTCGCTCGAATTCAACGTCGACTTGAAGCAGTCAAGTTGGGTCGCCGTGCGAATCCTGCCTTCGGTTCATACCAACCCGGTGTTCGTCGAAGTCGCCGGCAAACCCATCCGCGCCAGCCGCAAAAGCGCCCAGTGGTGCCGCAAAGCGGTCGATGTCTGTTGGAATTCCAAGAAAGGCCAAATCCGCGTCAACGAGCAAGCCGAAGCAGCAGCGGCATACGATCGCGCACGAGAGGCTTACGATCGGATTCTTTCTGAGAGTGATGTTGATTGACGACAAAGATTGAAACGCAAAGATGCAAAGAGCCGCAGAGATGCGCAAAGAGAAGGTGATAATTGCGTGCTCCTCGTTGAGTCGCAGCAGAGTTGAGTTAGTGGAGCCTCTCATTTCATACTTTGCGAACCTTTGCGGCTCTTTGCATCTTTGCGTTTAAAAAACAACTCGCAATTCTCCATTAATGTAGCCAACCCGATGATTTGCATCTCCGTCACTCCGACGTCGCGTAAACTTGCGAAGGTCGATATTCTCAATGCGTCGCGGAACTGCGACATGATTGAAGTCTGTCTCGATCATCTGGCCAAGGAGCCGGACGTCGGCGATTTGATTTCCGGGTTCGACAAACCGATTCTCGTCTCCTGTCGCCGGAAGGCCGATGGGGGACATTTTACGGGGACCGAAGAGCAGCGGCTGGGATTGCTGCGGCAGGCAATTGGGGCGGGCCCCGATTACATCGAGCTGGAACTCGATATCGCCGGCAGTGTGCCGCGTTTCGGGAAGACCAAGCGGGTCATCAGTTACACCAGCATCGATCGTCCGTTGGGTAAGATCGACGACATTTTCATTGAGGCGTACAAGGCGAATGCCGATGTCGTCAAGTTTACCTGTCCCACGCCCAATCTCGATGCCGCCTGGCCGTTGCTGGCGGCGGTCGCCAAGAAACGCGAGTTGCCGGTGGTTGGCATGGGGCTGGGGCGGCCGGGCATCACATTTTCGCTGTTGGGTCGCAAATTCGGTTCGCCGTGGATTTACGCCGCCCTCGAAAAAGGGATGGAAGCCCACGAGGGACAGCCCAGCATCTTCGAGTTGGACGAACTGTACGACTGGAAGGAAATTGGCGAGAAGACCAAGCTCGTCGGTGTGGTTGGCTTCGGGCCGCGTGAGACGTTGACCGTCCGCATTCTGAATGCCGGTTTCAAGTTGCTCGAAAAAGAGACACGCTGTTTGCCGTTGGAAATTGGCGGCCTCGACAAACTGGCCAAACGGCTCGAAACGCTGCGGGTTAACATGCTCGTGGTGCGTCCGGAACTTTCGACGGAGGCATTGGAATTCGCCGAACACGCCGAAGAGGCCGCGCAACAGAGCGGTTACGCCGACCTGCTGCTCAAACAGAAGAACGGATGGAACGCCTACAACATGATTTGGCGCAGCGCGCTGAAGGCGATTGAGGACAAGCTCGGCAAGGAAAACTCCGACGACCGTCCGCTCGACCGTCGAAATGTTCTGGTGGTGGGAGCCAACGGAACCGCGCAAGCAATGATTCACGGCATTCACCGCCGCAAGGGCGTTGTTAGCGTAACGGCACCGAACGACAAGCAGGCGCAGCGCGTCGCAAAGCAATTCGGAATTCGCGTCGTCCCCTTTGCCAGTCTGTACGACACACTGGCCGACCTCGTTATACTGACCGATCCCAATCTGAAAATGGGTCATAAGAAATCGGAAATGAACGCGGGGTATTTTCGCACGCATATGACCGTGCTCGATGTCTGCCGGTTACCGAGCGATTCCCCCTTCTGTTTTGAAGCGCGTCAGCGTGGCTGCAAAATCGTCGAACCGGCCGACGTCTACATCGACCAGCTTTCCGCCCAGTTCAAGGCGATTGCCGGACAGGATTTGCCGGTGGAGGCGTACCAGTCGATTCTGGCCGAGCAGAGGTGACTGAGGGACAGCGTTGGTACATCTGGATGGCGGAGCATGTCGGATGAAGCGTCGAACGATGCCGACTATCCGTGAAGTTCTGATGGCCGTCATTGGAATCGGGTGGCTTGGCTGTTCGACCTACATGGTGATTGACAGCATCAGCACACGCGATACCAATTCAGTTCGAGGAGTCGTTTTGGCCTCGCGCGTCATCAAGGATGGAGGAACATCGGGGCAATATTTAGTTCCGAGAGTCGAATACCAATACGTCGTAGCCGCGCAGCGTTTTCGCGGCATCTGGCTCGGCCTTCCTGAGAATAGACGGATGGCGAACTGGACTGCTGCACGTTTCGCCCCTGGAACAAATTGTGCAGTTTTTTACAATCCGGCGACTCCAAGCGACGCGTCGTTGGAGAAGCGACCGACAACGTTGCGAATGTTCTTGGCGATGATGCCTGGATTGGTAGGGCTTGTCTTACTTACAGCTGTGATCGCCTACTACGTGTTGCGCCGAGTAAGGGCTTCAACTGGCGCGCAGACGGCTGTTGAATCCACTCATTGACCAAGACTGCCAGCGTATATCGAGAATCTGCCATACGTGATATCGTGTTGTTTGGTCTTGTTTATTTCCGCCCATGTTCTTTCACAAGATTCCGTCTTTCAACATGGCAATTGAACGAATCGAGTGGCAGTGTCCGCAGTGTGAACGGCGTTATGCGATTCCCGCTAATTTACCCCGCCCAACGTCTTGCCCGAAATGTCAGCCGGATGACGAACAGGCGGCAGTGCCAGCCGTGACGCAGCAGTCCGATAGCACTTTCGCCGACAGTTCCAACTTGGAACCGCCGTTAAGGGCCGACGTAGAGTTTGAGGCAGCGGCGGGTGAACGAGACGCTGCGGCCGGTCGCTAGCGCCGAAAATATCCGGCGCTGCGCGTCATCTCGTTGTTCTATCGCTGCCTGGCGGCGGTAATTATTCTGGCGACGGTGGTGGCATTTGTTGCGGGCGTCGTGGCCGTTTTTCAGGCCAATGATCAGTCGGAGCGTTGGGCCGCCGTTGGTATTGGTCTCGGTTCGTTGGTGGGCGGCGCATTCTGGAGTGTCACCGTTTTGGCGTTTGCCGAGCTGATAAAATTGATGCTCGACATCGAACAGAACACGCGGCAGCGATGAATATGCGTGCCGTTTTCTATCTGGCCCGACACGTGCCACAGGCCGACATTCGGACATCGAATCTACCCGGTCTTCCTACCTGGAACACGAATATCGCCATTGACCTCGAATTTGTGCGGAAATATGCCTCCAAATCGCACTGCCTGTAGGATGGCCTCTCAGTGTATAATCAACTCACGTCGAATTCCGGCGGCGAGAACCAATGGAGAGGTTGGATGCCAAGTGTGACTGTATTCTGTTTTTTGGCGAGCTACGCGGTTGCCTTCGGGCTGGAGATTGCGCGGTGGTTTCGGAAAATTTCGATCAACCGCATTGTCGTCCTCGTCGCCGCAGCCGCCGGCATGGTCGCCCATACGATCTATTTGCTCAATCGCAGCGGGCAAACCGGAAAGCCGCCGCTGTTGAGCTCAACACACGACTGGATGCTCGTGCTGGCTTGGCTGGTGATTGGATCGTACCTGCTTCTGACGGCCCTCAACCGCAAGTTGCCATTGGGGGTGTTTCTGTTGCCCGTGGTGATTGTTCTGATCATCATGGCGTATTTCGTCAGCGACGGTCCCAATCTTCGCGTCGGGCCGAAAGCTGCCATCGAACAGGCCCATAGTGGCTGGGTTATGCTCCATGCCACGTTGTTGGTGTTTGGTATCACCGGTGTTGTGGTCGGTTTTGTGCTGAGCGTGATGTACCTTTATCAGCATCGAAGGTTGAAACATCATCAGGCGATGGCCAACGATTTGGCTTTACCCAGCCTTGAGCGGTTAGCGCGACTGAACCGCTCGGCGGTCATCATCTCGGTGCCGCTGCTCACATTGGGAATGCTATTTGGCGTTTTTATGGGCCTTCTTTCCCGCAAGGGGCCGAATCCCATTTCATTCGCCGACCCGATCGTCATCAGTAACAGTATTGTCTGGTTGGTGATGCTCGTGTTTTTCGTCTGGTTATTGGCAACCAGGCGACCGGTCGGGAAACAGGTGGCCTGGACAACTATCTGGGCGTTCGGCTTCCTGCTGGTAACTATCATCAGCCTGCAGGTGTTAACCGGCGACCTCGATGTAATTCAAACGTGGCACTAGAAAAAGCCAAGCGTCGAGTGTCTAGAGCTGAGAGCCAGGAAAGCAAAGCCCACGGGCTGCGGCCCGTGGGATCTGAAATGACGTTGGAGTTTGTTCTTTGAATCTGCAAGTGGTCTATTGCAATCATCATTCCGCGGCGCTGGCGGTGCGCGAACGGTTGGCGTTCTCGTCTGAGGAATTATTACACGCTGCCTACGATCGGCTGCGCGTCGATTTTCCCGACTCAGAAATCGTTGTGCTTTCAACCTGTAACCGCGTTGAACTGTATGCGGCCCACGAATCGCCCGACGAAGCGCCGACGCATCAGCAGATTGCGAGGTTCTTCGCCGACTTCCACCAGATTCCACTCGACGAATTCGTCGATGATCTCTTGGAGCAAACCGGGCCGGACGCCGTGCGGCATTTGTTCGAGGTCACTTCCAGCGTCGATAGCATGGTGCTGGGTGAGCCGCAGATTGTCAGCCAGGTGAAAGAGGCCTACGACGTCGCGATGAAAAACGACGCCTGTGGGCCGTTGACCAATGCATTATTTCAGGGAGCGTTAAGAGTCTCGGCACGCGTGCGGACCGAAACCAAACTGTCCGAAGGTCGCGTCTCCATTGCCAGCGTCGCCGTCGGCGAATTCGGCAAGAGTATTTTCGACCGCTTCGACGACAAAACGGTACTCATTATTGGTGCCGGCGAGATGGCGGAGGAAACTCTTCGTTATCTGAAAGAGGAAGGTGTTCGCGATATCATCGTCGTCAACCGCAGCCTGAAACGTGCTGAAGAGTTGGCTGCTGAGTGGGGCGGCCGAACGGAGCCGTTCGACAAGCTCGACGAATGCCTGGTCGCCGCCGACGTGATTGTGAGTACAACCGGTGCCGACCGACCGATCATTGATGTTCCGCGGTTTCAGCAGGTGCTGGAGAAGCGGGAGGGAAGGGCGGTATTCGTTCTCGATTTGGGAGCGCCTCGCGATTTCGAACCGGCCGTCGGCGAGATCGACGATAGTGTCTTCCTGTACGACATTGACAGCTTGGAGCAAACCTGCGAACGCAATCGGGGCAAACGCGTTAAAGAGATCGAACGTGCGCAGCGGCTGATTGAAGAGGAGACCGCGAAATTTATGCACGATGTTTATCACCAGGCGACAGGCCCGGTGGTCAAACGATTGCGCGAGGAATGGCACGACATCCGCCGGCAGGAAGTCGAACGGCTTAATAAGAAATTGAGCCACCTCGCCGCTGAAGACGTTCGTGAAATCGAACAGTCGATCGAACGAATCGTCAACAAGCTGTTGCACCCGCCGCTAAAGGCCCTGAAGGATGAAGCGAAAGAGGGTACGCCTCACGGGCTAATCGACGCGATGAAACGGTTGTTTCATCTCGGTGACTGACGGTAACTGCTGATTGATTGTTTATGTCGATTAAAGCCTGAATCGCAAGTTGTGAAGTTGCGAATTTGGCTTGACGGGAGACAAGAGCCCCAAGTATTTAAGCCTGAAGCGCAAGCGAAGGAGCTTGCTGGCATCGCCTTGGAGTCATCCTTCGCTTGCGCTTCAGGCTTTGATTTTGCAGCGTTCTACGCTACGGCGCCTCGCCGGGGAACTGCTTCAGCATCGAAAGAATCGGATTCAGGGCGACCTGTCCCAGGCCGCAAATTGACGTCTGTTCGAGCGTCTCGCCGAGCTCGGTCAGCACCTGCAGCTCTGTCGTTTCGCGACTGCCGTCCTGTACGCCTTCGAGCAGTTCGACCGCTTTTTCGCTGCCGATGCGGCAGGGTACACATTTGCCGCACGACTCGTTGCGGAAGAAGCGGACAATGTTGGTTGCTAATACGAACAGGTCGCGGGTGTCGTCGATCACGATGACCGCACCGGTGCCGAGCATGCTGCCGGCTTGCTGCATCGCTTCGAAATCGAGTGGCGTGTTCGCGTGGGCGGCGGTGAGGAAGTTTGAACTGGCTCCGCCGGGCAAGAATGCCTTCAACGCTCGTCCATTTCGCATGCCGCCAGCTCGCTCGATGAGTTCCGCAACCGTCGTGCCGACCGGAATTTCGTACACACCCGGTTTCGCGATGTCACCGGAAACTGAAACGAATTTCAGGCCGGCATAATTTCCCGCTGCTTGTTCGTTCCACCACCCGCTGCCGTGATGCACGATGGACGTTGCCAGCGCAAATGTCTCGACGTTGTTGATGAGCGTCGGTTTGCCCCAGAGACCGTACGTGCCGGGATAGGGCGGCTTAATGCGCGGCTCTCCGCGTTTATCTTCCAGCGCTTCCAGCAGCGCTGTTTCTTCGCCGAGAATATACCCGCCGGGAGAGATGAAGATTTCGATATCGAAGTTGCATCCAGAACCGGCAGCGTTGTCCCCCAGGATGCCGGCTGCCTGGGCGCGGGCGATTTCGGCTTCCAAGGCGCGCCGTTGTTGTTCGTATTCATGCCGGATGTAAACGATGCCCTGTTCGGCGCCGATGGTCAGTCCGGCCAGCAGCATGCCCTCGACAACCAGATGGGGCAACGTTTCGAGAATGACGCGGTCTTTGAATGTCCCCGGCTCGCTCTCGTCGGCATTGCAAATCACATATTTGGGTTCCGCCTGCTCGTGGGCCACAAGCTCCCACTTTTGCCCGGTGGGGAATCCGGCACCGCCCATGCCGCGGAGATTGCTCGACTTGAGTGGGGCAATACAGGCCGCGCCCACATCGTTTTTTCCAGCGGTCAGCGCCTTCACGGTGCCGTAGCGGTCGGCCGTTGTCCGGTAGGGATCGCACTTCCACTGCGGCGATGCCGCGGGGGACTCATCAGGGGGCAATTTGCCTGGCTCGTTTATGAGTTCGAGCAGCGCATCGAAATCGGACACGGTTTCCTGCGGCACGGGTGTCTCGTTAATCGAAATCGCAGGAGCCGTCTCACAACGGCCGAGGCACGACACTTCATGCAGTTCGACGTCGCCGTTGTTGTGCAAGCTGCTGCGCAGTTCAGATGTGAGTTCCCCGCAGCCCCGCATGGAGCAGACCACGTCGCGGCAAACATGAACGGCGGCCGTTGGTGGAGCCGTGCGACGAAAGTGCGGGTAGAAGCTGACCAATCCTTCGAGTCGATAGAGTGGAACACGCTCGCGGGTGGACAGTTCACGCAGCGCAGCCTCGTCGATAAATCCTCGCTGCTGTTGAAGCTGCATCAACTCTCTGAGCAGTCTCACCGCCGGCACCTCGTCGCAAATGATTCTCGACTTTGGGTTAAAATCACCAACTGTGGACGGAAACGGCCACGGCCGCCGACAGTGCGGCGAACATCAGCAACAGCATGCCCGCACATCCTCCTGCACTCACCGTCGCAATACCGTGCCGACTGCCGAGCGACTCCACATAATCCTTCGCATCCTTCAGGCCGCAACCGGCTTTGTCGCGGTAGATCTTGATGGCGTGAATCTTCTTGCCTGCGCGCAGCAATTCCAGAAGTTGGGAATCGCCGGGGTTTGTTGGTGCGGCGTCCTCGGTCGGTGAACGACTTGCTGGCTCACTGGCATACGGGTTGGCCAGTGTGTCTTCGAGCGCCGCGCCGCAGGCGGAGCAGAAACTCGATGTCGATGCGTTATCGGCATTGCAAGTCGGGCAACTCGGCATGGAACGATTCACTTCCAGGTGTTGCGGCATCGATTGGAATAACTGTTCGTGTCAATTTTTTGACGTAACAGCATCCGAACAGTGTCATCTTTGTTTAAAAACCGCCTACGGATTAATCTTCAGCAATTCGACGGTGAAGTACAGTATCGAATTCGCGGGAATTGATCCTTTTCCGCGCGGGCCATATGCCAGATTCGAAGGGAGTATCAGTTGGATCTTGCCACCTTCGCCGACCAGTTGAAGGCCCTCTGTCCAACCGCGAATTACGCCGTTGAGCGGAAACTCGGTTGGCTCGTTGCGCTTGTATGAGCTGTCAAACTCTTTGCCGTCGGCAAACGTTCCTGCATAGTGAACTGAAACAGTGTCTGTCGCTTTGGGCTTTTTCCCTTTGCCCTGGCGCGTGATCCGGTACATCATTCCAGAACCGGTGGTCAAGAATTTCCCGTCCGCTTCCGTGTCGGCAAAGGGACCAAGACCAGGTGGAGTGGTAGACTTCGGAATGGCCGGGTCGATGCCAGCCGGATCGGCACTTTCGGGAGTCTCTGGCGATTGGGGTGGCTGTTTGATGTCGAGCAATTCAACAGTGAAGTACAGTGTCGCATCGGGAGGGATCGGTCCTCCGCCGCTTGGGCCATAGCCCAGTTCTGAGGGGATGATCAGATCGATCTGTCCCCCTTTGGCCACAAGTTGCAGCCCCTCGGTCCAGCCGGCGACAACGTCCTGCAGGCCGAACTCTGCCGGTCGCTGGCGTTTGTACGAGCTGTCAAACTCTGTCCCGTCTGCCAGTTTTCCCTCGTAATGGACCTCGACGGCACCGGTCACGGCCGGCTTTGCGCCGGTACCTTCGCGCGTAATTCGATACTTCAAGCCTGTGTCGGTAGTTGTAAACTCCCCATCGGTGCCCTCAAAGGGACCAAGAGGATGTTCCGCCTCGTAGGCTTTCAATTCGGCGGCCGATTTACCGGATCCGCAGCCGACGGCAAAAACAATCATCATGGCAGCCGCGAAAGGTGCCAGGTAGCGTGCCACAGCCATTGTCACTCCTCCAAATATGTATGCAACGAAAAAATCACTTGGCAGAATATCTCAGGCGTTTTTGCGCCACGTTGCCTCACCATAGTCGATCTCCGTTGTTGGATGCTACTGCCAAGACGGTCGTTGGCGACAGATTTCAGGTGAGGTGATTTTGCATCACCTGAAGCGAGTTGCGGGCAAACCGGCGTTGCTGGTAGCGAACATATGGGTAGCCGACCTTCGAGAGCCATATGCCAGGCTTGGAGAAGGCGACAATTTCGTACCAAACCGAGTCGTCGGCGTGTTGCCATTCGACGCGGAATCGTTCTTCGCCGCGCTCGACATGCCCTTTCAACGTTCCGTAGGCAAAGGAAAACTCGTCGCCGACTTCCGATGCTGTCTCTTTGACGTAGACGATTCGGCAAACGTTGACAACCCAGAGCCCGCAAGCGCGAGCCAGTGTTCCCACCAGTTCGCCTTCGCGAAGCCTCGCATCGGGCCAGCACGGTTCGACCCATCCGAGTTGCAGCATTCGCCACGATTTGAGGGCTTGCCTGGCACGCTCGAACGTGGCCCTGCCGCTGCCGAGGCGCACTCGATTGCGGTCCACGACATAACCCGACGGCGGCTTGCCGCGCGAGCCGCCCACCTCATTGTACGACAGCGGCATGTCGCGATTTGAATCGCGGATGTCGGCAAGAATGTGGGCAGTCGGCTTGCGGATCAGAAACATGGACAGATCATTCAGTCGGCGGTTTACAGAACAGGTAACGTAGCTCAACGGGTTCGAGTTGAGAATGCAACCGCGGCGAAGTCAGTGCAGGTATCGACGATTCGGCTTGATCGAAAATCAGTCGGCAGCGACAATTCGCTGCGGCTGGTGGTCGATTCCGTTAATCCATCTGAAGGCGCAGGAGCATGGTTCGGGACGTTTCTGTTTTGATTTCCGATTTGAGCAGCTCCGAAGCCGGCGTGCGGAGCAGTGCAGCGGAGGCACTGTCGCGTCTTGGTGACGATGCGTGCGGCGCAGCCGTGCCGCTCGCCCGCTGTGTCGGCGATGACAATGAAGAGTTGCGAGAGTGGGCGGCGGCGGCGTTGGAAGAGCTTGGCCCGCCCTCAGCTGCCGACTTGGATGCGCTGATCGAGTTGTTGGCGGACGAAGCTCCCGATGTTGCCTATTGGTCAGCCACGCTGATTGGAAGATTGGCCGAACGGGCCGTTGCTGCGGTTTCGGCATTATGCTCCGCCTTGGAAGCAGATCGACCGGTTATTGTGCGCGAACGCGCAGCGTGGGCGCTGGGGCGAATCGGCCAATCGGCAGGAGAAACGGCGATTGCAGCCTTGAACAAAGCAGGCAACGATTCACAGCCTCGACTCGCCCGACTGGCGCAACGGGCGTTAGATCGCATTTCTGGCTGAAGGCGCTGACGACCTGCTGTCGGCAAACGACAGTCTACGAAACGGCAAGGGCCTCTTCGGCCGCTTCGACAGATTCTTCAGCGGCAACATCATCCGTTGCCGTGACGTCATCCGTTTCGGCGACGTCATCCGTTTCGACGACGTCATCGGCTGTGGCGGCATCATCCGCTGTGGTGACATCGTCAACTGCAGCGGCATCATTAGCAGTCACATTATCTTCCGTGGGCGGCTCTTCGACGGATGTGCGATTGCCGCCGGCATGCAGCGATTTCTCGAGCGCCTTTTGGCCGCGATTCATCAGGCTGTCGGGTGGTTCCCCATGCCCGGCTAACGTAACGCCCGCCGAAAGTGTGAGCTGCAACTCAAGCTCGTCGATTTGGAACGGCGTTTTGCTTGCGGCAATGCGATAGCGTTCGGCAGCACTGGTGGCATCATCTAAAGAGCACGCCGGCAGCATCATGCAAAAACTGTTTTCGCTACGAGCTATTGTCAATTGTTGTGTTATGAAAATGTTTCTAAGCGGCGAGTTCCTGCAGAATTCCGTCTTGGAAGGAACGTCCTTCGACGACGAGCGTCATCTTTTCGTGGCTGCGTAAGCGGTTCCATTTCTTCGAGGCCGATTGAGCCAGCTTGAACATCATGGCCAGGCTCGCG
>CAUZOL010000013.1:0-45633 GCA_963581435.1 Planctomycetota bacterium
AACCTTCTACGACCGACTCCTCGATAACGGTAAACCCAAAATGGTCGCACTCATCGCCGCCATGAGAAAACTACTCACCATCCTCAACACCATGCTTCGAAATGGAACCGAATGGAAAAACCAACAGCAAAACACTTGAACTTCAAGACAGTCGCTACGATGTCGAGTTTCGAATGCAGACAAAGTGTGGAGAGTACCGCTGGGTTCAGTCCCGTGGTGAAGCCTTGCGAGACGAAAACGGCAAACCGTACCGGATGGCAGGTTCGATTCGCGACATCACCGAGCGCAGACGAGCTGAGGAAGAACTTCGGCAACTTCAAGAGAAGCTGGCTCACGTTGCGCGATTGAGTACCATGGGAGAAATGGCGACCGGCATTGCCCACGAAATCAATCAGCCGCTGACCGCAGTCGCCACCTACAGCCACATCCTCAAGCACATGCTCGACGCTCCAACCACAGACAAACAAGGCATTCAGAAGACGCTCGATAAACTTGAGGCGCAAACATTGCGTGCCGGTGACATTGTCTGGCGGCTGCGGAATTTTGTGAAGAAGTCTCCGTCGAATCGAGAGCCAACCGATCTCAACGCACTCGTGAAAGATGTTGCACGGTTTGTCGATCCGGACATTCGACAGGCCGATGTCTCGCTGCAACTGTCTCTGGATGACACGTGTCCCAACGCCAACGTCGATACAATTCAGATCCAGCAGGTACTGGTCAACCTGGTGCGAAATGCGATCGATGCAATGGATGAAACGCCGATTGATCAGCGATCCGTTACAGTGGCGACACAGATTCGCGAAGACAATATCGTCGACGTGTCGGTATGTGATGCCGGAACAGGTCTTCGCGAGGATGCTTTCGAATTAGTGTTCGATGCATTCTATTCGACGAAACAGCAGGGAATGGGTATGGGGTTGGCGATCAGTCGCTCGATCATTGAGGACCATGGTGGTAGACTGTGGGCCGAGTCGAATCATACAGTCGGAACGACGTTCCGATTTACTATTCCACATGGAGATAGCCATGGGGGACCAAAATGAGAGGGCGTGCACGGTCTTCATCGTCGATGACGAGCCAGCAATAACGGATGCGCTGAGTACTTTTGCATCGATGCTGGATCTAACAGCCAGGTCCTTTTCATCCGCGGCCGAGTTCCTGCAGTTTGCCGAGTCTGAAGGATTGCCGGATCCGGCGTGCCTTATCGTCGATGTGCGGATGCCGAAGATCAACGGCCTCGAATTAATCGAGAGATTAACGACCTTGGGAATAGACATTCCAGCGATCGTGATGACCGGACACGGTGACGAGTCCTTAAAGCAGCGCGCCGAAGAGTTGGGAGCTGTGGCATTTCTCGAAAAGCCATTTCGCCCGGACGAGTTTAAGGAAATTATGCGGCTGGCAGTGGGAACGGAAAACGATCCATAACGACCCCAGCGTGTGCTGTCGCCACAACACATGCTGGTGACGCTTCGTAGTTACGCAGCGTCCTGAATTCGCTCGACCCATCCTTCATCACGGCGCAGGTTTTCCATTGCGGCGATCGAATTGGAACGGAGTCGTTCCATCATTGGTCACTCTCACTTGCAGCGGCGGGGCAATGCCCCCCTGATCGACCTGCACGCGCAGAATGTTCTTGGCCGCAAACGGGCGATCGTGAATCCAAACGTGTCCGTCGCCCTGCAGGTACAGAATCGGCTTCTTGAATTCGGTCGCAATTTTGCTGAACGGTTCGAAGAAGTCGTTGTGTGTTGGGTTCGGCTTGGCATGCCCAAAGATCACCAGACTGCTGACATCGCCACCGTACTTGCGCAGATTTCGGCGAACCCAATCCAGATTGTCCGCGTGTCGCTGTTTCCATTCGGCGGCATCGTGAACCCGCCCGCCGACGATGTTCAGCCCCAAAAACAGCACGTTCCCCTTCACAAACGAGAAATTCTCTTCGCGTTCCAACTGTCGAAACACCGGCAGGCCATGCTTCCAGCGACGATCGAACCGCATGAAATACTTGTCCCAAAACTTCCACGCCTGATCTGGATTCGCGCAGTCGTTCCATTCGTTGTCACCGGGGATGATAAATACCGGTGCCGCCGACTGGCTGAGCATGCCATGCACCTTGATATAAACCGCTTCGTCACACGCCGTCGCACCCGATTTGATATCGCCGACGTGAATCACAAACTCAGCATCCTTCGGCAACTCAGCAATCTGTTTCGGCAACAGCAGGTTTTCCTTCGGTGCATAGGGAACGTCTCCCATTGCATAGAAAGTCACCAGCGTTTCAGCTTGTCGTTTCGCCTGTGGATTATCCTGCGACATTGCGAACGAACCGACACCCAACAGCAGCAGCATTCCCAGTTGTACGTTCCTCAATCTCATCGATGACAATCCTCTCAAGGGGGCCAAACCGCCGACTGTGGCGGCAAAGTTTGTGAACAGACCGAATTATAACACGCCTCCCTCCCCCCGCGTCTATCAGCCGACAGTGGGAATGTTCTTGCCATTCCGGTTGGAAATGCGGAGAATCGAGCCGCCGTGACTTTGATGGGAGCGAATGATGCGATTCCGCCTGACTAGACTCCAGAATAGCGCGCCAGCAGGAGTTCATTCATGATTTGTCAGAAGTGCGGCATTGAAGCGCCGACGAAGTATGTGGCCTTCTATCAGAACATCGGGGCGCTGGTCATGCGGTTTTCGCAAACCATGGAAGGCAACCTGTGCAAGTCGTGTGTTCACGGCACGTTTTGGAAATTCACGCTCGTCAACTGCACTCTCGGCTGGTGGGGGATGATTTCGCTGGTCGTGACGCCGTTCTTTATCTTGAATAATGTCTTCCGTTATGTTTTCTGCCTCGGCATGGAACCGGTTCCGTTCGACGCGATTGAACCGGAACTGACCGACCACGACATCGAACGACTGGGGCCGTACACCGATGATCTCATCTCCCAATTGAACGCCGGCGACGACATCGAACACATTGCAGAGGATATCGCTATGAAAGCCGGTGTCACCGAAGGGCAAGTTGTTTTATACGTCCAGGCGTTGATTGCCGCATCGGATGATGCGGATGACTGATGCGGTTGTTTTCCGGCTCACATCACCCAACAGAATTGAATGAAATGAACGACGCCCTCACATCCTTTTTAGACTACCTGCGGGAGAACTGGCCCGAACTATTGTGGATTGTTGCCGCTGCGGGCGTTGCCTCGTATCTGGGCGGACGCCGCGCGCGATCGCGGTGGCGTAATCACGATTTCCTCGACCGACTCAATGTATCGCTGACAAGCATTGAAGAGGGTAAGCTGCGAATTCGCACAATCCTTGAAATGGATTGCCAGGATATTTTCCTTAACGCGTCTGCCGCGAAGACCGTCGTGAAACTCGCACGGCAGACCACCGAAGATGATCCGATATTGCCAATTCCCCAAGCAGATTGTTGGCAGTACTTGAACGCCGTACTCAACGAGATCAGCGAGCGGTTCGCCGCCGGACAGATCAAACGCGATCTCGGATTGCCCGTGGAGCGCGGCGAGTACGTGTTGTGCCTGACGTGTGAGAAATCGGGTCTTGTCCGCACACAGAAAGTGCGTGGCATGCTGCTGCGAAAGACATTGTTGGCCGCCCTCCCCAAAGAGGAGCCTCAGTACGAAAGTCCCACGCACAAAACACGCTGGAAGACCATCCAGCAACTGGCGGGGCAGTATCAGAAGAACCCGCAGCGGTTCATCGAGATGGACATTTGCCTGTAGACGTTGCAGAAAAGAAACGGAAACACGCAGAAGCTGGACATTGTTGGAAGTGGCGAGTACGCTGTCGATCCGTCGAATTGAATCAATTTCACCTGCAACTTAACAGGTACCCCGATGAGCGATCGAATTGTGATGCGTACTGGAGAGTCTCTTGTTGCTGGCGGATCTCCGTTTACAGCTGCGGAGCCGGAAGTTGTCATTGGTGAATTGGACGGACCCGTTGGCACGGCGATTGCCACTTTGACGGGTGGACAAGCGGCCGGCCACTCGAAGGTTTTTGCGATCCTCGACACCGACATTCAGGTACGGCCGGTGACTCTGATGGTCAGCAAGGTGACGGTGAAGAGCACCGCCTACACGAATATTTTGATGGGGACTGTGCAAGCAGCGATCGCCAACGGAGTCCTCGACGCAGTTCGCGCCGGTGACATTCCCAAGGAAAAAGCCAACGAACTCGGCATCGTCTGCTCGGTTTGGCTGAATCCCGGTGCCGCGACCGACGAGAACCTCGACCACAAGGCTCTTTTCGAAATTCATCGCAAGGCGACGGCACAGGCCATCCACAAAGCAATGAACAACGAACCGACCATCAATTGGCTGCTGGAAAACCAGGACAACATCACACACAAGTACTACCAACGAGGTCTCGACGGGACACTCTAAACCGCAAGCGGTGGTTGCTGATGCCCGGGCTATTCGCTAGCGGTTGGCGCTTCGAGAGGGCCGATTCCGACGGTTGTCATTTGCCCCAGCGGATAGGCTTCGAGCAATTCGCGGATGGACTTGGCCGACAGTGACTCGAGGATCTTCAGATCGTCCTCGACTGTTTGATGTTCTTGGCGGTAGACCCAGTTGCTACCAAGCGAAGAGAGCCGGCCCATCGGCCGTTCGCTGCGAAGCACGACACGGGAAGCCACTTTATTGCGTGATTGTTCGACCTCGACATCGGTGACGCCGTTTTTGTTGACGTCATCGTAGATGGCCGCAATCCGCTCGATGTTCTCGGCCGCCGATTTCGGATCGCAGCTGAGATACGTCAAATAAGTGCCGCTGCCATCGTATTCGTTGTAGCCCAGTTCCGCCGCTTCGACGAGACCGGGATCGACGAGTTCCCAATACAGCCGGCTGCCGGAATCGTCGCCGACAATCACACTCAACAACTCGGCGGCAAATCGCAGAGGATTGGCAGCCGCCGGTGCGGGGGACAGTTGCATCAAATGCTGCTGCTGATTCGACTCACGCGTGACATAGTCGGTCGAACCTGTTGGTTGGGCTTCGGTGGTTGGCCGGTCCCACTTTCCGGCGGGCCAGGCGGCGCAGTATTTGTCGGCGAGACGTCGCAGTTCGTCCCAATCGGCGTTGCCGGCGACGGCGAGGGTGATGTTGCCCGCCTGATAATGTTCGGTGTGGTATTGACCCATCTGCTCGGATGTCAGCGCACCGATACTTTCTGCCGAACCGAGAATGCTCTGCCCCAACGGGTGACCGGCAAAGTGGGCCGACATGGATTTCTCGTAGGCACTGAAACCGGGCTGATCCTCGTACATGCTGATCTCTTCGAGAATGACTTTCTTCTCCATGTCGAAGTCATCCTGGCGAAGCGTCGGCCGGATCAGCGTGGAAAGCAGCTCGATTGTTTGCTCGGCGTACTCGGGCAGCACGGCCGCGTAATACAGCGTCACCTCTTCGCTTGTCGAGGCATTATAATTTGCGCCGATTTCATCGAAGATTCGATTGACGTCGTCGGCGGAGTATTTTTCATTCCCTTTGAAAGCCATATGTTCGAGGAAATGACTGACGCCGGAGACGCCGGTGGTTTCATCGCGCGACCCGGCGCGGACCCAAAAGCCCGCCGCCATGCTGTGTGCCTGCGGATTCAATTCGGCGACAATTGTCAGGCCGTTGTCGAGCGTAGCCTCGTGAAATTTCACAGTGTTGGTTCCATTATTGTGACAGCTCCAGCGGCTGTGGGCCGATTGTGAGAATCGTAAAGTCGCGGGCCGGGTGATTATGAATGTAGTCGAGGACGGTATCGACGGTGAGGGCATCGATGCGCTGTCCGACATCGTTGAGCGTGCGGATTTCGCCGAGATGATACCAGTCGCGGGCAATCGACCCGGCGCGAGCCATCGTCGATTCCTGCTGCATGACCAACGAACTCTTCGCACGGGCTTTGCAGCGGGTCAATTCGTCCTGTTCGATTCCGTCGCCCAACCGCTTGAGTTCCACCATAATGGTATCGAGCGTTTCCTGTGCGCGTTCGGTTGTTGTTCCCGCGTAACACAAAATGCGGGCATCGTCGTGGAGACTGCTCAACGAGGCGTGAATGCTGTAACACAGCCCCTTCTTTTCTCGCACTTCGGTAAACAGCCGCGAACTCATGCCGCCGCTTAGTACGCTCACGGCAGCCCAGCCGGCGTAGTATTCGGGCGAACGGTAGGGGACCGCTTCGTAGGCGATGCCAATTTGCGTTTGCGCGGAGTCGTGATGTATGTGATCTTGTGACGGTCCATGCGGTGCGGTCGCAAATTCCGGTTCGGGTTTGCTTTCCCAGTCACCGAAGACTCGTCCGACCGTATCGCGGATTTCGTCGAAATCGACATTGCCGGCGACGCCGAGGATGGCTTCGTCCGGCCGAAAGGCCGTCTCGAAATGGGCACGAACATCGTCTGCCGTCAGCGATTCGACGTCGGCCAGCGAACCTTCCGTCGGCAGTCCCCAAGGCGCATCGTAGCAGCGACGGCGCAGTTCGAGAAAAATCTTCTGTCGCGGCTCGTCTTCCGTTGCCCGCAGCGACTGAATGACGCCAGCCTGGGCCGCTTCGAACTCATCGGCCGGCAAATGGGGCCGCAAGACGATGTCGCCATACAAGGGCAATGCGGCCGAAATGTTTTTGGCCAGCGTTGCGCCGGAAAATGACATGTGCGTCAGGCCGGGGCCTTCACTTCTTTGCAGACCGAGATTATCGAGGGCTGACGAAAGTTCCCGGGCATCGAGGTCGCCGGCACCGCGCGATATCAAATTCGCCAGCACCGAAGCCGTGCCGTTCTTGCCTGCGGCATCGAAGATACTGCCGGCCGGCACCATCAGCGAAAACGCCGCCGACTGCACGTGTCCCATCGATTCGACGACAAGTGTTAATCCGTTGTCGAACTGGTGAGTCCGAATATTCTGTTGTTGCATCGTTGTCGCTATTGTTAGAAGTCGTTGCGATGCGTTGCATCACAGTGAGGTGGCGCACGAAATCCCCGTTCCGCGTAGATTAGCGAGTCGCCGAACTTCTGAATAGCCAGCGCCGCCCCGATCAATTTCTACAGGGGGTTCAATACCCAATTGCGGCGGCGGCCGGCATGGGGCGGTACAGCGTGCGGGTCAGGCGGAATCCGATTGACCGATACAGGGCGACGGCCGGATGGTTGTCGGCCGTCACTTCCAGTGAGACGCGTCGCAGTCCGGACTGACGAAAACCGTGCAGCGACTGCAGCACGAGCGCCCGCCCCAATCCCTGTCCTCGGTGTTCGGGAACGACGCCAACATTCTGAACGGCCCCCAGTTCAGAATCTCGCGAGAGGCCCTGAATGGTCGCACAATCGGACGGAAAACCCCACGGGTCATCCGAATGATAGGAGATGAGCCATGTGGCGCGCGGCACGAAATTCGACTGCCGCGAAATGTCGCGCATCAACTGCTGGCAGCCATCGGTCGCTGCCAGACAGGGAAAGACCAGTGAGTCGATTTCGTCACGGAAGCTGTGAAACTTGACCTCAGCATGGCGATCAACAAGCCCTGTGTTCCATGAAGCCCAACGGTAGTTGGGTGGCAACACCGGTTCCGCCAGCGGAGTCTCCGTCAGATCGAACTCCATTTTGAACCGTCGAAAATACGCCATGCTGGTCATCTCGTCGCGGGTCGATCACAGGCTGCCAGGGACAAAGAAATTCTACCGCGCCCCCGGCGGCTGTCAACGTGCTGGTTGAGGTAGCCCGACGCTCCGCGGCGGGAACGGAGAAACCCTTGCTTTCGCTGCGGGCTGGTAGCGCAACGTGCTGGTCGCGCTACGGGCGGGTTAAATTACGTCGATTTCGTCAGGCGCTCCCGCACGCGTTCGAGCAACGCCTTGGTGAGTTTCACGCCTTCGACTTCGGGAATCTTGCCGCCTTCAAACTCAATGCCGACGTAACCGTGATAACCGGCATCGACGACGATTTTCATTATCTTGTAGAAATCGGTTTTCGTTTCGTTGCCCTTTTCATCGAATTCATGGGCTTTCGCGCTGACCGACTTGGCGAACGGCATCAATTCTCGCGTTCCCTTGTAGCGGTCGTAACTACCGAAGTTTCCGAAGTCGGGCAGGGTGCCGCAGTTCGGCAGATCGACCATTTTCATCACGCCGGCCAACCATTCTCCGTTGGATGAGTTTCCGCCGTGGTTCTCGACGATGACGCCCATTTCGAGCGGCTTGGCGAATTCGGAGAGGCGCCGCAAACCATCGGCGGCCAACACCTGTTGCTCTTCGTACGATCCTTTAGAACGCGCGTTGACGCGAATGGAATGACAACCAAGTTGTTTCGCGCAGACGACCCATTTCTTGTGGCGATTGACGGCGTCAATCCGCTTCGCCTCGTCCGGGGCACCCAAGTCGCCTTCGCTGTCGATCAGAATCACCGTCCCGGCAACGCCGACATCGTCGGCCCGTTTGCGCATGTCGGCGATGTATTTCTTGTCTTCGGATTTGGTGAAGAACGGCCGGTTCCAGTACTCGACGCCGTCGAGGTCGAACGTCTTGCGAATGAATGCGGCGTAGTCGAGATTGTCCAGTTTCTTCGCGGAAATCATCCGATGCAGCGAGTATTCAGTGCAGGAGATTTTGTAGAGCGGTTTCTTCTTATCGTTTGCTGAAAACGCGAACGAAGACAACGGTCCGCCAACAGCCAGACCGGCAGCGATACCGAGTGATGAGTTCAGAAACTGGCGGCGGTTTGAATTGTGATTCATTGAATGGCGCCTTGAATAAATATGTGTGGTCGCGATGTTGCGTAAGAGTTGTTCGTTGCATTCGATTGTAAACGGTCAAGCGACGGCATCACAACAAGTCGCCAACTATACCAACAAAAAAAGCCCACAGGCGTTGCCACCCGCGGGCTTTTGGTTTCTTGCTCGAGACTCTTGTCTCTCGACTCTAAGCCAATCTTAATACCGGTAATAATCGGGCTTGTACGGCCCTTCGACCGGGATGCCGAGATAGTCGGCCTGTTCCTGGCTCAACTTCGACAACTTGACGCCCAGTTTGTCCAAATGCAAACGGGCGACTTTTTCGTCGAGGTGTTTGGGCAGCGTGTAGACTTTGTTCTCGTAGGCGTCCTGGTTCTGGGCCAGTTCCACCTGCGCGATTGACTGGTTCGTGAAACTGTTCGACATCACGAAACTGGGATGTCCCGTCGCACAACCCAGATTGAGCAGGCGGCCTTCCGCCAGAATGAGAACACTGTGGCCGTCCGTGTAGGTCCACATGTCGTATTGTGGCTTGATGTTCGTGTGCTTGATGCCCGGCGTTGCCTTCAGGCCGGCCATGTCGATTTCGTTGTCGAAGTGGCCGATGTTGCCGACGATCGCACCGTCTTTCATCTTCGCCATGTGCGCGGCCATGATGATGTCCTTGTTGCCGGTGGTGGTGATGTAGATGTCGGCATACGAAAGCGCGTCTTCCAGCGTCAGAACTTCGTACCCTTCCATCGCCGCCTGCAGTGCACAAATCGGGTCGATTTCGGTGATGACGACCCGCGCTCCCTGGCCTTTGAGCGACTGAGCACAGCCTTTGCCGACGTCGCCATAGCCACAAACGACGGCCACCTTGCCGGAGACCATCACATCGCTGGCACGGAACAACCCGTCGATGAGCGAATGCCGACAGCCGTAAAGGTTGTCGAACTTGCTCTTGGTGACCGAGTCGTTGACGTTGATGGCGGGGAACAGCAGCGAGCCGTTCCGTTCCATTTCATACAGCCGATGCACGCCGGTGGTTGTCTCTTCGCTCACACCCTGGCAGGCGGCTGCCACTTTGTGCCAGCGCTGCGGGTCTGCATCGAAACAGCTACCGAGCAGTTTGAGGATTTCCTCGAACTCCTCGTTGTCGGCGGTTTCCGGTCCGGGCACTGCGCCTTCGTTTTCGTATTTGTATCCATTGTGAATGAGCAGCGTTGCGTCGCCACCGTCATCGACGATTTGCGTTGGACCTTCACCATCGCCGAAGTTCAGCGCCTGCTGTGTGCACCACCAGTATTCTTCCAGAGACTCGCCCTTCCAGGCGAAAACCGGAATGCCGCGCGGGTCGTCGGGCGTTCCGTCTTTGCCCACGACGATGGCAGCTGCCGCATGATCTTGCGTGCTGAAAATGTTGCACGAGCACCAGCGGACGTCGGCTCCCAGTTCCGTCAGCGTTTCAATCAGCACGGCCGTCTGCACCGTCATGTGCAGCGAACCCATAATCCGCTGTCCGGCCAACGGCTTGCTCGATCCGTACTCTTCACGGCAGGCCATCAGGCCCGGCATTTCTCTTTCGGCTAAATCGAGTTCTTTGCGCCCCCACTCGGCCAGCGACAGATCTTTGACCTTAAAATCGAACGTAGTCGTCGTAGACATCTCTGTTCCTCAACTTCTGTGGGAATCAAATTTCGTGGGAGCGATTTCCCTGAAACCGGCACATCAACCGGCTGGGTTTCGTGTTCATACAGACACTTCTGCAGGCGTCGATAACCGCTATCGCCATAAGATAGGCAGTCACAGCAGCTTCGACAACCTTAGACTTGCTTGGAAAACGCAATTGCTGTTGGATGAACGACGCGAGGTCAATAGAATCCGCCGTCGCGCTGCACTCCCAGAATCACTCGCTATCTTGTCCGGAAAGCGCATCTTACGTATTCTGGACACCCACGCAGATCACGGCTGCGGTGATGGCAAACACTATCGCGAACAGCTTTTGAGGATATCGCCATGCGCATCCGGGACGTTTACCGCCGGACGCAATTCGGACTGTCGATCGAGATCTTTCCGCCCAAAACGTCGGCCGGCGATGAATCGCTGAGGCAGTCGTTGAAGCGGTTGTCCGTCTTTCGGCCTGCGTTCATTTCCTGCACGTACGGAGCCGGCGGCAGCACGCAGCATCGCACGGTGGAGTGGTGTGCGGAGATCCAGGATACGCTCGGCATTTCCGCCACCTCGCATTTCACCTGCGTCGGTTCGACGGTGGATGAATTACGCGAGTGGTTACGGCTGGCCGGCGATAACGGCATCCGCAACATTATGGCATTGCGTGGTGATCCGCCGCAGGGACAGGAAACATTCGAAGCCGTTGAGGGCGGGCTGCAAAATGCCAACGAACTTGTGGAATTAATTCGCAGCGAGTGTCCGGAGATGGGCATTGGAGTTGCCGGCTATCCCGAGAAGCATCAGGAAGCGCCCGATGCGGCCACCGATTTGGCGAACCTGAAACGAAAAGTCGCTGCCGGTGCCGATGCCGTCTACACCCAGCTGTTTTACGTCAACGAGAATTTCCTGCGTTTCCGCGAACAATGCGAACAGACGGGCATCGAAGTCCCGTTGATTCCGGGAATCATGCCGATCACAAATTTCTCGCGAATCCAGCGGATCGCGGCGATGTGTGGGGCAGAAGTTCCCGACGAGCTGTCGGCCCGGCTCGAAGCAGCGCAAGACGACAAAGAAGCACAATTTGAAATTGGCGTGGAACATGCGATTCAGCAATGCCGCCAATTGATGGACGAGGGCGTCCCGGGCATTCACTTTTATGCCTTGAACCGCTCGCGTGCCTGCGAACGGATTCTCGACGCGCTCGGTTTCAAACGCACACAAGCCGAATGTGCGTGAAGTCAGCAAAGAGAAACCGGGTTTTTTGAAAAAACCGGGTTTCTAACAAACCGCTGCCAACACGGCCCGCAAGCGGGCCGGCTAAATGAATTTTCTTCACCGTTGTAAAGAGTGACTTTCCCCATGTCCCTTGTCGCCGAACCGACAACCCGCGAAATGCTCGATGACCTGTTAGCCCAACGAATTCTCGTACTCGATGGTGCGATGGGTACGATGGTCATGGCAGCCGGTCCCACCGAAGCCGACTACCGCGGCCAGCGGTTCAAAGACCATTCGATCGATCTGAAGAACGCCAACGATGTGCTGGTGCTCACTCAGCCCGAACTGATCGAAAACATCCACCGGGAATATCTCGACGCCGGCGCGGACATCATCGAAACCGATACGTTCAACGCCAACGTGATCTCGCTCGAAGAGTTTGGGCTTGATCAGTTCACGCACGAGATCAATCAAACCGCCGCCGAGATTGCGCGGCGTGCTGCAGACGAATTCACGGCAATCGATCCCGATAAACCGCGCTTCGTCGCCGGCAGCATTGGGCCGACGAAAGTCATGCTCTCGATGTGCGGCAACCAGGAACCGGGGAAACGGTCGCATTCGTTCAACCAGATGGTTGACTCATACTGCACACAAATTCGCGGGCTGATTGCCGGCGGCGTCGATATTCTGCTGCCCGAAACATCGTTCGACACGCTGAACATGAAGGCGTGTCTGTTCGCCATCAACCGGTCGTTCGATGAGACGGGCGTTCGCCTGCCGGTGATGATTTCCGGTACGATCTTTGAAGGGGGCAAGACGCTCGGTGCGCAGTCCATCGAAGCGTTCTGGACGTCGCTTTCGCATTTCGACGCGATGAGCATTGGCCTCAACTGTGCGCTCGGCCCGGCCCAGATGCGGCCGTATATTGAGACGCTCTCGAAAATCTCCGACCGCTACATCAGTTGCTATCCCAATGCCGGCATGCCCGACGGTATGGGTGGTTTCGATTCATCGCCGGACGAAGTCGCGCGCTGGGTCGGCGATTTCGCCGAAAACGGTTGGGTGAATATCGTCGGTGGATGTTGCGGCACAACACCCGAATACATTCGCCGCATTTGCGCCGCCGTCGAAGGAATCGAACCGCACCAGCGAACCGCGTCACAGGCAGTCTCGACCTACAGTGGAACCGAGCAACTTCAGATTCGCCCCGAGTCGAACTTCACCATGGTCGGCGAGCGAACCAACGTCACCGGCTCGCGGCGATTCGCTCGGCTGATTCGCGAAGAGAAGCACGAAGAGGCCCTGGGCGTTGCTCGCCAACAGGTTGAAAACGGCGCCAACATTATCGACGTCAACCTCGACGAAGGCTTGCTCGACAGCGAAAAGGTGATGGTTACCTTTCTGAATCTGATCTCCGACGAGCCAGACATCGGCTGCGTTCCCATTATGATCGACAGTTCAAAATGGTCGGTCATCGAGGCGGGACTCCAGTGCGTTCAGGGCAAAGGCATCGTCAACTCGATCAGCATGAAAGAAGGTAAAGCGGAGTTCCTGCGGCAGGCGCGGCTCGTGCGCCGATACGGGGCGGCAGTCATCGTGATGGCCTTCGACGAAGAAGGGCAGGCAACCGACGCCGACCGCAAAGTCGCCATCTGTAAACGAGCTTTCAAACTGCTAACCGAAGAGATCGGCTTTCCGCCGCAAGATATTATCTTCGACGCGAACATTCTCACCGTCGGCACCGGCATGGAAGAGCATGCCAACTATGCCGTCGAATTCATCGAGGCGGTCCGGCGTATCAAACGGGAATGTCCCGGCGCAAAAACTTCGGGCGGTGTCAGTAACGTGTCGTTCTCGTTTCGCGGGAACAACGTTGTCCGCGAGGCAATGAACGCCGCCTTCCTGTTCCACGCCATCGCTGCCGGTCTCGACATGGGCATCGTCAACTCCGGCCAGTTGGAAGTCTACGAGGACATCGACAAGCAACTGCTCGAATTGGTCGAAGACGTGCTGCTCAATCGCCGAGAGGATGCAACCGAGCGCTTGATCGAGCACGCCGATACCGTCAAACAGTTGGCGAGCGGTGGGCGTAAGCCCACTGTTTCCCTCGAATGGCGCGATGGCAGTGTCGAAGAGCGACTGAAGCACGCGTTGATGAAGGGAATTGTCGACTTCATCGACGAAGACACCGAAGAGGCCCGGCAGAAATACGGGCGGCCGCTCAACATCATTCAAGGTCCGCTGATGGACGGAATGAACGTCGTCGGCGAGTTGTTCGGTGCGGGAAAAATGTTCCTGCCGCAAGTGGTGAAGACGGCACGCGTGATGAAGAAGGCAGTCGCCTATCTCACGCCGTTTATGGAAGATGAGAAAGAGGACGGGGCGAGTCTTGCCCGCGGCACCGTTGTTATGGCGACGGTCAAGGGAGACGTCCACGACATAGGTAAGAACATTGTCGGCGTTGTGCTCGCGTGTAATAGTTTCGAGGTGATCGATCTGGGCGTGATGGTGCCAGCCGAGAAGATTCTGCAAACCGCCATTGAAAAAGGGGCTGACATGATCGGCCTGTCGGGACTGATCACGCCGTCGCTGGAAGAAATGACGCACGTGGCCCGCGAGATGCAGTTGCAGGGATTCACAATGCCGCTGCTGATCGGCGGAGCGACGACGAGCGAAAAGCACACGGCCGTCAAAATTGCACCGGGATATCAACAGCCGGTGATTCACGTCACCAACGCGTCGCTGTCGGTGCCGGTGGTCGAAAAGCTGTTGGATAAAGATCAGCGAGATGAATTCATCGCAGAGAACGCGGCAACCCAACAGCACGCGCGCGAACAGTTTGCCAATCGGATGGAAAAATCGCTCGTCCCTTATGCCGAAGCGCGGGACAAGCGATTCCAGACCGATTGGAAGACGGTGCAAATCGATACGCCGTCGTTTCTCGGGCTGCAAGTCATCGAGAATCCGTCGCTGGCGGAGATTGCGGAGTACATCGACTGGTCGCCCTTCTTCCAGGCATGGGAATTGCGTGGCAAGTTTCCGAAAATCTTCGACGATCCGCAATGCGGCGAAGAGGCCAAAAAACTGTTCGCCGACGCGCAAGCGTTGCTGAAGCGGATCATTGATGAAGAACTCTTCACCGCCCGCGGCGCGTATGGCTTCTGGCCTGCGGCGACGGACGGTGATGATATTGTTGTTTTCAAACCGGAAGCTGACGCATCCGGCTCGCCTGCCGAACTCTGCCGGTTCCCGATGCTGCGTCAACAGTGGCAGCGCAAGGGCACCGAGGAATACCGTTCACTGGCCGATTATGTCGCGCCGCTCGATTGTGGACGTACCGATTACATCGGCGCTTTTGCGGTGACGACCGGTCACGGTTGCCCGGAGTTGGCTGCGGAATTTGAAAAGCAACTCGACGACTACCATGCGATCATGGCCAAGTCGCTCGCCGACCGCTTGGCCGAAGCCTTTGCCGAGATGCTGCATCGCCGGGCAAGGATTGACTGGGGATTTGGTACCGACGAGAGTTTGAACAACGACGAACTGATCGGCGAGAAATACCGGGGAATTCGCCCGGCGTTCGGATATCCCGCCTGTCCCGATCACACGGAAAAGCGCACGCTGTTCGATCTGCTGCACGCCGAAGAGAAAACCGGCATCACGCTGACTGAGAGTTTTGCCATGTGGCCGGCGGCGGCCGTCAGCGGGCTGTACTTTGCCCATCCCGAGGCGCGTTACTTTTCCATTGATCGGGTCACGAAAGATCAAGTCGAAGATTACGCCGCACGCAAGGGAATGTCCCTCGCCGATGCCGAACGCTGGCTCGCCCCCAACCTGGGCTACGATCGCGCGGAGTGAAAGTTCGTGGTGTGAAGGTTTGTAGTGACCCGATTCATCGGGTTTCGAGCGCGCGGAAAACGTTGAACGCTGACGCCCGGTTGAACGCGTTTGGGTTATCGCCAATCGCGCCGCAATGAATGCCTGCTGTTGATCGAACCGCATGAATGCGGTCACTACGAACTCGGTTTCCGTGCGATGAAGCCGACGCGTTTGGGCAGCAGCGCGTAGTCGCCGTAGTGGCGCACGGGACGCACGCGGAATCCGATCTTGCGCAGTATCGCGGCGACGTCAGCCTGCCGATAGAGCTGTATTCGGTGTGTCTCTTCGTGGCGTCGATACAGCTTTCCCGATTTGCGAAACGTGACGATGTGCCGACAGAACTGTTGTTTTCGGGGATCGGATTCATAACGCGTGAGACAGGCCCAATCGTGCTGTTCCCAGGAACTGGGCGGCCGATTGAGGCCGAGACCGACTTCAGCCACATCGAAGATTAACAGGCCGCCCGGTTCGAGTGCGTCGAAGATACGGCGGCAGACTTTCGACAGAACCTTTGCATTGTTTCGCGGGTCGAGCAGATAGCAGAGAACTTCCCCCAATGCGGTCACCGCTCGGCAAGGCGGAATTGCCGCAGTGCGGAACGACTCCATCTGGAAATGTGCGGCGGGCGCTCGATTGCGAGCCAGCTTGAGCATCGCCGGTGAAATGTCGATGCCGGTCGCGTCGTATCCCGCGTCGGTCAAATGCCGTGCCCAGATTCCGCTGCCGCACCCCAGATCGACGACCGGACCATCATCGATGCCGGCTTTGCGCAGCAACGCCAGCAACCCGGGTGCTGAGTCGTTGGCAAATCCGCCGAAACCGGTGTCGTGAACGTACGCCAAATCGGTTTCGTAGGCGGGTGGGTGGACTCTATCGTTCATTGCGGTCTCACATGCTTGGAACTTGTTGGCCAATTGCGATGCAAAATTCTGTTAAGTGGCGATGGCCGTTGCGGTTCAGTGACCAGCAGACCGCTTTATCCCTATCTATTACCCCAATCACAAGGGGAGATTCGATATGATTGCCAGGCGAAATCTGGAAATTCGCTCCAGTACGATGCGACACGCGAGCGCGGACCACCTTCCTCGCCGCGTCGTTCCGCTGCCAACAATTGAATACGTCGATAACCCGCTGTTCGCGGCCAAAGACGCGCAAACTGAGATCGACGGTTTGCGGCCAACTTCGTTGGATTTCGATGAGCCGCAAGCTCGACTGCGCAACGACTGTAATCTTTCGTTACACAGCGCTCTGTGCGACCGGTCTCCGCTGTCGCGAGAGGAAGAACGTTACTTGTTCCTGCGGATGAACTTCATTCGCTTGCGCGCATCGACACTGCAGCGAGCGGGAACGCGGCGAACGACGCAGAAGGCGGCTTTGTTGCTTCGCGATGCAACGGCGATTCGCAATCGGATTGCCGTCGCCAACGAGCGATTGGTCGTTTCAATTGCGAGTGGGTTTGCCGACGCCGTCACGCCGCTGGATGAATTGGTGGCAGCGGCGCAGTTACCGCTGTTGCGGGCGGTGGAACTGTTCGACGTCTCGCGTGGGTATTGCTTCAGCACGTATGCCACACATACCATCCGTAATCACTGCGTGCGGATTCGCTCTCGCGCTCAGCGGTGGCGGCAGCGGAACGCGTGCGGCATTGTTGAAGAGGCGGAGTATCCCGTCAGCGGTCCGTCGTCCGAACAACTTGAGGTGGCGCGGCAGACGTTAACTCAGCGGTTGTTTGCCGAACTGAATGATCGTGAAAAGACGATCCTGTCGGCGAGATTCGGGCTGGGCCATTACGATCGGCCGCACACATTTCTGGAAATCGGACGGTTACTGGGGTTGAGCAAAGAGCGGACACGCGTGCTCGCCCACCGCGCGATCGGGAAACTGCAACAACTGGCTTGCGAACAGAAGTTGACTTGGCTGGAGACATGATGGCGTCGAACAGGATATGCCTGTCTTGTTGGAACACACCGAATAGAAGCCTGAAGCGCAAGCGAATGAGCATAGGGGTTCGTTCGCCAATCTTGTAACTCCTTAGCTTGCGCTTCAGGCTTTGATTTTCGGCTCGGCCAATCAATTGAATGCGAACAACGTGAAAACCGAAACCTACATACGCCGTTCACGAATCCCCGCGCCGGCCGCTGCGGTTTTCGACTGGCATGCCAGAGAGGGCGCGTTCGGACGGCTGTCGCCACCGTGGCAATCGGTGGAGTTGATCTCCTCGATTGGCGGAATCAACAACGGGGCACGCACGGAATTCTATCTGAAGGCGGGGCCGTTTCGTCGCCGTTGGGTGGCCGAGCATGGCGGGTTGGAACCGGGACGGCTGTTTCAGGATGTTCAGGTCAAGGGTCCGTTTTCCAAATGGGAACACACGCATACAATAACCCCGGACGGCGAAGACGCCTGCATTCTGGAAGACCACATTGAATTCGCACTGCCTTTGGGAATGATCGGCCGCGGTCTCGTCGGCGGAATGATCCGGCGAGATTTGGAGCGGGCGTTTCGCTATCGTCACGAACTCACGGCGCACGACGTGTGTGCCCATCAGGCTGCAGGAAACAAAGCTATGAAAATCCTCGTCACCGGGTCCAACGGAATGGTTGGCAAGTCGCTGATTGACTTCCTGACAACTGGCGGACACGAAGTCGTGCGGCTTGTTCGTAAGTCATCTCAACACGACAACGCGATCCAGTGGAACCCATCCGAGGGGAAAATCGACGGCGCTGCGTTGGAAGGGATTGAAGCGGTCGTGCATCTGGCGGGTGAAGGGATTGCAACGCGCCGCTGGAGCGCTGCGCAAAAGGCTCGGATTCTCGACAGCCGCGTTCAAGGAACGCGATTATTGTGCGAAGCACTCGCCGAAATGCAGACGCCGCCGCGGACATTCATTAGCGCTTCGGCCGTTGGTTACTATGGGGACCGGGGCGATGAGACGCTCGATGAGACGAGCGGCGTGGGAACCGGTTTTCTGGCCGATGTTTGTCAGCAGTGGGAAACGGCCTGTGAGCCGGCACGCGAAAAAGGCATTCGTGTGGTCAATCTGCGCATCGGTGTGGTGCTCAGTCCGCAAGGGGGTGCGCTGAAGTCAATGCTACTGCCGTTCAAACTGGGCGTTGGTGGAGTTGTCGGTGATGGCAAGCAGTACTGGAGCTGGCTCGCGATCGATGATCTGATCGGAGCGATCCATCATGCTCTGATGTGTGACGATCTTAGTGGACCGGTCAATGTGACGTCTCCCAATTCGGCAACCAATCGCGAATTCACGAAGTTATTGGGAAAGGTGCTGCGTCGCCCGACCATCTTGCCGATGCCCGCATTTGCCGCGCGAGTTGCGTTGGGTGAAATGGCCGACGAGTTGTTGCTGACCAGCGCTCGTGTGCTGCCGACACGTCTGCAGGAGACGGGTTATGAATTTCGCTGTCCCGATTTGGAAGGCGCGTTACGGCACGTGTTGGGCCGATGACTGCGACGATGATCGCTTGCGGGTTAGCGGACCCCAAAGACTTCCGTGGCGGTGAAACCACAAGCGGAGATTCCCGGCCTATCCCAATATCGGCAACAGCCCCGGTGATTCGTGTTGTAATTCGCGGGTCACAATGCGGCCGATGAGCGTCGTCGCAGTGGTTTCGTCGATGGTGATTTGAGCGAGGTTGCCGGCCAGTCGCGGGTTGCCGTCGAACACGACAATGCGGTCGCAGCGCGTGCGGCCGACGAGTTGGAGTGGGCCGGTTGGAGTGTCAGAGGGCTTACGCCCCCCGCTCGCCACATCGGATTTGATTGTCGCTTTGCTGAGGCCTTCGACGAGGACTTCGACATTGCGGCCGATGAATTCTGCGTTGTCTTCTTCGCAGATTTCGTTGGAGAGGTCGAGCATGGCATTGTTGCGGCGGCGTTTGTCCTGCTCGGAAACGTCATCGGGCAGCAGTTCGTGTGCTTTGGTTCCCGGTCGCGGGCTGTATTTGAAGACGAAATTATTCTTGAAGCGGAATTCGCGGACGGCGTCCATGCTTCGCTCGAATGCTTCTTCCGTTTCACCCGGATGTCCGACGATGAAGTCGCTCGACACGGCACAGTCGGGCATGCAGTCACGAATGCGGTGCATCATTTCGCGGTACTGGGCCACCGTGTAGCCGCGCTTCATTGCCGTCAACACATCGTCGCAGCCCGATTGCAACGGAACATGCAGGTAGTGGGCAACCTTGGGCAGATCGCGCATCGCCTGGAGCAAATCGTCGCCCATGTCGCGAGGGTAGTTGGTGACAAACTTGATGCGGTCGATGCCGGGCGTGTCGTGAATGAGTTCCAGAAGATCGGCCAGCCGATACAGACGGCCCCCTTCGGTGTGCTTGTAGCTGTTGACGGTTTGCCCCAGCAGTGTGACTTCACGTACCCCTTGATCGGTGAGCACTTCGATTTCGCGGGCAATTTTGCTGGGGGGACGACTTTGCTCCGGCCCGCGCGTTGTTGGCACAACGCAATAGGTGCAGAACTTGTCGCAGCCAATCATGATCCGCACGAATGCCTGCCACGGCGAGGGACGCATTTGCGGCTCGCGGAGCGGATCGTAACTTTGAAAACTCGTCGAGACCGCCTGCACCGAACCGTCGCGACGGCCTAAGCTGACGGCCAATTTGCGCTTGCGATCGTGCCGGGCTTCTTCGATCAACCGTGGGATTTCGGCCAACTGACCGGTTCCGACAACAAGATCGACATGGGGTGCCCGCTTGAAAATCTGCTTCTGATCTTTCTGAGCCATGCAGCCCATCACGCCGACGACAACATTGGGGCGCTGCCGATGGATGTGCTTCAAGCGGCCGAGTTGGCTGTAGACTTTGTGTTCGGCATGCTCGCGAACGCTGCAGGTATTGAGCAGAATGGTGTCGGCCTGTTTGGCGTCGTCGGTCAAAGTGTATCCGAATTTCCCAAGTGCACCCACGACCAATTCGCTGTCGAGCATGTTCATCTGACAGCCGACGGTCTCGATGTACAATCGGTGGTTGTGTTCGGTGGGCGGTGTAGCAGTCACGGCAAATCCTGTACGACGTCGAATAACACGTTGAGCGGCGGGGCAACGCCCCACACGGCTGATATCTGGTGTACCCAACCACGCGGTCCCGCGTCAACCGGTGGGTACCCGCACCAATTGGGTAGGGAGGTTCGTAGTGACCGGATTCATCCGGTTCCGATCGCGCGGTTGGCAGTCATCCCACCAACGACGTCATCCCACCAACGACGTCATCCCGTCAACGACGTCGATGTCGCAATCAAACCGCATGAATGCGGTCACTACGAGCCGGTCGAACCGAAAACCTGGCGGCTGCAAGTTACGCAGCCGCGTTGGCGCGTTCGGACACATTGCTTTCGGTGACGGGTTCAACCGGTTGTGGGTTGGCCGCCAACTGCTTCTCGTACTCCAACAACAACTGCCGTCGATGCTGGCGACGGTGATGCGACATCAGCGACACCAGCGAACTGAGCGCCAGCAACGACGCTCCCACGTACAGGATCAACTGCCAGACGTCCATCCGGAACCCCTCCTTTGGTTCTGCAGATTAATTCGTCCCGGTTGTCTCCTCGGGCTGCAATTTATTCACGCACGCGTTCGACGTAGGCTCCGGTTGCGCATTCAATCTTGATTTTGTCGCCCTGGTTGATAAATGCCGGCACTTGGACCGATGCCCCGGTTTCAACCGTCGCCGGCTTGGTGACGTTGGTCGCCGTGTCGCCGCGCGCGGCCGGTTCGGCAAAGGTGATTTCCAGGACAACGTGCTGCGGCGGATCAACATCGATCAACTGGCCGTTCCAATACAGCAAGTTGCAGGGCGCGCCTTCCATGAGAAACTTCGCCCGTTCCTCGAAAGCTTCCGTTGGCAATGTGTCTTGCTCAAATGTTTCGTCGTCCATGAAGACGAAACCGTTCGAGTCGCGGTAGAGATATTGGCCGTTGGCACGAATTACGTCGGCAGCTTCCAGGCTGTCGCCGCTACGATAGGTGACGTCGATAAGTTTTCCGCTCAGCAGATTGCGGAGCTTGGTGCGATACATCGCCTGCCCTTTGCCCGGCTTGCGAAATTCCACGTCAATCATGTCGAACGGCGAACCGTCGATAAGCACTTTGGTTCCTTTCCGGAAATCTCCGGAGTTAATCTGCGGCATCGCGTGTTACTCTTGAAAAATGGACTGTCGGCTATCAGCATTCAATGGAATGCGGTCGGTTTGGGAAAACAGTATGCGGGGATTGCCCGAAACGGCGTCCTATCATTCTCAGTGGATTCGTTTTCAATCGATGGGTGCCACTGGCGTGTCGCCAGTGCAGCGCGGTGGACACTGGCGACACGCCAGTGGCACACAACCCTTCAATCGAGACAAGACACAACGCCGGTGGCGAAACACCGGTAGAAACATACCAAAACGGAACGGACAGGAAAATGCCAGACGGCCGAAACAACGACGGCCCCGTCGCAGAATCGGGCCAGTTTTCGGCTCCAGTGGCGATTCAGAGCCGATCGGGCGCTGCCGACGAATGGCATCGCTCGCTGGCTGCCGCCATCCGTAACCCCGACGAACTCATCGACGAACTCGAATTGCCGGATCGATTCCGCCAACCGGCGAGACGGGCAGCCGATCTCTTTCCACTGATGGTTCCCCGCAGCTTTCTGTCGCGAATGCAGAGGGGAAATCCGGACGATCCGCTGTTGAAACAGGTGCTGCCGCTCGATGCGGAATTCGACGTGGTGCCGGGATTCGTGCCCGATGCGTTGGATGAAGACCGTTTTCGTCCGGCCCCCGGCTTGCTGCAGAAGTACGCGGGGCGTGCCTTGTTGATCGCAACCGGAGCCTGTGCCGTTCACTGCCGTTACTGCTTTCGGCGGCATTATCCCTATGGGAATGAGCCGCGCAGATTGAGCGATTGGGAACCGGCGTTGGAAGTGATTTCCGCCGACCGGTCGCTGCACGAGATTCTTCTGAGCGGCGGTGATCCGTTGATGCTGACCGACCAACGGCTGCGGGTACTCATCGAGCGTCTGGGGAAAATTACCCATCTCAGGCGACTGCGAATTCACACGCGGCTGCCAATCGTCCTGCCCGATCGAGTTTCGGATTCGTTTTTGGAATTATTGCACTCGACGCGTTTGACGCCGATTGTCGTCGTGCACGCCAATCACCCCGGCGAAGTTGTTGCCGATTGCGCCGACGCATTACGCCGGTTGGTTCGTTCGGGCGTGACGGTATTGAATCAGGCGGTTCTGCTCCGCGGCATTAACGACGATGCCGACACGCAAGCCGAACTCTGTGAACGCCTGGTCGATCTCGGCGTGATTCCTTACTACTTGCACCAGTTGGACCGCGTCGCCGGCACAGCGCATTTCGAAGTGCCGGAAGAAAAAGGCCGCGCGATCATTGCCGAATTGCGGCAGCGACTTCCCGGTTATGCGGTGCCGCAATTCGTTCGCGAAGTGCCGGGAGAGGAATTCAAAGTGCCGTTGTAATCGGATGCGAGGAACCCTGCGAGAAACCCGGTTTTTTGAAAAAACCGGGTTTCTGTCAATGCGGTTTCCGGCGCATGCCCGTGCGGCCCCTGCCACACTCTTGCGGAGATTGCAAGTGGAAAAGTGACAAACTTTCTTTTCGTTTCACTTGGCATTTTTAACGGCTATCGCTTAGGCTCATCATCGATTTATAATGCCTATGGCGGGCAGATTATTTCGCGCCGTATCATCATTCTGCGAGAGTCATTGTCATGAACGTCGATTTCGCCAGGCCCAGCGTCTCAGACCTCGTGTTCCAGGCATACGGCCGGTCGGTTCATCCCGAACTGTTTCAGGTTTATGCAGATCTGCAGGTTTGGCAAGAAGAGTACACGGCAGATATTCGCATCTGCGATGCCGGCCATACCATCGACTTTCACCGCAATGGACAGTGCGTGACGGAGGTGACCGCGACCGGCAAACAGCCGTTGCCGCAGCGGAAGCGATTTCTCGACAGGCGGTTGCGCGGTAGTCGCGACGAATCGTTTCGCTTAGAGGGCGGGCTGAAGTATCACGTCAGTTATCAACTGGAGCAGCTCGATCCAGAGGTGTACCAGGAGATTCACGAGGAGTTGCTCGTGGACACCAAAACGGCCAACGTGTCGCATTGCTTTCCGGCCGGCAACCGTCTTTCACCCGGTCCGTTGAGTCTCATTCGCGTCGATGTCGGCGCACGCAGCCTGCTCATTCACGCCTTTCACACATTTCCCGATGCACTCGCAGTGGTGAAGACGCAGTCGCTGTTTGAGTTGTAGAATCGTCGAGATTCGACAAGTTGGAAGAGGTTCGACGGATCCCGGCCGCTGGGAACAGAGTGGATTACAGGCGATCTTGGAGCGAATTGGATTTCTCGCTACAATCCGCCCCCTCTCACCTCGAAATACTTCCCTTCACACGCCAATTTTCACAGGGCCGGTCCACGGTGCGCAGCGCCCCGTCTCGATTTGTACCGCCAAAAAGCCGTTGTTCCGGCATCGATTTCGTGCCGGAGAGGCGGTCGTGCGGCTGTGCGCGCCGGCAACTCGTTCGGCTGGTCGCCCTCGCTGTTGTTGCGTTTGGATTGAGTGGCTGCAGCTATTTCTCGAACCAGATGGCCCCCGGTCGTTTGGAACACGGATACACAATCGTCTTGCCGGGGGTTGAGGGCAAGAGTTTTGCCAACTCCAATCTCGCGCAGGGATTGAAGAACGCCGGCTACCCCGGGGCAATCGAAATCGATAACTGGACCACGGGATCATTTCTGCTATTCCCGGTTCATCTGCGAAATCTGGAACGAAACCGGCGCGAAGCGTGGCGGATTGCCCAGAAAATCATCATTTATCAGGACCGGTATCCCGGCCGGCCGGTGCATCTCATCGGGCATTCCGGTGGCGGCGGTCTTGCACTACTAGCGCTGGAAGCGCTTCCGCCCGGACGGAAGGTCACATCGGCCACGTTACTTCAGGCGGCCGTTTCTCCGCGATACGACTTATCCGATAGTTTATCGAAAACAGAAGCGGGGTTGTGGAACCTCTATTCGCCGCTCGATGTTGTCGTGTTGGGTGCCGGAACCAGTCTGCTTGGGACCGTCGATGGACAACATACACCGGCCGCCGGCCTGATTGGTTTCCGAGAGCCGAGCGAGTCTGAGCCGCTCAATCTCGAAGCCGCGAAACTGCATCAGGTCAGATACGACTGGCGGATGCTGGCCAAGGGCAATCTTGGAGGACATCTGGGACCGACGTGGATCGGATTCAGTCATAGCTATTTATCTCCACTTCTTGCGGAAGCTGAGACTCATCGGGATGCCACGCAAACGTGGTCCTCAGCAGTTCCCGTTTCCATCCCTGTTCGTGCACTGGCCACGCCTGCACCATCAGGCTGGATGAACGGCGTTCATCCGGCTGGTTTTCACGATGCGTCTGCGACCAGCAATCGCGTTCAATCTGCGCCAGCCGCGGCGCGCGCGAGCGGATATTGGCCGTCCGCCGCACCAGTTGACCCTGGTCGAACAGACTGACGGTTGTCGGTTCCTCAACGTCGAGAAAACGATAGGCGATCAACTCGTGACTCGCCGTGGAATATCGCTGCTTCAATCGCGGCAGATCCCAGCATTCGCGGCGGGCGTCGTCGAAGAACCAGAGGCTGGGTAACAACAGTCGCGACGCCATGAGATTGGCGACGTGTTCGCGCAATTGTGGCGAACCTTACCTTCATCCACATCGGCATCAACCCGCTCGAAAACCCTCCAGGCAAATGCCTCGCCCAGCTCGTGCGCGACGGCCCACTGCAACCGTTCGGGGCGATCTTCGGGTCGCACGAGTACGGTTGATTGCCCGCCAATTCTCTTATGCCGTGCCCGTCCCGACTGACTGGCATCGTAGGCAACGTGAATCCGCAGGCAATCGGCCAGTGCGAGACAATCGACCGGCGGCGACTGCATTCCGCCCCGTTCGAGCAACTCATTCGCGACATCGTCCAGTGCCGCAACCCAATCAGCCGGAACCCTTTGAAACATCTCGTTCCCCTCGCCTGTGTTGTGTGTTTGCATGTATACTATCACCGCCGGGTTACAAATTCCAGTCAAAAGAGGCGGTTTGCGTCGGCTGTTGGAGGAAAATCGGTTGAAGTGGATATCGGGGGCGCTTCGGTCCGATGTCGATAGCGATGTGCGGGTCTCGCGGCGAAGTCGCGCCAGCGAGAATTCTCACACTCGACCCGAGACAACAGGGACGTAATGCAAACCAGTGCACAGCCGGAAGAACCTGAAGTGGCGTCGCTTGGCCGCCTGCCGGCATCGCGCCGGCGTGCTTTGCTGTTCGGCTTGTGTGCCGTGGCAGCGGGGTGGTGCGTCACGCATTGGCTCAACGGGCGGAACGAGTTGATATTGCGTGGAGTCGTCACAGTTCCAACAACTGTCGTGGCTGCTCCCCTCGATGGCAGGCTGATCGAGTTGAACGCCGCCGAGTACGACATTGTTCATGGCGGAGGTTCGCTGGCGCTCATTGAGAACGATCAGCTTGCATCGCAAATCGAAATCCAGCGACAGCGGGTTGCCCAGTTGCAGGATGATTTGACCGTGGCCGAAGCACGGGCCGACGTCGATTTGGCATGGCGACAGAAGGACCTGCAGACAGAGATTCACGGCACGCAAATTGAGTCGGCCAATTTGCTCAAACAAAAACTGATGCGCGACGTCGAACGGCTGGCGTGGAACGACTTCAAACGGGGTGGCGAAGCACTGATTCAACTCACCTCGACGGAAGAACTCTTCCTGACGTTGCAAGCTCCGCAGTTGCGTTCGGAAGAACAACAGTTGCGGGCAGCGCTCCAAGAAGAGGCGTCCCGCAATGCGGCGGAAGTTTTGGATGCTCAAATTGGGTTGTGCGATCAGCGACTGGCCGAACTGCGTCAACTGTCGGCCCGACTTCCATACAAAGTAAAACAGGCCGCCGGCCTGGAACGCGCTCGCAACACATTGCAGGCTGCCGAGCAGGAATTAACGCGATTGGAAATGCAACCACAACGGGTCACGCTGAGCGCACCGGCTTACGGCGTTGTTGGTGTGTTTCGGCAGGCGGTCGGAAGCAGTGTCGTTCGCGGAGAGACGATTGTGGAGTTGCTTGATCTGGACCGACCGTTCCTCATCGCCAAGGTCCCATCGGCCCAATTGCACCGTTTCGCGCAAGGCACCGAGGTGACGTTACAATTTCCCGGCGATGTGAAACGCAGCGGACGTGTTACTTCCATCCCCCCGCAAACCAACACAGAATTCACATCGCCCGACGATGTCCCGATAGCCGTCCGCATCGATCCCACAGGAAAACTGTGGCCGCGCGTTCCGGTTGGCTCAGCGGTTGAAGTCGTCGTCGGCCAAGGTTCGTAACTCCCTCTCCCACTGGGAGAGGGTTGGGGTGAGGGCCTTTTTTGCGATGAATTCACATCCTTTCCTCGAACAGAAAGAGATGTTGAAGCGGCTTCCCAAAGTAACCCGAAGCGTAAGCGAGGGAGCGATTTACGATTCTCTCGCAAAGTCCTTCGCTAACGCTTCGGGTTACAAATCCGATGAAGTCATTTCGAACATGGTTTTTCACGAGAAGGAATGTTGAGACGCCATCGGCGAAATGTCATTCCACAACTTCGACCGCCGCAATCTCATCGATTGAAAATGGCCCGTGCTCCTGGTTGCCTGAGGTTGACGATTCCAGCAGCAGCAATCGGCCTAACTCGCACGAGCGTGCATCAGGGTATCCGGTCACTTCGCGTCCGTCGCGTAGCGTGAGGCGGACCTCGCGCGTTTCGTTCACGCCCGACAATTCTTCGTGCACCAGCGACGGAAAGCGGCCCCACGCCCACGTCCACAGCGTGGCAGCCGAATCGACCCGCCCGGCAATGTCGTTCCACTCGGCTTCGGCCTCGAGCAGATCGGCCAACGCGGCATCGCGGCACCACGGTTGCAGCACGTCATCAATCCACGTTCGACGCGACGTGACCAGTTCATCAAAGGAAGCCATCAGCGTTCTCTTCTTCTGCTCTACAAATCGAAGCCGTCGCGCAACCGGCAAACGACGGAATGTCCAATGAGCCACGACTCATCGCTGTAACACTTTCTGTACTTCGTCCGTGGTCACCGGACGGATCAAACCGCGCTCGGTGACAATCGCTTCAATGTATTCCGCCGGTGTGACGTCGAACGCTGTGTTGTTGACATCGACGCCATCGGGGGCGGTCTGCCGACCGAAGCCGTGCGTGACTTCTTCTGCTTCGCGCTCCTCGATCGGGATATCATCACCCGACGCCAACGACATGTCGAACGTACTCGACGGGGCGGCGATATAAAACGGAATTCCGTGTGCCTTTGCCAACAGCGCCACCGAGTAGGTGCCGATTTTGTTGGCCGCATCGCCGTTGGCCGCAATGCGGTCGGCTCCGGTGACAACCGCCTGAATGCGGCCCTGTTTCATCATCCAGCCGGCGGCCGAATCGCAGATGAGCGTGACCGGCACATTGCGTTTCATGCATTCCCAGGTTGTCAGCCGCGCACCCTGCAGCAGCGGTCGTGTTTCGTCGGAGTAAACGTGAATCTGTTTGCCCGCCGCCACGGCAGCGAAGATGACCGAGAGCGCCGTTCCATCGCCGGCAGTCGCCAAACCACCCGCGTTGCAGTGGGTGAGTACGCCTCCGGCATCGGGAAGCAATTCCGCTCCCACCCGTCCCATAGCCGCACACATATCGCGATCTTCGCGTTCGATCAACTGGGCCTCAGATAGTAATCGCTGTAGTCGGTCGGGTGATGCCAGTTCGCCACATTCCCCCGCGACCCGTTGCATACGATCTAATGCCCAGAACAAATTCACAGCGGTCGGCCGGCTGGATGCGAGGTACTTGCAGACTTCGTCCAGCCGGGCGTCGAACTCGCTTTGGCTGCTTTCGGAGACCGATTGTTGTCCCAGCACCACACCATACGCGGCCGCCACGCCGATTGCCGGCGCGCCGCGCACGGAGAGACGGCGAATCGCCCCCCACACCTGTTCGATCGTGCGACATTCGAGGTCGCGTTCTTCGACGGGCAGCAGCGTCTGGTCGAGCAATAGTAAATGCCCGTCCGTTCCGCCGACCCAACCGAGCGTCATCGATGCTCTCGTGTCTGCCAAACCGCCATCCGTTGAACTCATCATTTGCCTTCTTGCCGGAGAAAAAGATCTTGCCGGAGGAAAAAATGCCGTCACGCGGAGAATAACGGCCTGCCGCCGAACCGTCGAGTAAACCTTGTTCGATCCACTGCGGCGCCATCATCCCATCCAACGGTTGGCATTGACACATTCCGCCAACCCCCCTATTTTCCCGTCGCTTTCGTTGCGGCCAAACGTCGAGCGTGACTCCGTCGCGGAAGCCCCGCCGTGGAGCGGCGGTCTACTCATAAAACACGCCGTTCAGCGAACACGTAGGATCGACACTTGATGGACATGCAGACAATTGGGGATCGGTTTCCGATCATTCGGCCATACGTCGTCGATAAAGACGTGCTCGATCTGGGTTGCGTCGATGCCCATCCGGCGCGGGAAGATTCCGACGTGCGGCTCGAACGAAAACCCGATGTGTTGTTCCGCCGCGTCGCCGAAGCGAACCCAAACACCGTCGGCGTCGATATCGATCAGGACGGCGTCACAGTCCTCACGGGCATGGGTTACAACGTGCAGTGTGCCGATGTCGAAACGATGGATCTGGAACGGCAATTCGACACGATTGTCGCAGGCGAGATCATCGAACACCTGGAGAATCCCGGCCTGTTCCTGCGGAATATGCTTCGGCATCTCAAGCCCGATGGCACAATTATCGTCAGCACGCCGAACCCGTTTTACACCGGGCAAACCTGGAAAATCTGGCGGCACGGTCTCCCTGCCGTTCACGATGAACACGTCAACTGGCAGGACCCGGTCACGCTCGAACAACTCTTCAGCCGCACGGGGTACGAAACTGTTGCGGGCTATTGGGTCCAACCGGAATCGAAACTGCTGAAGACGTGGAAGCGGCTGTTGCGGCCCTACTTCGCCCATTCATTCATGCTCATCGCGCGGCCGGCAGCCGCAGCGAAATCGGCGGCCGCCTGAGTTTAGCGGCGGGGCAACGCCCCGCGTGCGTCTGCAATTTCCGTGTGGATTCGCAATTCGGGCGTTACGTCTTACACCAGCTTCCCGGAAACCGATCCATCCAGTTCGTAAAGCTGCCGCACCTCATCGGCCTCGATCGCGCAATCGAGAATCAACAATTCGTCAATCGCGCCGACGTATCGTTGCCCCAGCCCGATTGTCAGTTGGTCGATATCCCAACTGAGCCGGTGATCGTAACCGTCCATCGTGCCGCGAAGTTCGCCGTCGATAAAGATTCGTGCCGATCCGTTTGCCTGACCGGTGTTAGCGTTCTTCCATGTCGCAACCACATGATGCCACTGTCCGTCGTTCCAATTGAGATCGCCGACGACGAGCAGATGGCCGTTCTGAAACATGTCCTGCGCGGGGCTGTCGTTGTAGAAACCAAACCTCAACTTGCGCGGCGAACCGTAACGCCAGTCGTTCGGTTGAGTCAGGTCGAGATAGAACGATCCATCGGCCGCGTGTCGGCTGATGTGAAACGGATCGACCGGAAATTCGTCCGCCAGATCCGCTTCGGGATCGCCCTTGAGCCACAGCGATACCGTACCGGCGAAAGCGCCGCCGTCTTCCCGGTACGGAAAGTTGTCGCGGGCAGCAAAGGTGCATTCGTCTTCATCCCAACCGTGGTCTTTCGCGCTGAATATCAGCGCGCCGCCAAACCGTCCTGCCGTCGCGTCGTGGCGTGCAACGTCATGGTTTAACTTTGCTTCTCCGTTGCCTCGGCAGAATTCGGCATTGGCCGACGTCTCGAATGAAGCGCAGAAGCAAACGTGTTTCTTCAGTGACGGATTAAGAGTCATGGTAGTTGATCCTTCAAGCAACTGCGACGCGTTGCATCGCAGCTAATTATTTCTCGTTCTAATCTTCGATCGAAACACGCCGCAACTCGTGCTGCCGATGTTTTGCTTTTGAACGCGCGACGCTGTAACCGGGTCGTTGTGCAAATTCTGCCAGCAACTTGTCGGCCCGCGTCGGATCGACCGCGCCGCGATGTGCGTGTAGCAGGTAACGTATCACGAGCGGTTTCTTGTGCGTCGTTGTTTGTGGCTGGTGCATGCAGGGCGATGCTCCCATCCAACCGTCTTCGCGCACGTGCCAGCGCGTGGGCTGTCCAGGATTGTTCGGGTGATCGAAATAGGTGATCCCCTCAACCGTTTCTTTGCCATCGGCCCCACGAACCGGGCCACTGTAATCCATCCAATTGGCCGGCTGTCCGAAAATCGCCGGTTCACCAGTTTTTCGCGCGCTATTTGTTATTCGACCTCCGCCGAAATACTCGGCTATGCTCTTGGCGACGCGAACGGCCAGAAAACCGAAGTTCGTTTTCCCGAATTCGAGCGACTCGGCCTTGGGTCGAAAGGTTGATTGCAATTCGAGAAACGTCTCGCCTTCCGATCCGGGGCGAACGGCGGCGATCACTTCCTGTTCCAATAGCTCCTGCGGGTCGTGGCCGTCATACCAACCCAACAGAACCGCCATCACCGCTTCGTCGTCGCCGTCTTCAAACACCAGCCAGTTCTTCTGCCGAATGCGGGCCGCGGTGTTGTCGCTCCAGAAATCGATGCCGAGCACTTTCTGATGCGCAAACCAGACCGACCGATGATGATCGTGATTGGAAGCACCGGGATGACCCATCCGCGTCAAAGGGCTTCCCGCAGGCCCCAACAGCGGAAAGAAAAACGGCCGCGGATACGACGGCCCGTAATGCCACCGCAATCGCTCGGTGTCGTCAATCACGAACGACACCTGATGATCGGCCAACGGTACGACACGACAACGCGGAAACTTGTACGCCATGTTAGTTGCCCTCACGTCGATCTGTTTGTTGCCTCGTTCAAGGCGAGCATCGCGTACAACGATCCGAATTTCAAGCGGTCGATGCGATGACATCATTGAAAGTTGCGGTGTGCCATGTTGTCCATCGGTGATCGACGTGCAATGGGATTAACTGGCAATAGTGGAATGGTTTGATGGGTATTTTTACCTAATTCCGTGGGTCATTCCGTTTCCGTAAATTTGTCACCGTCAACAAAGCGATAAAGTCCTCGTGCTCACAGACCCATTTTCCCCCGCATCCTATTCGATGTTCCCCACCGTCTGTGCGGCTGCAATTGTTGTGCTTAAACACATGACGACTATCTCGTCAAACATTGTTCCTGCGCAAAGAGGCGATCCAAGAAAGCCTTGTCAATGAAAACCATCACAGTCGTAACATTTAAGGGCTGTCAGTCGGCCATGGATTTCAAGGACGAACTGGACGAACAGATCGACGAAAATGAATTGTCAATTCAAGTCGAATTCTCGTTCGTCCCCACACCCAAGCAGGCCGAAGCGATGAGTCTGTATGGATCGCCGACGATACTCGTGGAAGGAGAAATCTACGCACAGGATGAACACGCTGTGCCGGGATTTTACTGACGCGCGTATTCCACGGCGGTAGGTTACCGTCCCTATCCTGAAATTGACAAATTGATCGTATTGTTACGAGACGGCATTGCCGAGCAATCCATGGATTCCCGTCAAGACAACGCCGAATCGATTGGTGTGTTGCCGGTTCTGGTGACGGCAACATGGTGTCCGTTTACGGCGACCGCCGCCTCATTCTGGGGCGATGCCACGGAGAGTGTGGGGTTGCCTTTGCGCGTTGTCGATCTTGCCGCAGACGAAGGCGAGCAACTTGCTCGCGCCGCGAGATTGCAGGGAGTGCCCTGCCTCATGGCTCCGGGTGCCAAACTCCACTCCGGTGCCAGACTTCACTATGGACTGGGGCTTTCTCATGAGCAGGCAGTGGAATTCTTGGGAGAACGGCAGGCCTGCCAATGAGCGAAACGACCGTGGCAGGCGAAGTCCTGAATCGGCTTTGGTACTACGGGGATGCGCTCTCGAGTTTGTCATTCGAACGCATCGAGGATGTCGCCACCGCGAGCGCACCGATCGTGCGATCCGTTCTCCAATATCAGTCCGCGGTTGTTGCGCTTCGCCGCGACAACGACATCCTTGCGACGGCCACCGCGGTCGCTCCGCGCACCGGTGTTCATGCGGGCGAGTTGAATGACGTTGTCAATCTCTCACAACGGTTGCTGGAGAGTGTTGAAGATACCGGCGTTGTCGATACAAGTACGCTCGACCACGGCTTGCAACAGGTAATACACAGGCTGCAGCTGGGCAAAGCCCCATGCGTCGCTCCAATTCGCATCGCTGTGAAGAATGTCCCGCAGTCGATTGGAATCGTTGTGATTGGCGGACCTCCGCGTCGCTCCGATCCGAAGACCGATCTGCTCGTACTGAATCTGATTGCCAGTCTGATCGGCGGTGCAACCAGTTCGACAATCGCGCGGATGGATTTGCGGCGGATTAACAGACATCTCGAGGAGACCGTGGCGCAACGGACTCAGGAGTTGGCCAATGCAATCCAGGTTGCCAATTCGGCCAATCATGCCAAGAGTGCATTCCTGGCGAACATGAGCCATGAAATTCGCACACCGATGACTGCAATTCTGGGGTTCGCCGAAATGCTGGACGAGATGGTGACAACCTCGCAGCAAAGCGACGCCGTCAATACGATTCAGCGCAACGGCGAACATCTGTTGGAGGTTATCAATGACATTCTCGACATCTCGAAAATTGAAGCAGGGAAAGTTAAAATTGAGCGAATCTTACTGAGTCCGTTCCAACTGATCACCGAAGTTGAGTCGCTGATGGACATTCGCGCTTCAGCAGGGGGACTGTCGCTGAAAGTGGAATACGACGGACCGATTCCCGAACGCATCAATTCCGACCCGACCCGACCCGCTTGCGGCAGATTCTGATCAACATTGTTGGGAACGCGGTGAAATTTACAGAAGCCGGTGGCATTCGCATGGTCGTGCGGCTGATGGGGCGTGAGTCCGACGAACCAAGTCTGCAAGTCCGCGTGATCGATACAGGCATCGGCATGACCGCGCAACAAGTTGCCGCGTTGTTCCAGCCATTCACACAAGCTGACGTCACAACATCCCGGCGATTTGGGGGCAGCGGACTGGGGCTCGCAATCAGTAAGCAGCTGGCGCGAATGCTCGGTGGCGACATCTCTGTTGAATCGACCCTCGATCACGGATCGACTTTCACCATCAGCATTGCGACGGGATCACTGGATGGAATTGCTATCCGCGAAGATCCCAGCGTGTCGGTGATTCCCCGGTCTCCGGAAGAGACGCAGGATTTCAATCAACAGCCACTTCGCCAGAAAATTCTGTTGGCGGAAGATAGCCCCGATAATCAACGGTTGATCTCGTTCATTCTGAATAAGGCAGGCGCAGATGTCACGATTGCCGAAAATGGCCAGATCGCTCTCGACATGGCCTTGGCGGCCGAATCGAGCGGATCGTCTTTCGATGTGATCCTGATGGACATGCAGATGCCGATTCTCGATGGCTGCGCGGCAACCGGGCGACTTCGACAAGCAGGATTTACGAAGCCGATCATCGCATTGACCGCGAACGCAATGCCAAGTGACCGCCAGAAATGCCTGGAAGCCGGCTGTGATCAATTCGTCACCAAACCAATCGACCGTCAAAAACTGATTGAAACCATCGCCGGAATTGTTCAGCCGGAATCTAGTTGGACGCGCCGTGTTGCCATCGACCATGTTGGCTAAATTACGGACAGCGATCTAATCGGTATCGTCTTGTTCCAGTGGTGGAATTGAGCGGCCGTGGGGATCGACGGCCGAACCGTCGAGTTCGCGGGCAAGTTTTTCCTGCAATGCCGGCCCGATGAAGTGTTCGATCCGCGATGCCGGCTCGTGGAGATGGTCGGCAGGAAGTTCAAAGTGACGGTCGAGAAATGTCTCCCACAGCCGGTGAGAACGCACCAGCGAATTGCCCAACCGTCGGCCGGCATCTGTCAGTTCGACATGGCCACCGGAGACAAACGCCAACTGTCCGCGCAGCCGTAACAGAATCGCCGCCGGTCGTGTCAGCAGGCTGCCGTCTGCAAATTGCCGACAGTCTGCCCATGTTGCCCGATCAACTTCCGACGAACCCGTTCGCTGTTCTTCAAGCCGATACAATGCCGCGATGATGTCTTCGGCGACAATTCGCAGCGACAATTCCAGATTGCCGACGAGCTTGCTCACCAGACCGTGCCGCGGGGCGACAATCACCACGACCAGAAACTGTCCGCCGACGGCGACGGCCATCATGCCGGCGACGCTGGTATTCCAATAGGCAGCCCCGATGTAACCAAGAATGGCTGCGAGGATTCCCACCACGGCCGACCAGAGGATCATCCAGCCGAGGCGATCGGTGAGCAGATGCGCGGTTGCGCCCGGCACAATCAACATCGCCACCACCAGAATCGAACCGACCGCCTCGAATGCCGCGACGGTCGTGCCGGCCACCATGCCCATCAACAGGTAATGTATCAGCGTGGCGTTAATGCCCATCGACGTCGCCAGCATCGGGTCGAACGACGCCACTTTCAGTTCCTTCCAGAACAGCAGGATAAATGCGACGGCCATCACAAGGACCGGAAACAGCGACCAAAGCGCCAACGGCACGCTCAATCCCCAGAAGTCAGTGATATCGATGGCGACCAGATCGATCTTGCCTTCGAACACGCAGTCCTGATCCAGGTGCATGCGGCCGATGCCGGAGATCAACACGACACCCAAAGCAAACAGTGAAGTGAATACCACACCCATGCCGGCGTCTTCGGAAACGCGCCCGTAGGTTTGCAGTGTCTGTGTTAGAAACGCGGTGAGCATGCCGAAGACAAGTGCGCCCGCGAACATGGGTACGATCGAAATACTTCCGGTCAACAGAAATCCGATGACGAGGCCGGGTAGAATCGCGTGGCTGATCGCGTCGCCCAGCATGCTCATCCGCCGCAGCACGAGATAGCACCCCAGCACGGCACACGAGACGTTGCACACGCTGCCGACCGCAATCGTCCGTAACCCGAGCGTCACGTCGCGCGGGTCGGCAGACAACCACCGGCCCAGCGTCACGCAGACGACCTCTGCTATGTTTGAAAGATCAATTGTGTTCATGTGAAAAACCGTCGCGCGACATCATCGTTGGAAAGCGGCCCGCCTCCTTCAGCTTCTCTTCCAGTTCCGCAATCATCTCGCGGGGAAGACGCTCTTCAAGCGACCGATAATCGAAGTCGGCAATGCCGCTACTTGCCTCGGCATTCTCAGTCAGAAACAACTCCCACATGCGAAAACCACGAGCGGCGTTCGCGGCGCATTGCAGCCCGTGGTCGGACATGGCAAATCGGCCTTCGGGCTGAAACGTCACACACCCTTCGTGCGAAAGCGCCACGAGCGCCGAATGAAGTTCGGCGAACGTCCACGACTTGCGTCTCAACACGTCGTCCATCGCGAACGAGAGTACCTCCGGATGACTTTGCTCCCACACGTTGTAGATAACGTTCAGCGTTCGCTGCCTCGCCATGCGGAGGCGGAATTGTCTTTCACTCCACAATCGAGCCAGCAGACCGCGGCGCGGGGCAACCAGTAACGAGATCATGAAAACGACCGAACCACAAAGCACAATTGCCGGACCGGCCGGAAGAACGTCAAACCGCGAACTGAGCGTCGTTCCCGCCGCCCCCATCGCCGCCCCTATCAATGCCGACATCGTCAGCATCACCGACAGCTTCTCTGTCCAGAAGCGAGCGGACGCAGCCGGTATGATCAACAGCGCCGCCATCATCACCACGCCCACCGCAGGCAGCCCAATGACGACCGCGAAGGCAATCATCACCATCAGCAGCAGATCCAGCAGGTAGGCAGGCCAGCCCTGCACGCCGGCGAATTCCGAGTCGAACACCACGACTTTGAATTCCTTGTACAACAGTACGATAACGGCCAGACAGCCGACAGCGGCCCCGGCAATCAGATACACGTCCGACAGGGCGATGCTGGTCGTCTTACCGTAAATGTACGTCTCCAACCCTGCTTTGCTGCCCGACGAGGTGTTATTCATAATGACGCGCAGCAAGACCACGCCCGCACCAAAGAACACGCTGAGCACGATGCCGATTGCCGCGTCTTCCTTAATACGCGTCATCTGCCGCAACGTCGAAATACAAACGACGCTTGCAACTCCGGTGACGAACGCGCCGAACAACATCGCCAGCAAGCTGCGATAACCGAGCACCATGAAGGCGATGCAAACTCCCGGCAGCGCAGCGTGCGCCAACGCATCGCCAACCAATGCGCGCCGCCGTAACACGGCAAAGCAACCCACCAACCCGGCGCACGCCCCCAGCAAACTCGTGCCGGCCAGGATGACGGTGGTCGTGTAGGACATGGGAGAGGGGAGGTGTTGAAGGATGGATGGGGCAGAATGATCGTGCGCGTTTATGCGATGGTAAGGTCAATCACGAATGTCTAATGACGAATGACTAATGAATGACTAATGACGAAACCCGAACGACGATCGGACTGGCAAGAGATTCCAGTTGTTCGGAACATCTGGAGCGTTGCGTGTTGGTACAGTCCGCCCTTATTTTGGCATTAGGAATTCGGTCATTCATTAGTCATTCCTCACATACTTCGCTCCTGTGCGCGCATCGCCTCCCCTGCGTCTTCCAGAATTCCCAGCCGCCCGCCGTATGTTTTTCGCAGGTTGTCGTTTGTGAAGACTTCATCGACCGGGCCGCTGGCGACCAGCCGCATGTTGAGCAGCACGACTTCGTCAAAATAGCCGGCGATGGTCCGCAAATCGTGATGCACGACAATCACGGTCTTTCCGTCGTCGCGCATCTGCCTGAGTAATGCGAAGATCACGCGCTCGGTGGCGGCATCGACGCCGGCCATCGGCTCGTCCATGAAGTAGATTTCGGCCTTTTGTGCCAGCGCGCGCGCCAGAAAGACCCGCTGCTGTTGGCCGCCCGAGAGTTGCCCGATCTGTCGGTTTTCCAGATCGGCAATGCCCACCTGATCCAGACATTCGCCCGCCCACGCCTTCTGTTTTCGTCCCGGGCGCCGCAACCAGCCCAGCTCGCCGTAGGTTCCCATCAGGACGGCTTCGAACACGCTGACCGGAAAATCCCAATCGACACTCTCGCGCTGCGGCACATATCCCACCAGCCGCCGCTGTCGCCGGAACGGCTTTCCGTAAATGCTGACACGGCCGCTGGCCATCGGCACCAGCCCCAAAATGGCCTTAATCAGTGTACTTTTACCCGCGCCGTTCGGTCCGACAATGCCGACCAACTGCGGCGTGTTGATCGTCAGATCGACGTCCCAAATCACTGGCTTGCGATGATAAGCGACCGTCACGTCGTGAACGTCAAGCACGGGTACCGCAGCGGCTGTTGATGTTTCAACCTGAGTCATGGGTCAGATACCAAAGCCGGCGGGTCGCGTCCCGCCGGGAGGGAAAAGCATGTTCACTTCAACGATTTTACAATCGTGTCGACGTTGTGGCGAACCATGCCCACATAAGTTCCCTCCATTGTACCCGGTTTGCCGGGCGCGTCGGAGAACAGCTCTCCGCCAATCGTCAACTTGTGATCGAGGGCCGCGCATCCCTCAATCAGCAATTGGATATTTTGGTCACTGACGCTCGATTCGACAAATACGGCCTTAATTTTGCGCTCAACGATGAACTTAACCAGTTCATCGATATGCTTGGCAGAAGCTTCACTGACGGTACTGACACCTTGAATGGCTTTGACTTCCAAGTTGTAGGCGCGACCAAAATATTGAAACGCGTCGTGAGCCGTCACCAGCACGCGACGCTCTTCGGGAATCGATGCGATCTGCTCCAGGCAATACTCATGTAGCTCATCGAATTGCTTGCGATAATCGTCGGCATTGGACTGGTAATCAGCGGCGTGATCTGGATCGAACTGCGCCAATGCATCGGCGACGGCCGCTATCGTTTCTCGCCAGAGTGCAACATCAAACCAGACGTGCGGGTCGTGGTAACCATCTTCCACTTCCAACAATCGTGAGTGCGACGACTCTTCCACTTGCGCGGTCACAGCGACCGTTAGCTTACGCTGCGACATCCGCTCGAAGATGTCAACCATCTTGCCTTCCAAATGAAGACCCGAGTAGAAAATGGCGTCGGCCTTGTCGAGCAGGCTGATGTCGCCCGGCGACGCCTTGTAAAGATGCGGATCGATACCTTCGCCCATTAACTGCACAACGCGGATGTGCTCGCCGCCATGTTCAATCTTGAGGTCACCTGCTTCCAGCACCGTGACGTGATCGCCGGCGACGTTGAGCACAATGTCGGCCACCATCCCGGTTGTCGTCACCACCAGAAACGGATACTCGCCCTCGAACGTCTTGGGGGCAGCGATGTTGTTGCCACCGTTGTTTGCGCCGCCACTTGAGTCACCACAACCAATTGACAGTGTTGCCGCGAACAGGAACGTCACGATCACAGGATAACAGCGTGAAGGGTATTGAAGCGTCATTTTCTTATCCGTTCTGCATGGGTCATTCGCCCGATGCAAAGCCGAGGTTGTGTTTGATGAGTGAACCACATCAATTTTGTTTAATCGACAACTGGTCTTTGATTAATCAAAAAATATTGTAGCGGAAATTCCGATATCTTCAATAGCAGGCGCTGCGCACATCATTGGCAGATGCTGGAAACGGGCCGTCGTTAGACATGAATCACACCATAACTTCCTTTTCAGTAATGGGTTGTGAATTCTTGTGAGTTGTAGCGGTTGAAGTGCGGCAACCGGCGGGGCATCAAGAATGAGTGCCATTACAGAGGATGATGGGGATGATGCAGCCATCAGACTGCCGATATTGAAAGAAACAATGTTCTCACGGGGTGTTGGAATGAAATCGAATCGTCTCTGGAAAACGACAATTCTCACCTTCATCGCGCTTTTTCTGTGCGCGACATTCGACGTTCGGCCCTCGCTGGCCGGCGACTTTGTTCCGTACGATACGCGGACTTCGCAGGCAGGTTGGACAGACAATCTACCGGACAGTCCCGCGCTCCCGGCATCGCCCATTTCCCCCACCGAAGAGTTCATCGACGGCTCCTACGGAGATCAAGCCGGCGACGTCCACACGTATTGTGTCGGGTCGCCTGGAACGCTGTTTCAGTGGAGCTACGAAAACAGCTTCGGAGGCGGACCCGACCTTGATGCACCGTTGGTGACCGACCGGCCCGATTTCACCGAAGCCAGTTCGACCGTCGGTCTCGGCGTCGCACAGATCGAGTTTGGCTACACCTACATTTATAACGCCGACGATGGAACGACCGATCGCTCGCAGTCGCTGGGCGAACCGCTGTTGCGTTACGGTATCTTTGCCAACTGGCTGGAACTCCGCATCGCCCTGTTTCCCGTCGATCAACGATTGACGACGGCCGGCCGCTCGAATTCGACGGCCGGTACCGAAGACCTGTATCTTGGTGTGAAAATCGGTCTGACGCCGCAAGAGTGTTTCCTGCCGGAAATGGCGCTCATCCCGCAGATGCTTGTCCCATCCGGCAGCAACGCCTTCAGCAACGACGAAGTGTTGCCCGGCTTGAACTGGATTTACGCATGGGAAATCAACGATTTCATCAGCACGGCCGGCCAAACGCAAATCAACCGCCGCGTTGACGAGACGACAGGCCGCGCTTACTCGGAAATCTCGCAGTCTTGGACAGTCGCCTATTCGCTGACCGACAACCTGGGTGCATACACCGAATGGTATGTCCTCGCCCCGCACAGCGCCGACACCGATCAGACGCAGCACTATTTCAACGGCGGATTCACCTATCTCATCAACAACGATATCCAGTTCGACATTCGTTACGGCAAAGGTCTGAACCACGCCGCCGACGACTATTTCGTCGGCACCGGACTTTCGATTCGCTTCAAGTGAAACAACGACACGGTCAACCCGCCCCCGCGGCCCCGGCGCAAAAGCTGAACAATATGAATCCAGCGTAGATTGCCAGGCCGAGAAGGAGAAACCCTACCTTCTCGCCCGTGCTGTAGGGCGGATAGAAGGGACGCTTCGGCGGCCTTTCGCGGACGATACCAGTGTCGCCGAAAACGTCCGCTCCGCACATTGGGCAACGAATGACCTCACCGCGCGCCACCTCGACCTCTTCGCCGCATGCGTCGCATTCCGTCTGCTCGAACCGACCGTATCCGTCCGACATCGTCACGTGCTCCTCAAACTGCTGCGATGATCATTTCTCCGATGTGTCGTCGGTTTCAAGCAGCGGACGATACCAGATATTGCGATACCGTACCGGGTTCCCGTGATCCTGCAGCATCAGCGGCAGCTTGTCGGCGTGCGGCGCATATTTCGCCGCGAACTTGTGCGCCACCCGGCCGAGAATCTTCCGGCGGTGATGAACCAATACGCCATTGTGCAGCACGGTAACGTAGCCCGGTTTGACGACTTTTTCGCCGTCGTATTTCGGTGCCTCGAAGATGATGTCGTACGTCTGCCATTGCCCGGGACCGCGCGACGCGTTGACCAACGGCGGATACTGTCCGTAGACGGCCGACGCCTGCCCGTCGGAATAAGAGCGGTTGTTGAACGAATCGAGGACCTGGATTTCATAGAGACCCATAATAATCACGCCGCTGTTACCGCGTCCCTGGCTGTCGCCTTTGACTTCTGTCGGCGCTGCCCACTCGACGTGTAACTGACAACTGCCGAACGCCTCTTTGCTGTTGAGCGAGCCGGTGCCGTTGACCTCCATGTAACCGTTTTCGACTTTCCACTGGGCCGGCTTGTCTCCGCCGCTCACCCAGCCGGTCAGGTCACTGCCGTCGAACAACACGACCGCATCGGACGGTGCCTGTCCCGGCTGCTTCGCCGTGCTCGCCGTACCCGGTGTAATGATCCGCGGTGCCGGACGATAGGCGTCGTGCACGCGCCACTTCGTTTGACCGGGAATGAACTCCGAATCGATATACCCAATCAGCTTCGGCGGCACGGGCGCTTCCACCGGCGCTTCGTCGGCAAAAAGAGTCGGTGATCCGACGATGGCAAGCAACAACAGAAGAGGCACGATTCGTTTCATGGCTGGAAGTTCCCGGCTGAAGTATTGAAGCAAAGTTGTATTCATTACGTCCTATCCAACATATCGCATTCACATTGCCAATACCAACACCCAACCAGCCCGCAGCGCAAACAGGGGTTTTGATGTCCCCCTGCGCGCATGACCGGCTGGATTTCACGCGACTGTTTTGAAGCGCACGCCATTGTTGGTTACAGTGGCAGACGTAAACCGCAACCAATGATTTGCCAGCCGAAGGGATCCCCCATGTTGCCGATAGCCCGTCCACGCGTCCTTGCAGCGATGTCGATTGCGTCTTTGTTGGTCGTCACGATCACCGCAGCCAACACGGCCTGCGCGGCTGAACCGCTTCCCGGCACCAAGTTGCTGAAGATTGCAGAGCCGCTCGATGAGGTGATGGTCTCGGGGATCGACCGTTTCGCATTGCGGGAATTGGATGATGCACCGAATCGCCGCGGTCTGCTTTGGAAACGCGATTACAGCAGTGTGCCGGCCTACTTGAAAAGTGTCGCCCCCAACCGTCAGCGGCTGCGGACGATCATCGGTGCCGTCGATCAGCGCATGGCAGGAACCGGCGTCAACGTGGTGGCACCAGAGGGCGCACTCGAAGGGATGAAATCGACGTCGCAGTTCGCATACGGCATGGCTCGATGGCAGGTACTCGACGGGGTAACCGCCGAGGGACTGCTACTGATGCCACAGGGAACCGGAAAAATAAAGGCGTTGGTGATTGCGCTTCCCGATGCCGACTGGACCCCGGAAATGTTTTGCGGCCTGACCGAAGGTGTCACCCCGCAGGCACAACTGGCCCGCCGACTTGCCAGCAATGGGTGTGTGGTGCTGGTGCCGACGCTCATCAGTCGCAGCGATGAATTCTCCGGCAATCCGCTGGTGTCATACACCAATCAACCGCACCGCGAATTTGTCTACCGCATGGCTTTCGAAATGGGCCGGCACGTCATCGGCTACGAAGTCCAAAAGGTACTCGCGGCCGTCGATTATTTTGCACGGCGAAATCAATCGACTGGTAGTGATCTACCGATTGGTGTCGTCGGTGTTGGGGAAGGTGGACTGATTGCGTTACACAGTGCGGCTGTCGATCCTCGCATCGACGCGTCGCTGGTTTGCGGTTACTTTCAAAAACGCGAAGGAGTCTGGGAAGAACCGATCTATCGTAACGTTTGGAGTCAACTGACGGAATTCGGCGACGCGGAAATCGCCAGCCTGATCGCGCCGCGTCCGCTCATCATCGAAGCGTGTGCCGTGCCGGAAATCGCCGGTCCACCGGCAACGCGAGCAGGCCGTCGCAGTGGGGCCGCTCCCGGAAAGATAGAGATCTGCACGCTGGGCATGGTCCGCAGCGAATTCGATCGGGCGAAAGTGCACTACGACAAACTGACAGCCGGCGACAGCCTCACCCTGGTGGCCAGCGGCGAAGGAAATAGCCCGGCGGGAACGTCCCAAAGCCTGTCGGCCTTTCTGTCAGCGATGGGAATCGACGAAGCACTGCAGAACCCCGCCGGGCCGCCGAAAGAGGATGGCGAACGAAAACTCGCCGATTCCAACGCACGCCAGAAACGGCAGATCGATGAATTGGTCCAGTTCACGCAAAATCTGCTGCGTCGCAGCGATAAGTATCGCGATAAGTTCTGGGCGAAAGCCGATCGTTCGTCCGTCGAGAATTGGGTTAGAACGGCCAAGCCGTACCGCGATCACGTCTATAAAGAATTGATCGGCAAACTTCCCAAGCCGACAATGCCGCTGAATGTTCGTACGCGGCAAGTCATCGACGAGCCGGAGTACGTCGGTTACGAAGTGGTGATCGACGTTTACCGCGACGTCATCGCTTCGGGCATTCTGCTGTTGCCGAAGGACTTGAAAAAAGGGGAGAGGCGGCCGGTCGTCGTCTGCCAACACGGGCTGGAAGGGACGCCGATGGATACCATCACAACCGAAGGTTCCGGATACCGCTATTACAAAGCGTTCAGTGTCGAGTTGTGCAAGCGTGGATTTATTACCTATGCACCGCAGAATCCGTATCGCGGTCGCGACCGCTTCCGCACGTTGCAGCGAAAAAGCAATCCGATGAAACGCTCGCTGTACAGCTACATCATTCCGCAGCACGAACGCACGCTCGAATGGCTCGCTTCGTTGCCGAATGTCGATAAGGACCGAATCGGTTTCTACGGTCTCTCCTATGGCGGGAAGACCGCTGTGCGAGTGCCGCCGTTCGTCGATGGCTACGCACTCTCAATCTGCTCGGCCGACTTCGACGAGTGGGTTCTCAAAATCACTTCGAACATCGACCGCTACAGTTACCTCTTCACCGGCGAATACGAAATCTTTGAATGGAACATGGGTCACGTCGCCAACTATGCCGAACTGTCGAATCTGATGACGCCGCGACCGTTCATGGTCGAGCGCGGCCACGACGACGGCGTCGCACCGGACGAATGGGTCGCCTGGGAATTCGCCAAAGTCTTTCGCCACTACGACCAAATGGGAATCGGCGACCGCGCCGAGATTGAATTCTTCGACGGCCCACATACGATCAACGGCAAGGGAACCTTCGATTTCCTGCACCGACACCTGAAATGGCCGAAAAGAAAGTAGGGGAAATAGACGAACATCGCTTGCGGTTTCGCGTATCATGAAACGATCCAACTACGCGAAACCGCAGGCGGACACCTACGGCAAAACCGAAGTGCTGTTGCACTATTACTCGAAGACCGTCGATGTCTCGACGGCGGTCGAGATGAACATGATCGCCCGCTCCGACAAACTCACGTTCGACGTCGCACCCAGCATCGACGGCGATACCGTCACCTGTCAGGCCACCTGGAAAGGCAAGCCGGCCCCCAACTGCAAGATCAACATTCGCGGCCCGAAGAAGTTCAACGTGAACCTGACGAGCGACGAAGGCGGTCGCGTCACTTTCACCGCGAAAGACAAAGGCGTTTATCGGGTTTCGACAAAGTTTGAAGAAAACGAGTCCGGCACGCAGGACGACAAGAAATACGACATCCGCCGCCACAACTACCGCATGCTGATGATACTGCCGTTGGCGGAATAGTCAGACGCAATTCCCCGCTTGTGGTTTCGCAGCTGCTCGACCCTGAATGGTTCGCTAAACCGCAAGCGATGTTTGATCGGTCGCAACCTGTGACGGCACAATCTCGCCCCAGCTAATCACGAAATCAACCACGAACGGTCCCAGCCGATTCTGGTCGATTGTGTAGTTCGTCACGCCGGCTTCGGCGAGCAGGCGTTTGACGTGGCCGCGCGATAACAGGTGCATGTAATCGCCGGCGGCCCAGTTGAGGCCGACGAGCCGCAGGTAGGAATCGAACAGCGATTTCGGCAGGTAATGCAATAACGGCGTCCGCGTGTGGACCTCGACCGGAAAGAACCGGTTGGGCGTGGTGACGTAGGCCGACTTCGACACGCGGTTGACTTCCGAGAGAAACTTCAATTGCCGCTGGTGGTCGCCGACATGTTCGACGACGGCGTTCGACCAGCAGACGTCGAACTCGTTGTCGTCAAACGGGAAATCGCTGCCGTCGTATTGCACCACGTTGACCGCCGGATACCGTTCGCGAAACGCTTCAGGTGGGTCGATGCCCAGCGCGGTAATTTGTTCGGGCCAGCGGTAATGCTTCTCCAGGAAGTTGTCGGTCGTGCTGTATTCCTCAGCACTGTAACCCACGTCGAGAATCCGCATATCGGACTTCGGTTGGAACCGGTCGAGAAAACGCCGCCACTTACGGCGACGATTGAACGCGGAGACACGATAGGCAAGCGACATCGATCGACCTCACAACGGGGGACGGTACTAACCGGCGAAAATGCCCGGCTGATGCCCACCTAAGGACCGTTCGAGAAATTAATGTCGCTCAGAAAGCCGTGATTTGTTAGGAGTGCCATCCAGCAAATTGTTTACGAATGATCCAGGGAGGCCAAGGATGGCTATTGCGGCATTTGAGCGATTCGA
>CAUZOL010000014.1:0-44235 GCA_963581435.1 Planctomycetota bacterium
CCGCGCTGCACTGGCGACACGCCAGTGGCACCCATTCCGTCAATCGATACTTCACGCCGTACCTGCTTCCGCACGTCACTCATCGTCGGGAACATCGTCGCCCATTTCGAGCTGCCGCATCTTGCGATACAGATTCGAGCGGTGCAGGCCTAACAGTCGTGCCGCCTCGCTCATGTTGCCCCCCACTCGCTTGATGGCCCGCTGAATAAAATCCTGCTGGAATGTTTGCGTCGCTTCCGTCAAGCCAACATCCAGAGACGGCTCCAGCGACGATTGTTCCTCCGGGCTGAGAATAAACGCAATATCATCCGCTTCGACTCGGTCGGCCGGGCTGAGAAAGGTCACACGTTCCATCAGGTTTCGCAGCTCACGAATGTTGCCCGGCCACGAGTGGCACTGCAAACGCCGTCGCGCATCGTCTGAAAGTTGTAAGCCGGGACGATTGGCATCGATGCTGAATTTTTGCAGGAAGTATTCGGCCAACTGCAAAATGTCTTCCGGGCGATCGCGCAGTGGAGGTAGCAACTGGGTGACCACACTCAATCTGTAATAAAGGTCTTCGCGGAACCGTTTCTCTCGAACGGCTTCAGTCAAATTTGAATTGGTGGCGGCGATCACCCGCACATCGACCGGGAACGGCTTCGAGCCACCCACCCGCGTGACCACTTTTTGCTCCAACACGCGTAACAATTTCGCTTGACCCCCGGGGCTCATGTCGCCAATTTCATCCAGAAGCAGCGTTCCGCCGTCGGCAAGTTCAAACTTCCCTTGCCGCATTTCATTCGCGTCGGTGAACGCACCTTTTTCGTGTCCGAACAGTTCGCTTTCCAGCAGGGTTTCTGCGATCGCGGCGCAATTGACCGCGACAAACGGGTGCTGGGCGCGAGGCCCCTGAAAATGTAAAGACTGTGCAACGACCTCTTTACCCGTGCCGCTTTCTCCTAACACCAGCACGGGCAAATCGGTGGCGGCCAAACGCTTAATCGTTTCACGCAACGCCACTATCGCCGCACTTTCACCAATAATGCGCACGCCCTGCGCAATCTGTTCGGTCAGTTGCTGTCGGCTGCGGATCAACTCTTCCCATTCCCGCGTGTTCTGCATGGCCGTTGCGGCATGCACACCAAGCTGCGACAGGCTGGCTTCGTCGTCGGCGTTGAATGCGCCCTGGTTCTTGTTGATCGCCTCAAACGCGCCAATCATCTTGCCTTCGGAGTCGCGCATGGGAACGCAAATCAGATTTCGCGTTCGATAACCGCTCTCCTTATCGACCGCGGGATTGAACCGCGAATCTTTGTACGCGTCATCGACGCGGAGTGTTGCACCGGTTTGAATCACTTCGCCCACAATGCCGGCACTGTCGGGGATTCGCAGTTCTTCCATTCCCAGTGCCGGGCAGGCCACCAGTTCGTTTTCTTCTTCATCCCAAATGAAGATACTCGACCGGTCGCAATCGAGAAGCCGTGTCGCCTCGACGGCGATCACTTCCATCAATCGCCCCGATTTTCGCGCCTGCGCAAACGACGATGTGATTTCCAACGTGCTCTTGAGCCGATCGATTCGCAGCGCGTCGTGCTCGCAGCGGGAAACAACGTTCAGGCAATAGGCCAGCGTGCGTCCAATTGCCAACGTCGGGGCCAGTAACTCGTCGGACAGCATACGACCGGCGAGCAACAACAAACGGCCCGACTCCTCATTCCCCGCCAGCGGTACCGTCAACAGCGAGCAGCCCGACGGATCTTCCGACCGATGCCAGCCGGCCGCGCTGCGGTCGAGTGACTCTTCGAGGATGTGAAAAGGTAGTTGCGGCATCGCCTGCCGTCCGAATTCCGCCACCGACTGCCATTCGGGCGTTCGTTCGATCACGCAGACCCACTGAGCCGAAAATTCCGTCGCGATTTCCGGTAACTGCTCGTGCAGAAATCGGCTCAGGCTATCAATGTGTGCGGCAGAACTCAGCAGCCGATCGCACACCTGCAGGCTCGTCGCCCGCGGATCGGAGCTGGAAAGCCACGGCAATTGCGACCAGGTGAGCCAACTACTTTCGACGTCCGTTGTCATCAATCGATCCGTTCTAAGTCAAATTGGGCATCGCAGCCAGTTTCCTGTCGCTGATTCGGGTCAGGTTGCGGTCGTCAACATGATAACACGCGCCAAGATTCCGTCCAGTCGGTGGTTCGATTCGTGCGAGGCTGTTTGTTGAAATTGAAAGCCCGACGCGGGCCGGTTACAGTCCATGCTCGAATCGTGATGAGACTCGCTCCAATCGGACCTGAATGTTGTGACGCAACCCCCAACGATTGCTCAGAAGCCTATCGGCCCGGCGGCGGCGGCCTTGTCGCTGTTTCTGGCCGCGCTGTGGGGAGGGACACCGGTCGCCATTCAATTCACCGTCGATCAGTTGCCGCCGGTTTTCACCGCAGGATTGCGGTTCGGGTTGGCAGCGCTTTTCATGCTGGTCTGGTGCCAGTTCGAGAATTGCGGAATCCGGCTCCGAAAAGGGCAAGTCACTCCGGCCGTCATCAACGGTCTGTTGCTGTTCGTGCAGATCGTGCTCTTCACAGTCGGAATTTGGATGACGACCGCATCGCACGCGACGGTCCTCATCAACACGTTTGTGCTCTGGGTCGCCGGCATCGACCATTTTGTGACGAAACTCAGCCGCCTGACAGCCGTCAAAATCGCCGGTCTGGTCTTCGCGGCTGCGGCAGGCTTCATCATCTTCGTTGTCTCGGATTCGTCAGCTTCCGAGGCAACGCAGCGCGACACCCCCTCACTGTGGGGCGACCTCTGTCTGGCTGCCAGCGCCTTCGTCCTCGGCATCAAAATCATCTACACCAAGATGGCAACGCGTCACGTCGAACCGGGCAAGCTTATGTTGTGGCACGACATCATCGGCACAGTGCTGTTTTTTCTCTGCAGCCTGTTGTTTGAATCGCCGTTGTCGATTTCGCTGAGTGAGATCAGCCGGCCGACAATCCTGGGAATGCTTTATCAGGGAATTGTCGTTTCCGGATTCTGCTTTGCCGCGCAGACCGTCTTGCTCAAACGGCATTCGGCATCCGGCATCTCAGTCTTCAGCGTGGCGACACCGTTGTTCGGTGTCAGCGCGGCCGTGATGCTGCGCGACGATGTTCTTTCCCCCTGGCTGGTGGCATCCGGCATCTGTGCCGCGCTTGGCATTTTGCTGGTCAACCTGCCCGCGTGGAAAGCAAAAACACAAAGTGATTAGCTGCGGTGTAACACACCGCAGCAGCGCGACAACAAATCGCAAGAAACCCGGTTTTTTGAAAAAACCGGGTTTCTGACGTCACTGTGCTATTTCTTCGGCGGATCAACCTTCTCGCCGTACAAACGAATGTCGTCGAAGTTGCCCGTGTCGTCGAACGACCCCAAACCCACACGGCCCCAGGTGAAAGTCTTATCGACGGCAGTCATCACCGGGTTTTTCATGTCGTCGAAATAGACGTCGATCTTGCCGCTCTTCGCGTCGCGGACAATTCGCGCGTGATGCCATTTGTCGTCCCAGTTCGTTCCGTCGGTCGACTTCGTCGAAATCTTCTTGCGGGGTGAGTTGTTGACGATAAAAATCTGGTTCGCATGATCGTCGGCCTTCTTGCCGAAATGCACGTAGTGCAGATGCGAGTCGTCCTGGTACCCAAAGAACAGACACATATCGCGGTGACCGTAATCGGGGTGCGTCGATTGCAGCTTGACGTCGAGGACAAAACTGCCGACGTTGATACCTTTTAACAGCGAGCGGTTGTACGGTTGACGGACCGGCGGATTGAACTTGCTGCGTTTTTTGAACTGGTTGTAAACGCGATTTCCATCCTGATCGACAATCTTCCACGCGGTGGCGTCGGTGGGTTCCCACTGGTCTGTCTTGCCCGAGTCGAAACCTTCGGAGTACAGCAGCGGCAACCCATTCAGCGTCTTGGCCGGCGGCGATGACTTCTCCCCGCCCGATGTCTGCGGAGTCAGGGCGAATGACAGGACAACGCAGGTCGCAACGGCGGGAAGTAATCGTCTGGGCATCGTGATCTCCAACTGGCAAACGAGAATGCAGCGCGATCTCGGGGATGAAGGTGTTGTTGTACTCGGCGAGTAACGCAACATCCATTGGAACCGTTTTCTGACCTCACGGCAAGTTCGTGCTATACTGCCGCCGCCGGATTGATGGCGAAACCACAAGCGACATTTTCGATCGAGGAGAAACACGTGCGACCAATGCCCGCCGTTGCCACATTCATCGGACTTCTTCTTTCCTGTCATCTTGCATCGGCCGCGCATCTCGGAATGGGTTTCCGTGTCGGCGAGGTGACGCAGGACTCGGTCATTGTCTGGGCGCGAATTACCAAGACGGCCGAGCGAAACTGGAAGGGCTATCGCGACCCGAAAAAACGCGAGCCGAAAATGGCCAAGTATGTTCCCTCGAAGATCGCCGTCGCCGACCGAGAGGGAGAAATCACCGGTGCGCCGGGGCAACTCCGCGTGCTGTACGCCACCGACAAGAACCTTTCCAACGCGATGGCAACGGATTGGTTAACCGTTGGACCTAAGACGGATTTTGTGCATCAGTTTCAACTCGAATCGCTCAAGCCGGGGACGAAGTATTTTTTGAAGGTCGAAGCCCGCGACGATGCCAGTGCGAAAATCTCCGCGAAATCAACCGGTTCCTTCGGCACGGCGATGCCGAAAGACCGTTGGCAGGATGTCTCTTTCGGCGTTGTAACCGGGCAGTCGTATTGGGACCTCGACGACCCGGACGGTTATCACATTTATCCGGCGATGCAGAAACTCGGGCTGGATTTTCTGGTTCCCACCGGCGACACCGTTTACCTCGACAGCGAAGCCCCCCGCGCCCGCACGGTTGCGTTGGCCCGTTACCATTGGCATCGCATGTACTCGTTGCCGCGGCACATCGAACTGCATCGCTACGTGCCCGGCTTCTGGGAAGTGGACGACCACGACACTTGGTGCAACGACTGCTGGCCATCGATGAAAGCCAAGTGGATGAACCCGCTGACCTTCAAACAGGGATTCGATATCTACCGCGAACAGGTTCCGATGGGAACAATGACTTACCGGACCGTTCGCTGGGGCAAGGGCCTGCAGGTGTGGATGGTGGAAGGGCGACTATTTCGCGACCCGAACAACAGTCCCGATGGGCCGGACAAATTCATCTGGGGCGAAGAACAGCGCGACTGGCTGATGAAAACGATTCTCGAAAGCGACGCCGACTTCCGCGTGTTGATCAGTCCCACGCCCATCGTCGGCCCGGACCGCACGAAAGGTAAGAACGACAACCACTCCAACACCGCCTTTCAGACCGCCGGCAACTTCTTCCGTAACTGGACGAAAGAGAAACAGCTGAAGAATCTTTACATCTGCAACGGCGACCGGCACTGGCAATACATGTCGATCGATCCCGAAACCGGCCTCCGCGAATTCTCCTGCGGCCCCGCCAGCAACAAACACGCCGGCGGAAATCCACAGCAGGACAAATCGATTCAGCCGTGGTTACGAGTCAAAGGCGGCTTCCTCACCGTGTCGGTTGCACGCAAAGAAGACAAACCGACGGTCGCCTTCCGTCACCACGACGTGCATGGCAAAGTCGTGCATGAATACACGGCGACATCGGCCGACTAAGACCGAGAACTATTCCTCAACCGAAAACCGATGCACGGTCGTTTGCTTATACACTTCGCCCGGTCCATAAACCGTCGTGGGGAAGTCTGGTTGGTTGGGTGAATCGGGGAAGTGTTGGGCTTCGAGGCAGAATGCCGTGTGTTGGGCGAAGTTGCCGTTGGCTGGTGCGCCGTCGAGGAAGTTTCCGGTGTAAAGTTGGATGCCCGGTTCGGTGGTGAGGATTTTCATCACGCGCCCCGACTTCGGATCACGAACTTTGGCGGCGAGTCGCAGTGTTTCGTCCCAGCCGTCGATTACGTAGCAGTGATCGTAACCGCCGTTTTCGTCATCGCCTTGGACTACGCTGAAGCGTGAGGCGATGGCCATCGGTTTTGTGAAATCCATCGGCGTGTCGGCGACTGCGTTTTTGTCGCCGGTGGGAATCAGCGTCTCATCGACCGGCAGGTAATTGTCGCACGGCAGCGTTAACACGTGGTCAAGAATCCGCAGCGTTCCTTCGCCATCGGTCACACCGGCCAGATTCCAGTAGCAGTGGTTGGTGAGGTTGATCGGCGTTGCCTTGTCGGAAGTGGCTGTGTATTCAATTCGCAATTCATTGTTGTTATTGACGGTGTAAAGTACGGTTGATTTCAACTCGCCGGGATAGCCTTCTTCGCCATCTTCGCTGACATAGGTCAATTCGACGGCGACCGATTCGTCGCTATCGGTTTCTACGACACGCGCGATCCAAACGACATCATTGAACCCGACATCGCCGCCATGCAAGTGGTTTGGATCGTTGTTGGTGGCCAACGTGTATTCGTTATCGCCGATGGAAAACTTGCCCGCGGCAATGCGATTGGCGTAGCGGCCGACGATGGCTCCAAAATACGGGTCTTTGTTTTCTGCGTCGGCGTAGCCGTCGAGACTGTCGAAACCAAGCGTAACGTTCGCGAAGTTTCCGTCTTTGTCTGGAACGTGAACCGAAGTGACGATGGCGCCGTAGGTCATGATCGACACCACCATTCCCTTCTCGTTGGAAAGCAGAAAGCGCTCGACCGCTTCTCCAGCGGGCGTCTCACCGAACGGTTCCTGCTGAACGGCTAATTCCGGCGAGGTGTCGGTCTCGTCGCTGTTGCCATTGTCGCCGTTCGTCATTCCTGTATCTCCGTTTGCAGATTCGTCGGTGCCGGGCGAGTCGGAATTACCACATCCCAAACCGCAGAGTGCCACGACAACGAGTAAGACCGACAGTAATAACGCAGGTGAACGTTGCATTGGAATAATTCCCATGAAACAGACGGCAACTTCAAAGATCCGACAAAAACAGTCTGACAGCCTAAGGCGGTATCTTCAGCAAGTCGCGTCGCCGGGTCAAGTGGACTCGCAGAAAACAAACCGGCCGGGATTTAGAATGTTGTGTGGGTCGAGCGACGTTTTCAACTGCTGCATCAACGGCCAGCCGGGTTCCGGCTCACCCATAGTCGGCAGGTCTTGCGCCCAGCCGGCATCGCAGTTGAGAACCACCAGATTTCCCCTGCCGCTGCACGCCAGTTCCCTTAGCGGCTTGAGCAGCCCTGACACTTGCTCGATTGTCGATGCCTTATCCGGCAGATGACCGATGACCAGTCCGTCGCCCGCGTGTGACTGGACGGCAATGTTTTGCGATGTTGCCTGCTCGATGAACTGCAACGTCTTCGAGGGCAACATGCCCGCTTGGAACGTCAACGGCGCGTCGGAAGCGGTTGGAAACTCGGTTAATGCCTGCAACAATCGCGTCGCCGATTCGTCCCCGGTCACTGCAATTTCACCTGGCTGATTTTGCTGCAATTCGTCCTTCAACTTTTCCACCTGCCACGCAGTTTCGCGTGCAGTTCCTTCCAGGCCGATGATGAGTACCGGACCATCACAAGGGAGATCCTGCCGCGCTTCGGCTGAAACCTGCTTCGCAGCAGACGAGTTGAGGACGTCCAGCACCACCGGTCGGGCCGACGATTGCTGCAGATCATTCAGGGCAGAATCGATCTCTGCGAAAGCGTTAAACGATGTCCACAACAGCACGGTCGATTCGGGCAACGGTTTCAGTTTGAGCGTCAATTGGGTGATGATCGCCAGCGACCCCAACGAGCCCACCATCAGCTTGCACAGGTCGTACCCGGCCACATTTTTTACGACGCGGCCGCCAGAATGGAACTGGCGCCCGGCGGCATCGATGGCGGTCAACCCGATGACGTAATCGCGCATCGTTCCCAAGCCGTATCGCCGCGGTCCGGCGGCGTTGATTGCCACGACACCACCCAGCGTCGCACGATTCGATTGCGCGACGTCGATTGGCAATTGCTGTCCTTGTTCGCGCAACAGGGCGGCCAACTCATCCATGCGGATGCCCGCTTCGATGGTAATCGTCATGTCGCGAACAGGGTAATCGACGGTCTGCGTCAAGTTTGCCAACGAGACCAGCGTTCCCGGTCGAGTTGCCGCTCGACCGAAATTCAACGACGTTCTTCCCCCCACCGGATACAACGCGAGGCGTTCGCCCGAATCGTTCTCTTGAACAAACCGTTGCAACTCTCCCTGTGAGGCGGGTGCGAATTCGTTAGACGTTTGGTGCATCTGATCGTGTTGCCTGGTTGTGCGAATTGAGTCAGAAGTCAGGGGGCAGATGTCAGAGGTCAGAGGATCGCCGCGTTCAACTGATCTCTGACTTCTGTTCTCTGACCTCTCTTTACGACGCGGCTTGCTTGCCCGGGTGATCGCGTTCGATGTGTTCCATTCCACAGGCGCCGGCCGTCGGTAACATTTTTGAGGGGCTGCAACGGCTGTCCGGATTGAACACAAGACGAATGTCGGCCATCACGTCCAGGTCCTCCGCTGTAAACATCTTGTCCATAAAACCAATCTTTTCCACGCCAATGCCATGCTCGCCGGTCACGCTGCCGCCCAACTCCAGGCACTTGCTCAGAATGGCATCGCTGGCTTTCATCACGCGGCCGATCTGCTCCTGGTCGCGTTCGTCGAACAACAGAATGGGGTGGATGTTTCCGTCGCCCGCGTGAAACACGTTGACGATTCGTATGCCGTGTTCCTGTCCCGTTGCGGTGATGAATTCCAGAATTTCCGGCAGGCGTGTGCGCGGCACGACTCCGTCCTGCGTGCAATAACTCGGGCTGAGCCGTCCCACGGCACCGAATGCTTGTTTGCGACATTTCCACAATAGTTGGCGTTCCGCATCGGAGGTCGCACGGCGAACTTCGCGGGCGCCATGCTCGTTGCAAATTGTGACGATGCGTTCGGCTTCTTCATCGACGGCCACTTCCAGACCATCAACTTCAATGAGCAACACGGCTCCAGCATCGAGTGGAAAACCGAACTTGTATGCTTCTTCAATTGCCCCGACAATCCCCTGATCCATCAATTCCAGGGCCGCCGGTATGATGCCGACCCCAATGATTCCGCTGATGGCCTGCGTGGCGTCGGCCACTGTTTCAAAGACGCCAAGCAGTGTGCGGTAGGCCGCCGGATCGCGCGTCAGCCGCACAATGACTTTCGTGCAGATGCCGAATGTTCCCTCGCTGCCGACGAAGAGTCCCGTCAGATCGTAGCCGCCGACAGCGCCGGCCGGCCCACCCAATTCCACCACCGATCCGTCGGGCAGAACGGCTTCGATACCGAGCACATGATTGACCGTGACACCGTATTTCAAGGTGTGCGGGCCACCGGAATTCGTCGCCACGTTGCCACCGATTGTGCAGGCCCCCTGACTCGACGGATCGGGCGCATAATGATAGCCGGTGTCTTTGAGTCGCTGCGTCAAATGGACGTTGACTAATCCCGGCTCGACGACAGCATATCGGTCGCGCAGATTGATCTCCAGAATCTGCCGCATGCGAGTCAGCGTAATCATCACGCCGCCACCGACCGGCAGACATCCGCCCGACAAACTCGTTCCTGCTCCACGTGGCACGAATGGCACGTCGAATTTGTTGCACAGCCGCACAATGCCGACCACCTGCTCGGTCGTTGTGGGAAAGACAACAACATCGGGCGACTTCTTTTCGACGATGTAGCCGTCGCATTCGTAAACGAGCAATTCATCGGCGTTATGTAGCAGTCCCTCGTCACCAACGATTTCGCGGAAGCCGTCCAGTAATTCCGCTGCGATTGAACTGGCGGGCGAGTTGGTTTGTGTTGTCATGTGAAAAGAGTCGTTCTTGTGGCGATTGTCGAGTGGGTGATGCGAGTGTTTACAACAGCGTGTCGGAGTGTTTCGGAAACTCCCTCTCCCTCTGGGAGAGGGTTGTCTTTCGGCACATCGGCCACCCTCACCCTGCTTCAGTCGCCTTCGGCTTTGAAGCTGTCCCTCTCCCCCACCGGGGAGAGGGGTTTCGTGGTTGCCTTTAGTACTTGAACCCGTTTTTGCGGATGTGGACCATTGGTTTTTCTGATTCGAGTTTGTCGCCGGAACCGGCTGCTGTGATTTGAACGTGGTAAATCACATGGTCGCCCGCTTCCATTTTCGCGGTGACTTCGCCCGCCAGATAGCCAAGGGCATCATCAAGAACTGTCGCACCGTTGGCCGCTTTGTTGGTCGGCAGTCCCTCGAACGCGGGCTGATCCGGTTCGAAACCACGGCCGAAGTGTTTCAGATAAACCGACTGCGATTCACCGACGAGATTCAGCGCGACCTGCGGCGATTGTTGCAGCCAGTCGTTGATGTATCGCTTGGCATTGACGGCCACCGTAACCGCCGGTGGATCGAATGACGCCTGTTGCACCCAACTGGCGAGCATGCCGGTTTCCTGTCCGTCGCCGTCACTCGCGGTGAGAATAAATACGCCGCTCGGCGTACGTCCCAGCACGGGGCCGATGGCATCGGCGTTGGGGGCTTCGTTGGATTGGGGGTCGTCAGACATCGGTCACCTGTTCATTTCATGCCGAACGGTATTCGACTACGACGCGAATGCGTCGGCTTGGGTTTACTTACCAGATTCTGTGGACTTCAAGGTTCGCCCCAGTTTCTGTTCCACACTTTTTACTTTTGACGTCAACCGTCCGGTTGCACCTTTTCGTGAATCGACCTTGATGCTGCAGGTGACGCGGTCGCAGTCGGCGTTCATCGCTTCATGGCAGCGTCGCACAACGTCAAAGACTTCGTCCCACTCTCCTTCAATGACGGTTCCCATGGCGTGCAGCCGATAGTCGAGACCGCTCGCCTCGATGATATCGAGCGAACGCGCCACGTATTGGCTAACGCTCTCGCCCTCGCCTAATGGTGTCATACTGAATTCGAGCAGAACCGCCATCGCCCGCACCACTTCCTGCAAACTTCATTATCGCAAACTGAAAAGCCCACGGATCGCTGCCCGTGGGATCGATCCACAAACCGTATTCTAGGTGCACACGTCGATCTTGCAACGATGCCACACCGAACCGCGTCAAACAGCAAAGGATAGATTGGGTGCCACTGGCGTGTCGCCAGTGCAGCGCGGTAGGCACTGGCGACACGCCAGTGGCACCCATCGACAAGCGATCAACACGATGCAAGCCGCCGATCAACGACCGCTCGCGGTTCGCGGTTCTGGCGGGCCGGCGGGAACTCGCAGATGCAGCAGCGTCTTTTGCAATATGCGACTGGCCGCCGGAGCCGCTACTGTTCCGCCGTAATGCGAAGTCCCGACGGTTGGTTCATCCACCAGCACCAGAACCAGCGCGCGGGGATTGTCGGCCGGAGCACCGCACACGAACGAGCAAACATGCCGTTTCGTCGAATACTTGCCGGTCGCCGGGTCGTGCTTTTGAGCGGTTCCACTTTTGCCGAAGACCGTGAATTCGGGCAGTTGTGCCTTTTTGCCAGTTCCCCGGTCAACAACGCCTCTCATCGGACCGGATACGACCCAGGCCGCCGCTTCTGCTCCCACCGTTTGCGTGACCACCTGCGATGCGGCCATCGGTGATGGACGCCGTCCGAATTCTTCCATCGCTTCCATGTCGCCGAGAACCAAACGCGGGCTGAGGAGTTTGCCGCCATTGGCCAAGGCGGCATGAGCCGTAATGAGTTGTAAAGGGGTGACGGCGAGTTCCTGCCCCATAGGAATCGAGCCGGTCGAATAGCGGTCCCACTTCGACAGCCTGCGGACGAGACCAGAAAGTTCGCCGGGCAGTTCGGTCCCTGTTCGGCGACCAAATCCGAATGTAACCGCCGCCTCGTACAACGACCGGTTTGTCATTCGCTCTCCAATCTTCGCCATCCCAATGTTGCTCGATTTGACGATGATGTCGGTGACGCTGAGCTGCCCATACGGGTGATGGTCGTGCAGAATCCGTCGCCCCATGCGGTACGCTCCTCGCTCGCAATTGAATGATTCGTCTCGCGTGATGATTCCACGATCAACGGCCCACGCAACGACAAACGGCTTGAACGTCGATCCCGGTTCATACATCGAGGCAATCGCCGTATTCTTCCAGGCGGCGGGGAGAACGTTGACCGGATTGTTCGGATCGAACGCCGGCCTCGACGCCATCGCCAGCACGTCGCCAGTTACTGGATCGACGACGATCGCGCACGCCGAACTCGGCCGCCATTCTTCCATAACGCGATCAAGTTCGCGCTCTGTATACAACTGAATGATCGCATCGAGCGACAGCACGACTGTCCGTCCGTGTTCGGCGGGCCGATCCGATTCTGTTTCCACGTCGATCACGCGACCGCGGGCATCACGGATTAAGACGCGTTCTCCGTTGCGTCCACGCAGCACATCGTCGAGTTTCTGCTCCACCCCGCCGCGGCCTTCACCGTCGATACTGCGCAATCCCAATATGTGACCAGCCAATTCCCCCTGCGGATACCGGCGGAGAAATTCACGGCGGAATCCCCAGATCTCGCCCGGCATTTCCAATGCGCGAATCTTGGCTGTTTGTTTCTCTGTCAATCGCCGTTTGACCCATAGAAACTGCTTCTTCCGATTCTGCTTCAGCCGCTCTGCAAGACGATCGGCATCGAGTTTGAGCAGCGGGGCGACATCGCTCGCGAATTTTGCGGCATCGACAATCTGTGCCGGATTGGCATACAGGCTGCGAACGGAAATCGTGGTTGCCAGCAACCGCCCATTGCGATCGACGATGTCGCCCGGCCGAGCCGCAACCGACTCCACGAAGGTCCGTTGACGGTTCGCGCGATCAGAAAACGCGAGCCGCTCGAACCACTGCAGTTGAACCAACCGAACGCCCAAAGCCACCGCGATGACTGCCAACACGGCAACAACCGCTCGCGCCCTCCAGTCGGTTTCACGATTGAGGCTGTGGTTCATTTCCAATCGCCAAACGGAGCCGCGGGTTATCGAGCACGGGGTTTTCGAGCACCGCGTTTCAACATCGGTTTGCCATGAGGTTCGACGTGCAACTCCCCGCTCTCCAACGCGTCAATTGTCTGCGCGGGTGCGCCCAACCGTTGTGTTTCGAGCCGCATGCGAATGTGGGTATCGTGCAGTACGTCACGGCGAAAACGCTGTCGAGTCACCGATCGTCTGAGATCCAGATTCCGCTTCTCCAGCGCAATTCCGGCTAACGAAATCAGCACGACAAGTACGAGCGCACTTCCGAATCGGAAATACATAACGGTCGCCTCGGAAACCGATAGCCGGGAAACAGAAAGGCTGCAGAAAGCAGATGCGGAAACGGACCGATTCCACGTTCGGCAATTGCCACACTGCTTATTACTATCGGAAGTCCTGAGATCGTCGCACGCGTTGGACCCGGCTGGCATCGGACGGAAGTTGGAGAACTGTGCCGATTTTGAGCTTTGCCGGATCGGAAATGGTGTCGCGGTTCAATGCGTACACCTGGACCCATCGTGAAGCGCGTCCCAGATGGTTCTTTACAATCGCAGTCAGTGTATCTTCGGTCCCGACACGATACAGCGGCGTTCCATCGGCGTTCGTGAAGAATCCGGGAGTTCGATCGGAGGAATTGACTATTTCATTTCCGCTCACCGGTTTGGCCGTTCGCCACGGACAAAGCGACGGAAAACTCGCTTCCAATGCCTGCGTCGCCGGGACCAGAACCTTCATGCCAATTCGCAGCCGTCTGGGGTCTGGAATGCGACGCTGGTTGTACGTGGCAAGCGCCTTGTAATAACGGCCGGCCCCGTACTGCTTCCTGGAAATGTCCCAGAAATTGTCGCCCTGTTGGACAACGTAGACCGTCGGTCGGTCATCGCCGATGTTGGCTGTCGCTTCGGCAGTTTGCGGCAACAGGTGATCCTGCTGTCGGTAGGTTTGCCCGCCCCCATCTCCGAACGGTTGAGAGAACTCGTCGTCTTCGCGCGAGTCCTGCTGTCCGTACTGATCTTGTTGCAAACTTGTACCTGGCTCAGGAGCCGGCCCAAGGTTGCCGAACTCCGCATCGGAATAGTCGCCGGCATCGTCGTTGGATTGTGTCGGCTCATCGAACGATCCAAAATCGTTAGATCGCTGCACCTGTGTTGTGCTGCCCCAGTCGGTCGATTCTGATTGTCGCGTATTGGCGTAATCGCCGGAACGATTACCCGACCAATCGTCCGTTTCCTGCTCATCGCCAAAATCGTGGCTGTGGTTGTGCTGATGACTGTCAAACTCCGATCGGCCTGCCGACTGCTGATTTGTCTCCCGACGAGAATTGCCTGACTCATCGGCTTCGGAAAATGGGTTGAATTCATCGTCTTGCTGTTGTTGCTGCTGGTACGTCCCTGCCTGATCCGATTCAGCCGGCTCCAGCCCGAATGGTTCTTCCTCGTCATCTTCTGCGGTCTGTTGTTGCGCGGTCTCGTCGCGTCGTCGGCCACCCAGAAATTCGGCAATATTCCAGCTCTTCTTCCTGGGCTGCTCTTCCGTCCGACTATTTCTGGAATCGCCGTCATCGAGTCCGAATTCCGGCTCGTCATCGTCATGGGTGTGACTGTGCGACGCTTGAGCAAACGGATCGTCCCGTCGGTCGGAACGACTATTGCTCGTGCCCCAGTCGTCGGTCCCTTGCTCGCGTTGATGGTCTTTTTTCAGGTCGGAAATCTGCTCGAAGTCGCTGCGACGCTCCTGGCGTCTTCGCGGCGGAACATCAAAACTGTCTGCGGTCCGTTCGCGATTGTCGCCATGATCGTGTCCGTGATGGTCGCCCGGCTCGCCACCAAAGTTGTCGCCGCCTGCGTCATCTTCCGGTGGCGGGGCATCGTCGCTGGCTGCATCGGTGGCGGCGACAAAGCCGTCGTCCAGACCTTTTTGCTTATTCATTTTGGAATACACGACAAACGCAAACGCACCGACTAACAGCACGCACAACGCCAATCCGATTTTTGTTTCTTTTGCCATGCCCGTACTCCCGGACGAAAAGTCCCACTCGGAATCCGTCTTGCTTGCCTCAGCGGCATCAACACGGGTGCTTCCGGAGGAATCGTCCTTTTTCACAGCCTGATCGCCGCTCGAAGTTTGGCTGTCCTCGACCGCGGATTGACCTTCTGCTCCACTGCCGATGCCGTCACGGGTTTTGTCGTAAGGTTTTGCCATCGCTTAACATCCCGAAATGCGTTTTTGACCAGCCGGTCTTCCAGTGAGTGGAACGATATGACAACCGCTTTCCCGCCGGGGGAAAGGCTCGAAAATAAACCCTCTTGCAGAAACTCTTCGAGATGCTGCAATTCGTCGTTGACTGCTATCCGTAAAGCTTGAAAGACCCGCGTTGCCGGATTTTTTCTCGCTTGACTACGCGCGGAACCAGGCACCGCCTCGCAAACCGCCTGAACCAATTCGGCTGCAGTCCGTACCGGTGACCGTGTCCGCTGTTCGATCAGCCGTTTCGCTATTTGTTTGCTGAACCGCTCTTCTCCCCAGTTGTGGAGAATGTCGGCCAGCTTGGCTTCGTCGCATTCTTCGATCAACTTCCATGCCGGCACGCCCCGTGAAACGTCAAATCGCAAGTCGAGCGGACCGTTTGACGCGAAACCGAATCCCCGGTCGTCGTCGGCGAGTTGGTCGGATGAAAGTCCCAGATCCAACAGACAGCGATCGACCGTCGATAACTCGAGTTTCTCCAGGATTTCGGGCAGTTCGGCATAACTAGCTTGATGTAATGAACAGTGAGCAACATCGAGCGATTGCGATGCATAGCCAAGCATCATCGAATCGCGGTCGAGGCCGATCAATTGTCCGGTGGGCGAAATGTGTTTCAGTATCTCTTTGCTATGTCCACCCGCACCGACGGTTCCGTCAACCACCGTCATGCCCGGTTGTGCGTCCAGGTATCGAAGCACCTCTCGCAGCAGTACCGGTCGATGTAACGGCCCGGCCGTCTCGCCGGAATCCTGTTCGCGGGAGGGCATGAATTACAGATTGTTAAATTGAGGAATGCAAATGGCGAAATGCAGGAACGACTTCTGGTGATCTGAGTGTCGTTCAAGGATGAAAAGATGAGAGGAGACTTAATCGACGGGTCCCCGAGGTGATTTTTGGGGAGCCTGTCGCAGGAAGTGGGGTCTTGTAGGCGATTCGCCGAAATAGGGAAAGCCCAATTCAGACCCATTCGCCTCGGGCGGCTTCCGTGCCGCCCGTTGGAGGCGAATGACCCGCAGTCTCATCGACTTTCGTCGATGAAGACCGCCTTTCAATGTGACACGCCATCCTTGGGTGCCAATTCCGCACAGCCCGGTCAGCCAGCGGAAGTCTCCATCAAATTCCAGGTCGAACAGTCATCGTGACTACTCGAATGCTTTTCTTGCCATTTCGTCGAAATCGGCCGTGTGTTTTTCGAGGAATTGCTCCCAGGTGGAGCTGTCCCAAATCTCGGCGTGGTCGTGAACACCCAGCAACATGACATCGTGTTTCAGCTGAGCGTACTTCTTCAATCGCTCGGGAATGCGAATCCGCCCCTGCCCATCCATGTCCACCCGCTCGGCACGGGCGTAAAACAACCGCAGAAAGTTCTGAACTTCGGCACGATTCGTCGTTCGTTCCGCCAAACGCGTCGCCAGCTTCTCGAATGCATCCAGCGAATACAGGCCGAGCGAATGCTCCGATTCGGGCGCGATGTAAAGACTGGTTGCTTCCTCGCCCGCCACCGCAAATTGCGATCGAAGTCGCTTGGGAACCGCCAACCGGTGCTTCTCGTCGATCGTTCGTGAGTAGGTTCCCGTCAGTGCCATTCATTACCACTCTTCCCCACTTGTCACCACAAGGCACCAAATTTAACAACCCAATTCTGATCGTCAAGTTTCATTTGACGAAACGGCTTTCTTTGATACATCCAAATCGACGCAGGTGCCTATGACGATGAGGATTGCAGAATCTGAGAAAATTCTGAGAAGTCAGAAGAGCGCGTCGAAACGGCCGCCAACCAGGAAAATTCCGGCCGTTATCCGCGCAGCAGATCGCGGTAGAGTTGAACGTATGCGGACGCGGTGTCACCCCACGTAAAGTTCGACAGCACATAATGTTGCGACTTGACAGCCATCGCCTTCGAGTCGTCGGGGCAGGTCAGAATCTGTTCGATCCCCTCAGCCAGCGATGCGGGGTTCCCCACCGGGACAAGCAATCCCAAATCCCCACTTTCCCCCCCACCCTGCAACAACTCAGTCGTTCCCTCCACCTGCGTTGCGATCACCGGTAAGCCGGAGGCCATCGCTTCGAGAACCACGTTCGGCATCCCTTCCCAGTGCGATGGCAACGCCAAACACGTGGCCGCTTTCATCAACTCCGGAATGTCGTTTCGCCGACCGACAAGATGCACCCGCTGCTGCAGTTCACTCGCCAGAATCGCCGCTTTCATTTCCTCGCGCAACGGCCCCTCGCCCACAATCAGCGCATGCACATCGTCGCGTTTCGCCGCTAACAACCGCAGCGCGTGGATCAGATCCAACGGCCCCTTCTGCGCGTCGAGCCGTCCAACGAAGAGCACGATCGGCGCGCCGGCAGGAATTCCAATTGGGGCGGTGTCGGCCGCAGCAGCAGTTCGATACCGTTCCGCATCGACGCCGTTGGGAATCACCACAATCTTTTCCGCCGGCAAACCTCCCCGCTCAAGGGAAAATTTGGCGACTGCTTCGCTCACACAGACGTGCCGTTCCGCCCAGCGGCCGGTCTTGCGGTCGAGCCACAACCGAAAACGGCTCCGCTGCTCGGCGACTCGGATTCCGGAAACAATGTGCGGCACACGCGCCATTCGGCCGGCGATGCGGCCGACGATGTTGGCGTGATACAGATAGGTTTGCAGAACCGCCGGCCGTTGCTTCCGCAACAGCGATGACAGTCTGGGAATCACGCCCAGACTTCCCACACCGCGCGCCCCCAGACAGGTGACCGGTATGCCGCAACTCTTCAACTCCGCGACCAGTTCCCCCTCCCCGGCGAGACAATACACCACCGGCTCCCAGTGTCGACGTTCCAACCGCGTCACCAACTGCACCAACGCACGCTCCGCGCCGCCTGGATCAAGCTCGGTGATGCAAAACGCAATCGAAATTGGACCGTCCACGGAAGACAATCTGACAGGCCTCCTTCGAATCTGTGATGAATGCAAATAGTGCAGAACGCCGTCAGGACGACTCCTGTCAGAGGTCAGGGTTCAGTTACTGTTCCCACCGTCCTGACTTCTGACCTCTGACTCCTGATCTCTCTCCCCCAAATGGAATTCGGTGTCGTCAGCTCGACAAATCGCGAATGCGATACAGCGAATCACGTCTTATGGCTGAATTATCGGCACGTTCCATCATATACTACATTACTGACTCAACGAGTCACTGTATCTTGCCTTCTCTCACACCGGATCGGGATTTCCGACAAAAATGCTTTCCATCATCGTCCCCCTGTTCAACGAGTCCGACAGTCTGGCGGAGCTACATCGCGAGATTTGTCAGTCGTGCGACGAGCACGAAATCGAGTTCGAGATCATTTTCATCGACGACGGCTCCAGCGATGAATCGTGGTCGATCGTCGATTCGCTCTCATCCGCCGACGAACGCGTCTCCGGCATTCGGTTTCGCCGCAACTTCGGTAAGGCGGCCGCTCTCACCGTCGGCATGCGGGCCGCGCGCGGTGAGAATATTATGATGATGGACGCCGACCTACAGGACGATCCGGCCGAAATTCCACAGTTTCTCGCCAAACTCGATGAAGGTTTCGATCTGGTCAACGGCTGGAAACAGCGCCGACTCGATCCGTGGCACAAGGTGTATCCCAGCAAAGTTTTCAACGGCATGGTCAGCCGTCTCAGCGGGCTGAAACTGCACGATCACAACTGTGGCCTCAAGTTATTTCGTGCCGAAGTCGCCAACGAAATTCGCATCTATGGCGAACTGCATCGCTTCATCGCAGTGTTGGCGCATGCCCGTGGTTTCCGCGTGACCGAAGTCCCCATCCAGCACAGGTCGCGGCAACACGGCGTTTCAAAGTACGGCGTCCGCCGCTTTCTGCGCGGATTCCTCGACCTGTTGACGGTTACCTTCCTCGTCGGTTTCGGCCAACGCCCACAGCACATATTGGGCGCATTCGGCCTCGGTTTCTTCGGACTGGGATTGCTGGGATTGAGCTATCTCAGCGTCATCTGGGCGCTAATGAATGTATTTCACACAATGACGCCCACCCCAATCGGCGGCCGGCCGCTGTTGGCCTACTCCATCGCCGCGACACTGCTCGGCGCACAGGCCATCTCGCTCGGTCTATTGGCCGAACTGATCGTCTCCAACACCGGCCGCGACAGCGACACCTTCAGCATCGCCGAACAAACGAGTGCGACAGCGGAGAACCGTGAGTCGGTAGGGGTTTAATTGCCGCCTCATTCCGACTTCAAAATAACCCGGCGATTCTTCAGGTCATACTGCCCGCCGGTTGCGACGCTTTCGTAGTCGTGGCCGTCGTTGTTCGGCTTGCCGTGTGAGTAATCGTAGAAGTGTGCACCGTTGCGGCCGATGATGTTGGCGGTGTGGCCCCGCACCACCAACGCCGTCGCTTCGTCGATGCCGATGCCCAGCAGTTGCGGAAAGGTTTCCATTACTCCGGTCATGTCGGCGAACCGTTTGCGCTGGCTGAAATGCTGATCGATGGCAACGCCGGGGAGAAAGTTGAAGCCGCGTTCGTATCCCTCGGCCATCATCACACGGTTGCCCAGCGGGTGGCCGCGTACCATGTATTCGGCCTGAATCGAAGCGCCGGCCGAACTCCCGCCGATGACACCGCCCCGCCGCAGCACGTCGTGAAACAGTTTCACTGCGTCGCTACCGTCGTAGGCATCGACGAAACGCCATTGTCGCCCGCCGCCAAACCAAACACCGCCAGCTTGCTCGAGAATCTTGGTGAACTCCGGAGCCGCCAACTCGGCCGGCGTGTTCACGGAAAGCACCTTAACGTTTTTCGCCCCGGCAGCGGTCAAGTAGCGAGGAACCCCCTGTCGGCGAGCAATGACATCGGGTACTGCGGTCGGCAACACAACAATCAACGCATCCGGTCCGCCTGCCAGTTCGATGAACTTCTTCGTCACCGCTTCCGGCATGCCACCACCGCCGACGATAACCAGCGATCCCTTTTCGACGTGCGGTTCGTTTGGCTTCTCAGTCGGGAATGTCGGCAACGCGCGGGCCAATGCCGCGCGACGCAGAGCAGTCAGGTCAGCGAATTCCCGCGACTTGAGCAGTATCTCGCGGACTGGTCGTGTCTTCGATGCCGCCAGCAGAATCGTTACCGTCGATTCGCCAACAACCCGCATCCGTCTCCCCGTGACCAACAACCCAGTCCCTTCATCAATTCCCACCCCCACCAATCCGCCACGTTCTTTCAGCACGACGAGCAATCGTGGCTTGCGTTTGCGTGCCAGAAAATGCTGGTCGATGACGGTTCCCGGCAGCAGATCGAGTCCCGTCCGCACTTTCGCCTGCGGATTCCCACTGGCGATCATCACCCGGGACATGATGGCCGCGCCCGCCGATGTCCCGCCGATGATGCCACCGCGCTTCAGGACGCCATCGATCGCCTTCTCGACAGCCGTCCCAAGATAGGCATCGGCGATCCGCGACTGACTCCCGCCGCCGAACCAGACACCGGTTGCCTCAGATAACGGCTTGATGAACTCGGCGGCATCGGCCTGTTTCCGGTCGGAAGAATGCAGCACCGAAACAGACTCGGCCCCGTGCTTCTTCCATGCCTCGGATAACGATTCGATGTACTCGTCGGTAATCCCGTCATGCGCTGTCGGAATGACGACAATCTTCGCCCGCTCGCCGCCGGCGGTTTGCACGAACAGTTTCGTCAATTCTTCCGGCAACTTGCCGCCACCGCAGATCAACAGCGACCCCGCGATTCCATCCGGTTCAATCCGCTTCGTTTTTGAATTCGGAGCATCGTTGGCCGCGCACTGAGCAGCGAAAAACAACGAGACGAACAATACGATCCAACTTCGGCTGCACCGACGGATACTCATGGGGATTCCTTCAACAGACCTGCTGAAATCGCAACGGACATTATCGCCAACTCACCCGAGACTAACCTCCGTTTCGCCTCGCAGCAACAGGCTCCTCATTCTCGTTGCCTCAAGCCCGGCTACGCCTTTATCTCGTCGCGACGGTAGACGTTGAACAATTACAGATGTAATTTGGACCGCCGTGTGTAAGAATGACAGACGTCCAAGCGTCGCATGATTCCGAACCCACTCACTCGCGGATGCCATCTTTCGATGTTCGAATTGTTAGCCCAACAATCCCCGCCGCCGCCCGTCGTCGTTCCCGAATCATCGCTGTTCGAGGTGTTGTTGATCTGGCTTATATTGTCCGCTTTCTGGCTCGTGCCGTTTGCTTTCATGCTTTGGATGGCCATCTCGTGTCTGCGAAAAGACCCCGACCGTTACCTGTGGGTGTGGATTATTGTCTTTGTGCCATTCGGGCCGGCCGTCTATTTCTTCATGCGATGGCTACCGAATAACGACATTCGTCTCCCTTCGTTTATGCGACAATGGACTCGCGGTCGGGAGCTTGATCGCCTGCGAACGGCCGCTATGCAAATTGGCAATCCGCATCAGCACATTCAATTGGGCGATGTGCTGCAGGAGGTGAACCGGCACGGTGAGGCCGGTGATGCCTATTCGCTGGCACTGGAAAAGGAGCCGGACAATCTGCAAGCGCTTTGGGGGGCGGCATCGGTCAGCATGCACTTCAAGGACTATGAGACCGTTTCCGAACACTGCAAGAAAGTGCTCGATATCGATCCCCAGTACAAGTTCGGCGATGTTTCGTTTGCCTACGGCAACGCGCTTTCCAAATTGGAGATGATTGACCCGGCCATCGAGCATCTCGAAGAACACGTGCGCCGCTGGCCAAACCCCGAGGCACAGTACACGCTGGCATACATTCTCGCCGACGAGGGAAATCCTCAGCAGGCACGCGATCATCTGCACGCCATGCTGCTGGGCATCAATAGTTCTCCGCGCGGCATCGCCCGTAAGTACGGAATCTGGAAAAGCAAAGGCAAACGCCTGTTGCGCCGAGTGAATTCGATGGAATCGCGGGATTGACAGAACGGCAAGTACAAAATGAAGCAACACATTGCCTTGTTCCCAGGTCGGAGCTTGAGAACAAATAAAAGGCAAATAAGACAAATGGTTTAGACCGCGGATTGCGCGGATAAACGCGGATAAGAAAAAACAGCAAAGACGTCAACAAAGTCCTGTTTTATCCGCGGCCATCCGCGCAATCCGCGGTTTCTCCCCTTTGGTTGTGGCAGTCGCCAACTTTGCGAAACTTTGCGTCCTCAGCCTCTTTGCGTTAAAAAAGAACATAACCGATTCATCAATGGAATCTCCGTGACTCCGTGTCTCCGTGTTTCAATTTCACGCCGCCATCCGTCCGGCTCCGCCAGATATTCAGGGACTTTCAACCATGAAACTGCATCTACCAACAATTGCTCTCGCCCTGCTCACCGTTTCGTCGGCCATCGCCGGTGAACCGAAACCGGCCGGCGATCCGGCAATCATTCCCAAGGGGGCAACTCTCGAAGAACTCTGGAACGAGGGTGATTTCACCGAAGGCGTCGCCGCCGGGCCGGACGGCATGATCTACTTCAGCGACATTCCGTTTAACGAAATGCCGGGCCGCGTGATGAAACTCGATCCGCAGACTGGAAAGATCACCGTTCACTGTGCCGACAGTGGCAAGAGCAACGGTTTGTTTTTCGACAACAAAGGGAAACTACTGGCCAGTTGCGGGGCAATGTTCGGCCGGCGGGCATTGGTGGTCATCACACCCGACGGCCAAGTGAAACCGCTGGTTGAGAAATTCAACGGCCGACGGCTCAATTCGCCCAACGATCTCGTTGTGCATCCCAATGGCAGTATCTACTTCAGCGACCCGCGCTACGCCGGCGATGAAAAGGTCGAACTCGACTTGATGAGCGTCTACCGCTTCAACCCGGCCGACGGTTCACTAACACGCGTCACCACGCACAAACAAATCGAAAAGCCAAACGGCGTTCACGTTTCGCCCGACGGCAAAACGCTCTACGTTGCCGAAACCAACAACGGCACGCTCGACGTCCGCAAGAAAGACCCCAACACCAAGCTGGGCCGCATGACGCTCAACGCTTTTCGGATCAAGAAAGACGGAACGCTCGGCAAGAAACGCGTGCTGGTGGACTTTGGCGACGAGGTTGGCACCGATGGAATGTCGGTTGATGTGAAGGGCAACATCTACGCCGCCGTCCGCGCCGCCAGCCGTCACGGCATTGTGGTTTACAGCTCCCAAGGCAAAGAACGCGGCTACATCCCCACCACCGACCTGCCAACCAACTGCAGCTTCGGCATCGGCAAGGAATCAAAAACGTTGTACGTCACCGCCGGCAAAGGGTTGTACCGTATTCGATTGAAGGTTGATGGTTTTCATCCGTCACGGAAGAAATAGCGAGCGCGATCAGAAACCCGGTTTTTTCAAAAAACCGGGTTTCTCGAACGTGGTTCGGCGATTCAATCACCCGTGTCATCGGGACCAATCCGCACCCGCAAGGCAAACTTGCGGAAACCCGCTTCCTGCGCCAAGCGGATCGCTTCGACGACCGTCCCATGCGGGCATCGATGGTCCGCACAAATGACAATCGTGATATCCACAGGATTGACACCGAGGTCTCGATAGAGGCGCCAATCTCGCTGCGCGATCTGCAGGAACATATCATTGATTGGTACTCGTTCACCGGCATAAAAACACAGCGGTTCGTCCGGCGGATGATCGAATGACTCGTGATCGAAACCAATACTGAAGATGAGATGCCAACCCGCGCGATCAATGGGTTCGTGTGCGAACCGCCACGATGGAACAACGACCCTGTCATCGACCCGACTATTGTGCAACTCGACGAATACCAAGGTCCAAACCGTCACGATCATCAAACAATCCGCGATCGCCATCATCGGGAAGTAGGTCGAACACAGCATCGGCAGACGGGATTCAACGCGCACGTGCTTTCGAACAACGTGGTGTTCCCGCAATTCATCGCCGACATCATCAAGGCCGCTGAAAAACTCCTTCAGCGCATCGGCATCCACATCATTCTCAGGTACGAGAATGATGTCATCAGTCGAATCGGATTCATCAAGCGGATCGTCTGATTCCAATGCCATTCCCTCCAGCGTGCAGTATCACTGTACGCACGGATTTTGGCAACGGAATTCTGTGGTGGCGACGTGGGAACGCTGGTGATTGCGTGCACCGGCCGGCATCAAGCCGGTGGCTCGCCTTACTGTTCCCACACGCGGATTGTGCGGTCGAAGGAGGCGGTTGCCAGACGGCGGTCGTCTTTGGAGAAATCGATCGAATAGATTGCGTTCTCGTGGCCGTTGAGGATCTCGCGGGGTGCGCCGTTTTTCACGTCCCACAGCCGTACCGTTTCATCGAGGCTGCCGGAGGCGAGTGTGTTTCCATCGGGAGCGAAGGCGATGCACTTCACGTATTTGTCATGGCCAGTGATAGTTATTTGGAGTTCGCCGGTGGCGGCATCCCACAGCCTTACGGTTTTGTCGCTGCAGCCGGCGGCGACTTGTTTGCCATCGGGCGAAAAGGCGACGCCCTGCACTGCGCCCAAATGCCCTTTGAGCGTGGTTTGCTGTTTGCCGGTGAGAAGATCCCACAATCGCAGCGTGCCGTCGTTGCTGCCGGAGGCGAGTCGTTTGCCGTCGGGTGAAAAGGCGACGGTGTAAATGGCGTCGGAATGACCTGCTAAACTCTGAGTCGCCGTACGCGCGGCCGTATCCCACAGGCGGACCACATTGTCGTATCCACCGGAAGCGAGCGTCTTGCCGTCGGCCGACATCGCCATGCATTCCACGTATTGTTGATGCCCGGTCATCGTCGTCAGTAGAGCGCCGTCGGCAGGGTTCCAGATTTTCAGCGACTTGTCCAGACTGGCCGAGAACAGTAGTTTGCCGTCGGGCGAAAACACCACCGTGCAAACGCCGTCCCCATGCCCGCGCAACGTCGCCCGCTCTTCGCCGGTCGCCAGATTCCACAGCTTGATTGTGTTATCCAAGCTCGCCGACGCCAGCGTCTTCGCATCGGGCGAAAACGCCGCATAGTAAACGGCATTGGGATGTCGCAGCGTGAAGAGAAGTTTCAACTGGATCTCCGATTTGCCTGAAATCAGTGGGCCGCTAAACCGCAAGCGGGAATCCCAGCGCTAACGAGTATTCGCTAGACGAGTTCCGGCAATGGTTGGTAGGCGTTGTGATCGATGAGGTACCGGGGGCGGCCGTGCAGGTCGTTGATGGTGGCATGGTTGGTGTCGATGCCCAGGTTGCGGTACAGGCTGCCGAACACTTCCTGGAAATGAACCGGGCGGTCTTTGGCATGTTCGCCCAAACGGTTGGTCGAGCCGATGACTTGTCCCGCTTGAATGCCGCCACCGGCCAGCAGGCCGCAGGAGACGCGGGGCCAATGGTCGCGGCCACCCTTTTTGTTGATTCGTGGCGTGCGGCCAAATTCACCCCAGACGATAACCGACACGTCGTCGATCATTCCGCGCTCGGTGAGGTCGTCGATGAGCGCGGTCACTCCCTGATCCAATCGCGGCAGATGATCGCGGGCGTTCTCGAAGTTGGTACCGTGCGGTCGTCCGTGCCAATCCCATCGGCCGTAGGCCAACGAGACAACCCGCGCGCCGGCTTCTACCAACCGTCGCGCTGCCAGGAAGTAATCGTTCATCAGCGGGCCGGCATCGCCGTAACCGGCCGGCACGTTCTCGCCGCGACCGTAACGGTCTCGCAATGCGGGGCTTTCCTGTTCGAGATCGAGTGCGTCGGCCAATCGGCTGGAAGTGAGAATGCCGAACGCCTGCTGCTGGTAGGCGTCCAGTCCTTCAATCGCACCGCTGGCATCAACATCGCGACGGAGACGATCGAGTCCCGTCAGCAAACTGCGACGGTCGGAGAGATGTTCCAGACTGACGCCGTTCAATTCCAAATTGCCGGTACCGTCGGCATTGGGAGCAAACGGCGCATGTGCCTGTCCGGCAAAACCGGCCTGTCCTGTGTCCGACCAGGTACTCGTTCTCATTTTCGGCGTGAGGCTGACAAATGGCGGCATGCCCGCGCGTGCCTGTCCCTGCAATTTGGAGACAGCCGAGCCGAACGAAGGCCAACCGCCAACCGGCTGATTTCTAACGGGCCAACCGGTCAGACATTGAAACGCCGCATGACGTCCTTCGGAACCGACGATTGAGCGGATGATGGCCATGCGGTCCATCATCTGGGCCATGCCGGGAAGATGTTCGCAGATATCGATGCCGGGGACATTGGTTGGGATGGGGGAAAACTCGCCGCGAATTTCAACGGGCGCTTCCGGCTTCAGGTCGAACATATCCTGATGCGGTGGTCCGCCCGACAGGAAGATCATGATGATCGACTTGTTGGAACGTCCCGTCCCCGCCTGCGCTTCGGCCTGTAGCAATTGGCTGAGCGTTAACCCGCCCATCGCCAATCCGCCGACTCGCAAGAACGAACGACGCGATATGCCGTCGCAGAACGTCGAATCTGATTTCCCGCCAATCGTCAACATGAAAGACTCCCCTTTATCCTTAAACTCGGCAACCCTTCCGTATGAAGTATACCGAAAATGCCCGGAGTTTCCCAACTCAATCGAGAGGAGGGCTTGAGTGGGGGAGATCGGGAGATGAGGAGAGGGGGAGTAAGAATAGCCATCTCATCATCTTGCCCCAATTCAAATACCGGGATAATCCAGTGTGGCGAAATAATCATCGAGCGTTTCCGCGCGGCGGATCTGCCGGACTGTGCCGTCTTCCTGCAGCAATAACTCGGCGGAACGGAGTTTGCCGTTGTACTGGAATCCCATCGCGTGTCCGTGGGCGCCGGCATCGTGAATGACGAGCAAATCGCCGCTTTCGATTCGCGGCAACTGCCGATCGATTGCAAACTTGTCGTTATTTTCACAAAGCGAACCGACAACATCGACGGTCGTTTCTGCCGGTGCTTGCTCTTTTCCAAGCACCGTAATGTGATGGTAGGCCCCGTACATGCCGGGCCGCATCAGATTAGCCATGCAGGCATCGACACCGACATAGTCCTTGTAGGTGTGCTTCTCGTGGATGGCCGTTGTGACCAGGAAACCGAACGGCCCGGTCACCATGCGGCCGTTCTCCATCGAGAGTCCCAACGGATGGAGACCCGCCCGTTCGATCAACTCCTTGTAAACCGCTTCGACACCGGCGCCAACAAATTCGAGGTCAACCGGTCCATCGTCCGGCCGGTAAGGAATGCCGATGCCGCCGCCAACGTTTACGAACTCCAGCCGAATGTCGAGTCGCTCATGTATTTCGACCGCCAGCTCAAATAGCATGCGGGCGGTTTCGACGAACGAATTTGGATTGAGATCGTTGGACACCACCATAGTATGCAAACCGAAACGGCTGACGCCTTTGTCCTTCAGCGTTTTGTATGCCTCGAATAACTGCTCGCGGGTGACGCCGTATTTTGCCTCTTCCGGTTTGCCGATGATTGCGTTGCCGCTGCGGAGCGGACCCGGGTTGTAGCGCAGCGAGATCAACTCGGGCAGCCCCGCCGTCTGTTCCAGGAAATCGATGTGGGTGACGTCGTCGAGGTTGATAATCGCACCCAACTCTTTCGCCTTCACAAAATCCTCTGCCGGCGTGTCGTTCGACGAGAACATGATCGCCTCACCCGTGATGCCGGCCGCTTCGCAAAGCAACAGTTCCGCCATGCTGGAACAGTCGCCGCCGAATCTCTCCTCATTCAGAATCGCCAGCAGATGCGGGTTCGGCGTTGCTTTGATGGCGAAGTGCTCACGAAAGCGATCGCACCAGCCAAACGCAGCAATTAACCGCCGCGCATTTTCGCGGATGCCGCGCTCATCGTAGATATGAAACGGAGTGGGGAATTCGCGGGCAATTTCGCGAATCTTTGCCTCATCGAACGGCAGGATTTTCTCGACCATCAATCAGAAACCTTGAATCTTTTTCTCAACTGGTTCCCAAGCTCCAGCTTGGGAACCGATACTCGCGAAGCTCTGCTTCGCTTGGGGGGAAGCCGTGTTTCCGAACATCGTGCGTTATACAGGATGGGCGTTCCCAAGCCGGAGCTTGGGAACGAGTACAGATCCAGTCCCGGCACTTGTACGTTATTTGCCCCGGGGTTTCACTCCAAGCGCACGAGTCTTTCGCTTCTGCACCGCCAGCCATTCGCAGCCGGCGTGGGCGATGCCTTCGTGACCACCCTCGAAAATTGTGACGCGGGCCGGACCGGCGTAACGACGTAAATGAAGTTGGCGACCGTATGACTTATCGACAACCTGATCGCTTTCCAACGGAGTTGTGAGTTTTCGCTGCTCCCACAGTTCCGTCATTTCACGCGCCGAAACGAGTGGATGTTTTCCTGCCTTTGCAACAACGTTGAACGCCCGCAGTGTGTGCCGCACGGGGACCGAACCGGTGTGACCGTCGTTGACGCCAGCGTTCAGATCGAGCGGCAAATCGCCGACCCGATGCAGATGAAACACGGGCGAGCGCGCCTTGTATTCGGAATCGACCGCCGCAGAGAAACCGGGCGCACCGCCACAACTTTTGGCGGTCATTTGCGCGTAGCCGCCAGGTTTTCCATCCTTCACATGGAAACGGTACCAGTCGGCCAAGTTGCTGATGCCGACCCAAGCCGACGCCGCCGAGAATCGTTGCGGGTAATAGGCAGACATCAGCATTGTCATGTGACCGCCGCCGGAAGTCCCCGCCAGATAAACGCGCGACTCGTCCACTTTGAACCGCCCGATGGCATCGTCGATCGCATCGAGTACATCCTGCCGCGCGAGTTTCGACCCACACGCCTGTGGGCGATTGTTCGGTCCACGGAAGTTCGGGTGAATGTAGATCCAGTCGCGCGCGACCGCTTCCTTCATCCAGGCGTCCGCTTTCTGGCGGTAGTCGGCACTCCACGAATGCAGCATGACCAGCAGCGGTCGCGGCTGCGTCTGGGCCACTTCAGGTGCCCAATACTGTGACTTTTGCGGCGTGCGATCGAGCGTGCTTGTAATCGTGATTTCCGTCAACGCAGGCAATTCGACCGCGACGACGGAATCCGCACGCCACAACGCGCCAACAAGCGATATCACCAAAACAACAAAGCGACAATTCATGCGTTGGTCCCAACTCCCCATCATTTAGCCGCCCCGCTTGCGGGGCGTGTCCACACGTAGCTTGACGATCTCTCGTCGAACAATTTACTGTTTCGTCGGCGTGTCTTCTTTGGCCTTCGCCTGTTTTTCAATGCTGCCCCACATGTGACCGCCCACCTTGCCGTGCTGCCATGTGCCGGCATAACGATCGCCGTAGAACATCACCCGCGCGGTGAACGTTCCCAACCCCGGAATCGCGAAGTTTGTCATCGTGATGACCGGCGTGTCGCCCGCCCACAGCATTTTGAGCGTAATCGGAACCTTGACATCGTTGTTGCCGTACTTGATTCGCGCGGTGAAAATCCAGTAATCGGCCCGCCCTTTCAACCGGGTGACGCTATCCAACTCGTATCGTTCCGCCCGTGGGGGTTTGTCGTTGTTGCCATCGATTGAGAACGTGCCGATGAGCGCCGACCCAGTCATTTTATCGGCGAATGCTTTTTCCAGCGCTGCCTTTTCGGCGTCACCCTTCTGGGCCGGCTTTTCGTCGGCCGCCGACGCGACGTTCATTGCAACGGCAGAAACCAGAAGAACCGCAAACATGCGCGAAACAGAAATCATGGCCTACTCTCCTCACGGGAAGGTGAAAATACGAAATCACAATCTGCACTGATGGGCCACCATTATTACCGTCCGCTGCCCACAATCTACTTTACAGCGGTGCATGTTCACCGGGCAAGCCAGCATCGAACATCGGTCATATTCGCATCGGCTTTTGACCCTCTACCTCTTCGCCCCTATAGTTGCGACATGAATAAGCCGAACCAACCAGACAATCAGCCGGTTCCCGGAACGCCTCCCGATGATGCCATCGTCGGACCTGCGTTTCGTAAACTGTGTGAGGTGGTTGCGAAACTGCGATCACCGGACGGTTGTCCGTGGGACAAAGTACAGACACTGGAAACCATCAAACCGTTCACGTTGGAAGAAACCTACGAACTGCTCGAAGCCATAGACAGCGGCGATGACAGCGCGATTGTGGAAGAACTCGGCGACGTGTTGCTGCAGGTGATTCTCGACGCGCAGATTGGAGCCGATGCAACGCGGTTTTCACTTGGCGATGTGATCGAGGGAATCACCCACAAACTCATCGAACGTCACCCGCATGTTTTTGGCGATGCGAAAGCAGAGACTGCGGCCGACGTCAAGAAACATTGGGAGCGGATCAAACAGCAGGAAAAGCAGCGAGACTCCGTACTCGACGGAATTCCGCCGGCGCTGCCGCAATTGGCACGTGCAGCCACACTTTGCAGCAAGGCGGCCCGCGTGGGATACGATTTTCCACACCGTGATATGCTGTTCGACAAGCTTCGCGAGGAGATTGACGAACTGGCGCAGGAGTTATATGCCGACGGCAACATTCCGCAGATGCCCGCCACCGTCGATGCCGAGGTCACCCCCGACGAGGCAGTCAATGATGTCGAGCAACGAAACAGAATCGAAGGGGAACTCGGCGACGTGCTATTCGTCATCGCCAACATTGCTCGCCGTTGGAAAATCGATCCCGAAGAGGCGCTACGAAAAAGCAATCGCAAATTCGCCCGCCGCTTTCAATCGATCGAGCAATCCCTGAAACAGCAGGGCCGCGACATTCGCGACGCCACCCTGCGCGAGATGGAAGACATTTACCAGGAAACGAAGAAGCGAGAAGGCGAGCGGTCGGCGTAAGCCGGCTGATAGGTCGCAGCCCACTCTCCCAATCACCACATCATCGAAGCCTGAAGCGCAAGCGAAGGAGCTTGCTGGCATCGCCCTGAAATCATCCTTCGCTTGCGCTTCAGGCTTCGATTATCTTGAGAGATCACATCGTCGTCACTTCAACGGATCGACTGCAACGCCCATCAGCGAATAAAACGACGCCAACGGCGCAATCTCCGCTTTCACACGGTCGCCGGCCTCGGTGAATCGCACGGGAGTCGGTGCGGCCAATGCCGCCAATTGCAAAACGTCAAACTGTTCCAACAGGCCGAAGCAGAACAGTTCCGGCGCATCGTTAACGCCGAGGTTTTGTTCGATGACTTGCTTCAGGCTGCCGTACGATTTCCGCAATTCGACTTGATCTACAGCGGCCGGTTTCAACGCGGCAGCGGTCAACGCCATCAGGCTGGTGCGCGGCCCAATTGCGAGGAACCGAACCGGTGAGCCGTGATGTTTCTTCGACCAGACGGCGATGGCAGCCAACTGAGCCGCCTGGACACCGAGCGGTCGTTTGCCGACGGCGGAGACCAGCAGTCCGAACAGGAAATCTCGTTTGGCGATCTTCGAGGCACCCATGTAAAATGGATCGACGGCGAGTACGCGATGCCCCGCCTTCAGCAGGGCCTGTGATTCGGCGACAACGCTTTTTCGGCCCGCGTCGGCGATGAGAATGACTGTCGATTTCGCTTCTTTGCCGCTCAGTTCCGTCGCGGGAACTGTCCAGTCGCCACCGATGCGTAACCGCCAGTCGATTGCCGTCCCCCCTTCCAATTCCGTCTTCGCGCCTTCGATTGCCTGCACACCGTACTCATCCAGCCGCAGCAACTCGGCCAGCACCTTTCGCCGTTCCGCTTGCCATTTGGGAATCGTCTTCGCATCCTTTGGCAACGCTGCATCGCGCGGCAGAGTCTTGCTGAGGGATAACGCCAATGTGTGAAAATCGGCATTCTCTTCCGGTAATTTGACCAGCAGGTCGGCCTTCGTTTTCAATTCGTCTTTCGACGCAATTTCTTTCGCATCAAACGATTCCTCACCCGCAAAGAAATGATCGCCGATCATGCGGTAGAGTTGTTGCCGATTGTCGAGACCGAAGTTGTGTGTGCCTGGATCTTCGTTGATGTGTGACCGGAGATTCTTCTGCTTGCCATACAACGCAAAAATCGGCGCGGCGGCCTGCATCAACGGCTCCAGTGCATGGTCGGCCCGGAAGCAACAGTTATCTTCCGCGTTGAAGGTCAACAACGTCGGCTGCGGTGCGCGCATTGCCGTCAGTTGTGAATAGTCGGCAGTGATTCCCAAATCGACGGGCGTTTGCTCCGAATCTCCCAAGTCCGAGAAGTATCGGGCGCGCGTCCGAAAGCTGGAATAACCGGCCACCGGGTTCGACAGCGTCACGCGGGTATCGAGCGCGCTGATGAATATTGTCTGCCATCCACCTCCCGACAGTCCGGTCACCGCAACACGTTTCGCATCGGCGTGTTCGTGATCCAGCAGAATGTCGATGCCCCGTTTCATCGCCAGATAATGCGTCGCGATGCCGCTCGTGCCGCACAGGTCAATTTGGTTCATCCGGTAGTGGCCAAATCCGTCCGTGTATAATTGCCCCATGCCCATCCATTCCAGATTGAGGGCCAGCATGCCTCGTTTCGCTTGGTTGATGCACCGTAGCTGCTTGTTTTCGCCCGCCTTGCCAAACTCGCGACCGTGACCGTTGACGTTCAACACCACCGGCACTTTGCCGGTCAGATTTTCCGGCTCGTATAATATCGCGGGAATCCAAAGTCCCGGCAGCGATTCGTACCGCAGTTTGTGAATGCGGTAACCGGGTCCGCCAGGCAGCGTTTCCAACCATTCGACTTTCGTTTTCGCATCGCGCCAGCCGGCAGCTTCGCCGCGAAAAACAACCCGATCCAGCGTTTCCTGCCGCATGCGGTTCGCGTGTTTCTCCCAATCGGCTACGTCCTTCACCTGCGGCATGGGGAGTACCCGCGACTCGGTAAACTCCTGCACTTCCTGCAGCGGCAAGTTGGGATCGATGATGCGTTTGGAAAGGACCGTTTCCAACTCGTCCACTCCGCCCGCCAGCAGCGTGGACGAAACCAACACAACGAACGGCACAACGAAAAATCGAATTGGCTTCCGCATCGTCGTTTTCTCCTGTTTGACAAAAACACCGCGGTAGCGCGGTCAGTATCACACGTTTGAATTCAGCCTACCGCGACAGGCGGAGAAAATCGAGCAGAACACGATCCAGGCTTGACGTTTCGCGCACCAACCGACCACGCCCACCCACCCGTTTCAGCCCGCCCCCACAAGACCGCGTGGTGCCATCACCGCCTGCATGTTATGATTGACCTACTGTCAGGTTGAACCGGTTTTCTCACCAACTGACCATTATTCACGGCCACGACATGTTCAGTATTCTCGATAATCAGCAGTCGTTGTGCGACGGAATCACACGGCGGCAGGCGCTGCGCGTGGGCAGTATTGGACTGGGCGGTTTGTCGCTGCCAAGATTGCTGCAGGCGGCTGAATCGCGCGGCAGTGATGCCAGCCATCCGGTTCGCGCGAAATCGGTCATTCTCTTCTGGTTGACCGGTGGCGTTCCGCAGCACGATACATGGGATCCCAAACCGGAAGGTCCGTCGCCCGCGCGTTCGGAATTTGGCACGATCGCCAGCCGCACGCCGGGATTGAACGTCGGCGCGCTGATGCCGCGCACCGCGCAATTGACCGATCGAATTGCCGTCATCCGATCAATGCACACCGGCGATAACTCCCATTCATCCAGCGGCTACCAGATGTTGACGGGGATTCCGCACATTCCGTTGAGCCGAGAAAACGCACTGCCCGGTTCGCCGAACGACTGGCCTTCGGTGGGAGCACTGCTTCGCACACAACGGCAGGACCGCGACGGGTTGCCGGCGGCCATCACATTGCCGCACCACATCGCCAACGTGGGCGAAAAGTTGTGGCCGGGACAGGACGGCGGATTTCTCGGCCGCAAATTTGACCCCTGGTTGCTGACCTGCGACCCATCAACGCCGAACTTTCAGATCCCCGATCTCTCTCTTCCCAAAGACGTCTCACAGCTGCGACTCGACCGTCGATTATCACTTCTCAGGCAGGTCAACGGCGAGCTCGATCACCTCGAACGACACGCGGCAACCGGGAAGTTTGATCTGCGGACGCAACAGGCAATCAGCTTATTGACGGGCCGACGCGCCAGGAACGCGTTTGATCTCTCGCAAGAAACACCGGCGATGCGGGAACGCTACGGGGAATCGAAGTTTGCCCGGAGCGTACTGCTCGCGCGGCGGCTCATCGAAGCGGGAACGTCGCTCGTGCAGGTCAACTGGCAGCAGATTGAGGGCAAGGAAAACCACGGCAGTTGGGATACGCACATCAAACATCACGAGTCGCTGAAGGGCTGGCTGATGCCGATCATGGATCGGTCCTACTCGGCACTCATCGAAGACCTCGAAGAACGCGGCTTGCTCGATGAAACGCTGATCGCCTGGGTCGGCGAATTCGGACACACACCGAAGATCAATGCCCGGGCCGGTCGCGACCACTGGGGAAGCGCGTTTTCCATTGCCCTTGCCGGCGGCGGCATCAAGGGGGGTATCGTTCACGGTGCCACCGATGCCCAAGCGGGTCAAGTCGTCTCGGATCGCGTCCAGCCGAGCGATTATGTTGCCACCGTGTTGCACTGCATGGGAATCCGGCCAGAGACAATTATTTACGACACGCAGTCCCGCCCCCTTCCACTCAGCCGCGGCAAGATTCTCGACAGACTTGTGGTCTGAAAACCGCACGATCGAGTCCAGCTGAATACGTCCTCACCGAGTCAGCCCCCGACTGCCCCACTGCGTCGGCGTCGTTGCAATATCTTCACGCCATCAGCGCATGCTAGAATAGATTCCCTGTTGCCAGATCCCGCTGGGTGACGCGAGATGAAATATCCGGAGAGCTCATGTTGACGAATTCACTGAGTCGCCGCAGTTTTGTCGGCCTTTCAATGGGCGGATTGGCCGGGTTGGGAATTGCCCCCGCATTGGCTGCCGCCGTGAAACAGCGAACGGCCAACGGAGCCGCGAAGAGTGTGCTGGTGATCTTCGAACAGGGAGGTGTCTCGCACACCGATACCTGGGACCCAAAGCCAAACGCCAATCCCGTTCATCGCAGCCCGTTCAAGACCATCGACACTAAAGTTCCGGGCATGCAATTCACCGAGTTGCTTTCCCGTACTGCAAAACTTGCCGACAAGCTTTCGGTGGTGCGCTGTATGCGGCAGCCGAAGCCGAACATTGGCAATTCGCATCCGCTCGGTTCGCAGTACGTATTTTCCGGAGCCGACCCGACGGGGCCGGTTGAAATTCCGGATATCGGCAGTGTTGTCTCGCTGGAAAAGGGGACGGCGGCCCCGCATCTGCCCGCCTATGTTTTCGAGGGAAGCGGCGAGCAGTCGAAGATGTCGCGACTCGGGTTTCTGTCGGCCAGCCACAAGGCATATCAAATCCGCCACGGCAAGGTCTCCGGGTTGAAGCTCGAAGGAATTACGAAGGACCGTTTGCATGGCCGCCGACAATTGCTGGCGAATCTGAACATCGGCCTCAGCGGAGCGGCCCGACCGGAAGTGCGGGCAATGGAAAGTTTCGCGGCGCAGGCCGAAGACATGCTCACCAATCCCAAAACACTGGCAGCGTTCGACATCGACAGCGAGCCGGATCACATCAAGAAGCTGTACCATCCCGACGAAGAAAACCGTCGGCATCGCGGCAACATGTACATGCTGGGACGCAAGCTGATCGAATCGGGTGTGCGGTTCGTCACCATCAACACGCAGTGGCCGTCCAACGGCAAACGATGGCCGGGTGGCGGGAACATGAATTGGGATCACCACGATGCGATCTATTCCAAGGGGAACACAAACATCAAAGGAGGCGGCGCCGGTGCCGGCCGATTCGGAATTGGAACCTGGCCGATGATGCCAAGTACCGACTGGGCATTTTCCGGGTTGATCGCCGACATGGATCAACGCGGCCTGCTGGATGAATGCCTCGTTTGTTTCGTCACAGAGTTTGGTCGCACGCCGAAGGTCAACGAACGAGAAGGTCGCGATCACTGGGTGCATGCATTTTCATTTGCATTCGCCGGTGCCGGTGTTCCCGGCGGGCAAATTGTTGGCGAGACTGATTCCGACGGCGCCTACGTCACCAGCCCAACGGCGTACACGATTGAAGATTACGGCGCGACCGTGTTCACGAAGCTGGGCATCGATGTCAACGAGCCAATTTACACACCAGAAGACCGGCCAATCTTTCTCTCCAAAGGCGGCCGGCCGATCAACGAATTGTTTTCGTGACCACGTGATAGAGGGCCAGATCATTAATGACACGTCTCAAAGCCCTCGGGCTGCGGCCCGAGGGATCGAATGACGCAGTTCTTGTCTCCGTGGTAAAAATACTTTTCGTCCAACATCTTCACAATCAAGAATAGAGACGCGATGCGATTTTCGATTTGTTTCATCCTGATTTCGTTGACGTTGGCTGTGTCCGTCATTGCGGCAGAACAGCCACTGAAGCGACTGGACATTACGCCGAAAGCCGTTAGCCTTTCCGGTCCGCGCGGCGGAACGCAATTGCTGGTGAGCGGAATTGACGCCGACGGCCACGTACGAGATTTGACTCGCGAGTGCCAGTACAAGGTTGCAGGACCGGCACGCATTGAGAACGGCTACGTCGTTCCGACGGCAAATGGGTCGGGGACCATTGTTGTTTCCAGCGGATCGATGCAGCAGACGATTCCATTCACAGTGGAGCGTTTTGATCGGCCGCTGCCGATTTCGTTTCGTTGGAATACATTAGCTGTACTGACCAAGCAGGGATGCAACAGCGGATCGTGTCACGGCAAACCGAACGGTCGTGGCTCGCTCGAACTTTCTTTGAATGCATTTGATCCTCGGCTGGACGAGCGAAGTCTCATTCGTGGCGCGTTCGTCCGTTTCACGCACCCTGTCGAGCCGGCTGAAAGTTTGCTGCTGAAAAAACCGACGCTGCGCGTCCCACACGGGGGTGGAAAGCGCTTGCGAAAAGACGGCGAGTCTTATGGAATCCTCAAACAGTGGATTGCCGAAGGCTGCCGCCCCGAGCAACGGGATGGACCTCAGTGCGTGAAGGTGGAGGTCACGCCAAATGATGGGCGGGTCGTTCGACTTGGACCGGCAAGTGAGAACCAGACGGCCGATGCCGCTCAACAGCAGATTCGTGTTGCGGCACATTTTTCCGATGGCAGTATTCGCGACGTGACACGGATTGCGACGTTCAGTGTGTCGAACGATAGTGTGGCCTCCGTCGATGCCAACGGTTTGGTTACCGGTTTGGACCGCGGACAAACTGCCGTTGTTGTTCGCTATCTGGACGATATCGTTTCCATCTACCTGACGGTCATCCGCGACATTCCGGGATTCGTCTGGAACAAACCTGCGGAGAACGGTTACGTCGATCAGTTGGTTCACGCGAAGTTACGGCAACTGCAATATTTGCCGTCCGGAAATTGTGACAATGCAACGTTCATTCGACGATTGTCGTTGGACGTCCGCGGACTTCTTCCGTCGGCGGCCGAAACCGAGGCGTTCCTGGCCGACAAGAAAACGGACAAACGTCGCCGGCTGATCGATCGGTTTCTCGGCTCGCGCGAATACGCCCGGTTCTGGGGTCTGAGATTGGCCGACCTGTTGCGAATCAATCGTGAGACGCTCTCAGAAGAACGGGCTGCCGATTACAGCGGTTGGGTGTTCGAGACCGTCGAGCAAAACATTCCATATGATCAATTCGTGCGGGAATTGCTAACCGCCACCGGAAAGACGGCGGATGTGCAGGCTGCCAATTTCTTTCGCACGACAAGCGAAACGAAGATGGTGGCCGAAACGGTTGCCCAGTTATTTATGGGGTCGCGCCTGAAGTGCGCCCAATGCCACAACCACCCCTACGAAAGTTGGACACAGGACAACTATTACCAGATTGCCTCCGTGTTTCATGGGATCGATCGCAAACGACTCGAAGTGCCAAAGGGCCCGAAGAAACGCAAACCGAATCAACGCGAGATCGGGATGTTGATTGCGATGACAGCGGGACGTGGAATGAGCAATCCGCGAACCGGAATCCCACAAAAGCCGTGGCCGATCGATGTCGAAAGAAAGCCGAACGAAGACCGCCGAACGGCATTTGTCAAATGGTTGACTGCACCGACCAACCCTTTCTTTTCTCGTGTGGCGGTGAATCGAATTTGGGCGCACCTGTTGGGGCGGGGACTCGTCGAACCGATCGACGATTTTCGCTCATCTAATCCGGCAGTCAATGTGGAATTGCTCGATGCCCTTGCCGCAGACTTTCAGAAATCCGGTTTCGACCGCAAGCACATCATGCGTGTGATTCTCAATAGCCGAACTTATCAGAGAAGTTCAGATACGAATCAATTCAACGAAACCGACGAGAATCTGTTGTCACACGCCCGTGTTCGCTTGCTGACAGCCGAGCAGATGCAAGACGCCGTCTTCCGATTATGCGACGGGCCGCTGAGATTTGGCGAATTGGAGCAGCAATTGGCTGCGGCCGAAGAGTTGCTGGCAACGACTTTGAAAGAGAATCAGCAAGACGCAAATACCACTGCGGTTGTGAAGTCGAAGCAACAACACGATGCGGCCCGCCGACGGCTGAACGATTATTATATGACGCAGCAGCCCTATCCGCAGTTGACGTCATTCCTGTCTGCGTTCGGTCAGCCGCCGCGCAAGACCGCCTGTGCCTGCGAACGCCGTGAAGAAGCGAACCTGGATCAGGCGTTACAGTTGATGAATAGCAGCTTGATCCGTGATCGAGTCGGCAAGGCAGCTGGCCGCTTCGAGAAGCTGCCGGATGAGCAATTCATTCGGAAGTTGTATCTTGCAGCCGTCAGCCGTCGCCCCAGTGACGCCGAGCAAACAACAATTTCGGCTCACTTGAAGGCCGGTCCCGATCGGCGCAAGGCGGTCGAAGATGTGATCTGGGCGATCATCAACACCAACGAATTCATGTTCCAGCATTAAGAATAGATTGAAGACAATTCATGCATCGTGTGTTTTTCATCCTGCTATTGCTTTCTTCGCAGTCGGCGGTTGCCGAAGAGATCAGTTTCAAGAAACAGATCGCGCCGATTCTCGTGCGGCGATGTCTCGGTTGCCACGATAATCGCAAGACCGAGGGGAGGTATGCGCTGCATACGTTCGAGCAACTGCTGAAGAAGGGCGACAGCGGCGAAGCTCCCATCGTCGCCGGAAAGCCGGCGCAGAGTTTTCTGCTGCAGAAATTGATGGACGAGGATGAATTCACCCGCATGCCACAGGAAGACGATCCGTTGAGCAAGGCGGAAATCGCGTTGATCAAGCAGTGGATCTCACAAGGGGCCAAATTCGACGGGCCGAGCAAAACGGATCGACTGGTCACATTGCTACCACCCCGACAACATCCACAGCCACCAGAGAACTATCGAACGTCGGTGCCGGTGTTCGCCGTGCGGTTTTCGCCCGACGGAAAGTTGCTGTACACGGGCGGCGTTCATGAATTGTTAGTGTGGGATGTCGCGACGGGGAAGTTGCGCGATCGCATTCCCGGTCTGCCGCAACGAATCCACGCCATCCGATTCAGCTCCGATGGCAAGACGATTGTCGTCGGCGGAGGCGCACCGGGCGATTACGGTGAAATCCGTTTGATCGATCTGCCAGGCAAACAGGTTCGGATTATCGCCACTTGGGAAGATGTTGTTCTCGACCTCGCGATAACCGACGACGGCAAGCGGGTTGTTGCCGGCGGTGCCGATCATTCCGTGCGAGCTTACGACCTGGCAACCGGCCGGGAGTCGTGGCGAACGCAGCAGCACGTCGATTGGGTGACGGCCCTCGACATCACCGACTATCGTTTCGCCGAAGAACACGTCCCCAACAAGGACGTTCCCGATTTCTTGACCTTCAACGAATACGAACGGATAAGCGGTTCCCATGTTCGGCAGCACTGGCAGTTTCCCGGCAAACATTACATCGTCCGTGAAGCGAACTGGGAGCTTGAAGTCGGAGAAACCGAGACGGTCTCGCTGACGAAGATCACAATCACCGGCATCGGAAAGACTTACAAAGTAAAACGCGAGGCAATCGACGCCAAGAGTCTGCCGGAGCATGCGGCGGCGGTTGAATACCTCAAGTCTCTCCACAAGACGTGGGGAACCAACATGGCGGGAACGCCTTTCGTCGTTTCGTCATCGAGTGATCGCACGGTCAAGGTGTTTGCTCTCGATTCCGGCAATCTATTCACAACATACAAAGGCCATCGCAGAGAGTACGGGCCGCTGAAGGGGTTACATCGCGTGTTCGGTATTCAGGCGGAACCGGGTACGCGCCGCGTGTGGTCGGGCGGCGAGGGGCATCATTTTCACGGTTGGAATCCGGTGACTGTTCGTGACGAAGACGGGACGGCCGCCGACATGGAAGCACGGTTTGCCAAGGAGTATTCTGTCGATCACATCCGCCACGATTTCGGCGATACCGTGTATGCGTTGGTTCGCTCTGGATCGGAACTTTTCGCGGCAGCAGCTGACGGTCAGGTCAAGAACTACGCAATCGCATCGCCCGCCGCGAAGTTTGATTTGAACCGGGCATCGACACTCAACACCTATTCAGGCCAAAGTGATTTTCTATTCGCACTCGATGTGAGCCAGGCCAGTCGCCGGATTGCAACTTCTGGATTCACCGGCGAAGTTGTCCTCTGGGATCTCGAAAAGACGCAACCGGTCGTTCGCTTCATCGCATCGCCGGGTGTTGAACGACCCCGGTTACAGAGCGCAGTTGACGGCCGATGATCGACTGCAGTTATGGCGTGAGGTGACACCTCATCCGCCCAAGGGAGAGGCGTTATGCATTTAGTGGAGTACCTGGAAAAAAGTCTGCCCTACGTGCTGCCAGCCTTGTTGGCCGCCGCCGGCTGTGCTTTGGTGTTCCTGCTGGTGCAGTGGATGCTGGCAGCCCGCCGAAAGGAAATCGACCCGGGCCGCAACGTTCGTCGGCAACTTGTCCGGCTGCTGTTGACGGCGATTGTTCTCGCGTCCGTCGTACTCATCATGTCGTTCATTAAGCAGACCCGAGAGTCGGCGACCGTGTTGGCCGGTTTGTTGGGACTCGTATTCAGTGCGGCCATTACGATTTCGTCGGCGACCTTCATCTCCAATGCGATGGCCGGACTGATGCTGCGGGCCGTGCGAAACTTCCGCGTGGGCGATTATGTCCGCGTGGGTGATCACTTTGGCCGGGTCTCCGAACGCGGCTTGTTCCACGTCGAATTACAAACCGAAGATCGCGATCTTGCGACTTTGCCCAACTTGTATCTGGTTTCCAAACCAGTGACCGTCGTGCGTGCGTCGGGTACGATCGTATCGACAACCGTTTCTCTGGTATACGACGAGTCGCATGTCAAAGTCGAGGCGGCGCTACAAGAGGCGGCAATCGCTGCGGCACTCGAAGAGCCGTTCGTTTACATCCTGGAACTGGGCGACTATTCGATTACCTACCGAATCGCCGGCTTCCTGCCGGAAGTCAAACGCCTGCTCAGCGCGCGTTCTCGTCTGCGCACATGCGTGCTCGATGCGCTGCACGCCGCGGATGTCGAAATCGTTTCCCCAATGTTCATGAATCAACGACAGCTCTCACAGACAGCAGTTGCCCCTGCCTCGAAAGTCGTGTCGGCGACGACGGTCTCAAGTGAGGAGGCAACGCCGGAAGACATCATGTTCGACAAGGCAGAACGCGCTGAACAACTTGAGTCGCACGGCAAGCTGATCGAGGACATCGCCAATCTCGAGAATCAACTTGCAGCCACCGACGAGGCGACGCGCAAACAACTGGAATCGACACTCAAGCAACTCCGCGGGCAACGCGATGCCGTCGATCAAAGTCTGGCCGATTCTGTTCCACAGGAAGACGAGCGAGAATAATGCGGTCAGCCCACCATGATGAGCCGACCGTCAACTCTCTGCAAACGACCTCTCAGTTCTTTCGCACGTACGCGTAGTACGCTCCATAGACTGTTCCGTCTTCCGTAATGAAGCGAGCCGACAGCCGCGTCCGTCCGGCTTTCAACGGCAGCTTGAAAGTCACATCGTGTGTGCCGGGACTGATCGAATCGGATACCACCTTCTGGCCGCCGATTTCGATTTCGGCCTTGACGATGCGCAACGCCTTGCCGGGGCGCGCCCGGTACGGTTTCACGCCTGGTACATCGGCTCCCGGTTTCAAAGCCGCATCGAGTGTCTTTTCCGTTTCCTTCGCCCAGCGTCGGATCTCAATTTCGTATTCGCCGTCTGCGACAACCTTGACGTTCCAGAACCCGGTGTTCTTGGCGCCGTTTAGCGCGCTGCGAACGTGAGCCTGATTCCACGGCGTTGAACCGGTCGTGATCCAGTCGTGACAGGTAAGCGTCGTCGGGTTCTGGGCGGGATGTCCGAGATAAATGGCCGCATCCTGTTTGAACGTCGGCAGCAGTTCCGCCCACCAAGCATCGTAGAAGTCTGTCAGCCGCCCAACAACTTTGGGGTGAGCACCGGCGACGTCCTTTTTCTGACCGGGATCGGCATTCATGTCAAACAATTGTTTGCCGTTGATTAACCGCCAGCGTGAGGTCATCACCGAACTCTTTCGCCATTTAATCGGGTCTTTTACACGCTGCGAATCAGTCACCAGAATGCGATCCGGCCACGATTCCAACTCCACATTATGCAGCAGCGTGGCGATGCTGCGGCCATCGAACTTGACGTTCTTGGGGGCCTCGATGTCACACAAATCAATTAACGTCGGCACAACATCCACGTGCGCCGTAATCGGCTCGACGTCTCGACCGCCGGTGAGTCCGCCTTTCGGCCAATGGATGAAAAACGGCACCCGGTGTCCGCCATCAAATTCGCTGCCCTTCTTCCCCCGCATGCCGGCATTGAAAACGCGGTCGCCGCTCGATGTGCCGTTGTCGGTGGTAAAAATGAAGATAGTGTTTTCAGTGAGGCCTTCGTCATCGAGGAACTTGCGAAGTGCGCCGACGTTGTGATCGATGTTGGCAATCATTCCGAAGAAGTTCTTCACACCGACGTTGAGCTTGCCGTACGGTTTGCTGAATTCCTCCGGCGAATGCATCGGCCCGTGCGGAGCGTTTGTGACAATGTACGTGAAGAACGGTTTCCCAGCTTCTTTTTGCGTTTTGATGAACTTTTTGGCGTAGTCGAAAAAGACGTCGCTGCAGAATCCCTTCACCGGTTCCGGCTTTGAGTTGTGAAAGTAACTGCCGTCGAAGTACGCGTTGTCCCAGTAATCGGGAGTTTGACCGACACCGCCGCCACCGTGCCGTAGTACCTCGGTGAAGCCGCGGTCTTCGGGGCGAAACGGGTAATTGTCGCCCAGATGCCACTTGCCGAACATGCCGGTTGCGTAACCGCCATCTTTGAAGATTTGCCCGACTGTGACTTCATTTTCGCGGAGCATCGAACGGCCCATAATCGTGTGCCAGACGCCGGTCCGGTTCGTCCAGTGTCCGGTCAATAGCGCGCTGCGTGTCGGCGAACACGTCGGCGAAACGTGGTAATCCTTCAGGCGAACCGACTCGCCGTACAGTCGATCGATATTTGGCGTTTTGAGAACCGGGTTTCCATGACAGCCGAGATCACCGTATCCCTGGTCATCGGTCATAACGAGAACGACGTTTGGTCTTGCAGCCAACGCCACGTGGTATGTTGAGGCCAGCACGATGACGGCCAGCAGAATGTTTTTCATGGGGAAGTTTCCTCGTGGAAAAGAATCGTATCTGTTCGATCTCGGCATGTTTGATCTGGTGATGATAGTACGGAAATACCGACGGGATAAGAACTGTCTTGTCCTTATTTACCTGCGACCCGACCTGCGCAACCGCAAAGAAGTCAGGCAATTCACAATTCAATAGTCGAAAGCGGGCTGCCCGACGAGTATTATTGGGGATAGCCGGTTCGTAACGAAAGCGTGAAAGCCAGGCCGTCGAATGCCGCACGCTTGCGAGCCGCCACGTAGTCGCTCCGCATTGGACGTCTGACTTATGGAATTGCAAATCGCCGACGTTGCCTGGCTGGTTGTGTGCGCAGCGCTGGTCTTCGTAATGCAGGCAGGGTTCTTGTGTCTCGAATCC
>CAUZOL010000015.1:0-44097 GCA_963581435.1 Planctomycetota bacterium
CAACGTTTGCTTTCTACCGTAAACCGTTGGGGTTTACAGTCGCTTGTAAGATACAAGGGCCGGCTGTGCCGGACGCCGATTGGTCAACGATTTTCCATGTTAATTGTGGTCGGCAAATTTTCGCCGGGTGCCCCTCGGCGCCTCGTCCGCCAGTGTGAACGGAGTGATTGACGTTCAGTTGTGGCCGAAATTGTGAGGCGCTGCCACTTACAGCCCGCCTGCCTCAGCGAGTCGTTTGGCCATCGAAAATCAATTGCTCCGTTGGCACTGGTAGGCAAGCTACCAGTGGCACGCGACGCTATGCCAATTCCGCAATCGGCTTCCGTTGTTCGATGAGGTATTGCGGGCGGCCGTTGTGGTCGTCGATCGTGGTGTGTTCCAGGTCGATGCCCAGGTTGCGGTAGATGGTGGCGAACACTTCCTGCATGTGGACCGGGCGGCTGTCGGCCTCTTCGCCGAGACGGTTGGTCGAACCGATGACCTGACCGGTTTTCATTCCGCCGCCGGCCACCAGCGCCGAATGGACGCGCGACCAATGATCGCGGCCGGCACGGGCGTTGATTTTCGGCGTGCGACCGAACTCACCCCACACCACAACCGTCACATCTTTCTCCATACCACGGTCGTGTAGTTCTTGCACCAATGCGGCAATCCCCTGATCGAGCAGCGGCAGCACCTTGCGGGCATTGCCGAAGTTGTTGCCGTGCCAATCGAAATGGGCAAAGCTGCAAGTCACACAACGGGCACCCGCTTCAACCGCACGCCGGGCTTGCAGGAACCGCGACATGACAGCCTGATACCCTTTGTCCAACGAGTAGCCCAGAACCGTCGGATTGTCGGTTCCGTACAGGGCGCGAACCTTCGGGTCTTCCCGTTCGAGATCGAGGGCTTCCACCAGTTTCGGCGACGTTAATACACCCAACGCCTGCTCGGTGAAACCGTCGTACAGGCCGCGACTCAACTGCGCATCGGTACGTCGGCGGAAGCGATCCAAACCAGAGAGCAAATCGGCCCGGTCGTTCAAGCGACTTGGTGAGACGCCGTTGAGCGTCATGTTTTCAATGGCTTTGCCATCGGGGCGGAATGGCGAATGGGCCGTTCCCAAATAGCCGGGGCCTTTAATGTTCCACGGGTCGTGGGCCATCTTGAACGACAGATCGATGTAAGGCGGCACCGAGGGATCGACCGGCCCAAACAGTTTCGACAGCGACGACCCCATGGCGGGCCAACCACCCTGCGGTTGCGAACCGCGAAAGTGGCGTCCCGTGCAACACTCGAACGCATCGTGCCGACCTTCGGCGCCGACCAACGAGCGAACGATCGCAAACTTGTCCATCATGGCGGCCACGCGCGGCATCATCTCGCTGATTTGGATACCGGGCACATTCGTGTCGATGGGATCGAACTCGCCGCGAATTTCCGCCGGCGCATCGGGTTTCAGATCGAACATATCCTGATGCGGCGGTCCGCCGGCCAGGAAGATCATGATCACCGCTTTGTGCGACGACGACGATCCGCTCTGCTGTTGCGCTGCGAGAACTTGCGGCAGCGACAATCCACCCAACGCCAAACCGCCAAGCTGCAGGAAAGAACGTCGCGGCACGCGATCGCACATTCGCAGGGATCGACCCGAAATCGTCAGCATCTTGTCACACCTTTGTGAAAGGGCGATTGCAGCGGGAAGTCTGGACTCAACTCACAATTGCTTATGTTAAACGAATCGGCAGTATAACCGAAACGGCAACACTGAAAAACCAAGGACTTTCATGCTCTGGGAAGTCGATGACCGAATTGCTCGGGCAGTCGCCCGATTGAATGGATTTAAGGACGCCGATTGCTAACCGCCACTTCCCGATCCGAACATCGTTTTACATCGGATCACTTCGCGAATAAGTGACCTCAGTTTGTAATCGTCCTCTTCCGTCTTCGCGACAATGTCGTCCACGACAATCGAGTCGGCAGCGGTGAGTTCTCTCGATAATGCAAACCGAAGTAAATGCCCGGTAAAGGCTTTTGCGAAACGCGTCTTTTCTGTTGTCAATGCTGTCTTGAACTCGACGACGTTCTTGAATTTGTGTTTCTTCAGCAGTGTTCCGCTTGAATCGACGTCTCTGCCGTTGTCATATTTGTCTCGCCATCGACCGGTGATATCGAAGTTTTCCAGAGAAAAACCGAGGGGGTCGAGCCGTGAGTGACACGCGGCACATGTGGGGTTCTCGCGGTGAATGGCAAACTTCTCTCGTATCGTTAAGTTGTTGGGGCCCGCTTCTTCGTTCAATGGAGGAATATCGTTAGGCGGCGGTGGTGGCGGGTCGTTAAGAATCACTTCGATGATCCAGGCACCGCGGGCGATCGGATGCGTTCGCTTCGGGCCGGAGGTCATGCTTAGCACGGCGGCATTCGTGATCACACCGCCATACCGCGCATCCGCCGCAGCCACACGCTCAAAAGTCCGCGAACGCATTTTGTTGCGCATCTGGTCGTCGAATCTGCGTTGGGCGTTCTGCACCAACTTCTTCGGATCCACAGGTGCAGGGATTTTTTTCAGGGCAGCTGTTGATTCCTCAAGCGTACTGATCAAAGCTTTCCGCTTCACTTTCTGTTGGGGCGTCAATGCCTGCAGCAATTCCTTTTCCGATACAAACAGATTGTTGCCGCCATTTGACGCGGCGACTTCCTCAGCTGTCAGAGCACGATTGTATAAGCGGGCTTTGTCGATCCTCACGTTCAGGAATTTGTTGCCTCCGGCCGGCAGATGTCGCAAACCGAAAAGAACCGACGTGCGATTTTTGGGAAACGTGGCTGGGCCTTTGCGAAACGGCTTGCCGTAAGGTTTTCCGTCACGGTAAAGCGTCGTTGTTCCATCCGGCTGATAGACCATCGCCAGATGCAACATCTGATTGGTCTTCGTCTCCGGCGTGGAGCCGGGAAAGTCATCTGTGCGGGCGAATCCGTTGCTTCCCGAAATCCAATGCTGCGGCTTTCTTTCCCCGATAACGATCGTGTCGAAGAAGTCGCCCGGCCCCTGAATGCCCATCAGACCACCGCCGCGCTGATTCAGATTGGACATCTTGCACCAGACTTCCAGCGTCTTGGCTTTCAGGTCGATGGGGACACTTTTGCTTCGCAGGTACGCTCGATTGAGGACGACCATGCCGTCCTGAAACTGGATCTTCCCGTGAGCTTCCAATTCGAGAGAATTGACGGAATCCTTCAGGTTGTCGTCGAAATCCCAGGCGGCGTAGGGTTTCAGGTCCACCGCCTTGGTTACGCCGCCTTCTTTCTTACGTGCGGCCAATAGCCTGGCTTTCACGGGTTGAATCAGCCGATCCAGTTCAGCCTGTGCCATCTTAATCTTCGCTTGCTGACGTTGGCGTCGTTCATCGTTAAGCCGGTTTTGTTGAACGACTTTGCCCGTATCAACTATTGGCGGCTTCAAATCGGAGGTGTACCACGTCTTCAAAAACTCGCTTCGATAGCTGAACTTCGGCGAAATGAGTTCAACAATCGGCCGATCTTCGATAAACACGGCATCGAACAGCAACAAGGGTTCGAGCAGCATTTGCAAACTGGCCGGGTTGCCTTTGTCCAAACTGAAGAACCTGTGTTTCTGCGGGTCCGGAGTTGCGGCCAACACGTTTTCGAGTTGCATCCACTGAGCGGGAAAGGAGTCCAAAAACCGTTCGATCTTCGGGTCGGCCAACATCCGCTCGATCGTCTTGTTTAAATTCTCAGACTTGGCGAGTTCGCCGCTTTCGGCCAACCGCAGTAGTTCCAGGTCCGGGCAACTACCCCAGAGAAAATAGGACAGGTTGGAAGCCAGTTCAAACGGCCCCTGTTTGCCGTCGGCAGAACCCGGTCGATAGAGGAACATGGGGGACGAGAGAGCCGCCGAGGCAACTTTCTTCATGCTGTCGGTAAACGACGATCCGTGGTTTATTTTCGACATGACGTAGGCGGTGTATCGGCCTAGCGTTTCTTGATCGACACGACCTCGAAAGGCCATCTTGAGAAAGCGTTCCAGCCTGCGATTAACTTCCGCTTGCTTGTCGGTGCCGTCGGCCGGTTCCTCAAAAAAGTCATTCCAAATACCAACGTTCTCTGCGTTGAAGTCGGGGCTTTCCAGGATGGAAACACTCAGTCTCAAATAGGCATCCAGAAGTAGCGGAGAAAGCGTGAGCTGATTTGCCTGGTTATCGAAGCCGTGTGCCGCCCGCAGGTCTTTGGGAAAGGCCCTCACCTCGCGCAAGCCAGCTGTTGGATTCAAAGAATGCGATGCCACATCGACCTTGCCCGGCATCTTATTGGCGCCGGCGTCCAGGTAATTCCCATGCCGGGTCATCAACTTTTCCGGCAACTTGTACACATCCAGTTTCAACTGGAAGAGATCTTTGACCGAGTTGTTGTACTGAAACCGATTCAAACGTCGAATCTGGATCGGCTTCTGCGTTTGGCCGGCGACCGCCTCGCGCAACATCGACTTCAACGTGGCAAGCAGCCTCGCGCGAGATTTCTCGTCCAGTTGCGGTGCGTCTTCAGGCGGCATGTCGTTGGCATCGATAGCCTCGATCATGTCCTTGATGAGTTCCGGTTTTCCAAGCAGCTGTTTCGCGGTCGAAATCTCTGCGAAATTGATCTCTCCACTCGGTTCCATTCCGCCGTGGCACTTCGCGCATTTCTGGATGAGAAGCGGTTTCAGGAATTGGTCAAAGTCAGCGGCCCGACCGTCCAATGCAACGCCATGCGTCACAATGCCCGAAATTGAGAGCAGTAGAACAACCCGGAGGATGACCTGTCGTGTCAGCATGAAAAGTCGCCTCAACTCGAACGCAAAAAGAAAACTGCCTCGACATTCCTGGAAATCAGGTCCACAAATCAGAAACGACGCCCGTGCTGTCTGCGTAGGCATCGATGTCCAGGCCCATCAGTTGGGCAACGGTCAGCCACATGTTGGAGTTCAGCGTACCGCTCTGGGAACGGATGAAGCGGCCCTGCTTTATCTGTCCCTGGGCCTTACCGGCAACAATCAACGGCAAGTCGTAATACTGATGCGTGGCCCCGTCTCCCAAGCCCGCCCCGTAAGTGACGAGCGAGTTATCCAGCAGCGAACTGCCATCGGATTCCTTAATTGTTTTCATGCGAGACAGGACGTAGGAGAGTTGCTCCATGTGAAAGATGTCGATTTTCTGGAGCGATTTGTAACCCTCGCCCTTCTGATTGTGGGTCATGTTGTGGTGCTGAACGGGCTTGTCGAAGACGCCCTCATAACGCAAGGTGGCATCCCACCGTTCGGGACCAATCATGAATGTGGACACATTCGTGATCCCCATCTGCAAAGCCAGCAGCATCATGTCGGCCTGCAGCTTGATGTATTCACCGCGCGGCAGGATCTCGTTCTTCGGTACTGTGACGTCGGCGTCGGCAACCATCTTGCGCTGCTTCGCAATTCGAATCTCAACGTTGCGAATCATCTCCATGAATTCGCCAAGTGTTTCCCGATCATCGCGTCCCAGTTTCTTCGAAAGGGTTCTGGCATCGGCGAGAACCAGGTCCGTCACATCTTTGAGATGCGCCTGATAACTGTCGGCCATGAAAAGTCGGTCGTAGAGCTTCTTGGGGTCTTTAATCGACGGTGCGATTTTGTCCGGGCCATACCAGGAGATGTTATTAAAATAGATCGATTCCTTGGGGGCGGTGAAACCGTTGCAACTGATCTCCAGAGTACGAAAGACGGTTGATCCGCCAACCTTGTCACCAATCACTTGATCCAGACTTCGCCCGTTGGGATGTCGGATGCCTGCTGTTTGGGCCTGCTCCGGCGAGAGGCTCGTCAGATAACACGATGCGCCCTGAGCATGCACGTCCTGACCATTCTTGAAGGTACGATCGAGTCCGGTGACCAGGGTGATATCCTTGGTGTGATCGGACAAGGGCTGCATGGTCGAGGTCAGTTCCAAGGGGTAGATGCCTGGCTTATTCTGGACTCGCTTTTCCTGCTTGGTCTTGTCGGCGTTAAAGCCGCCGACAAAGCCGGGCAGTTCACCCTCTTCCTCGCCGGGGAAGAAACAACGGCGAACCAGTCCGTTGGGGACGTACATTATCACCAGCTTCTTGCTGGGCTTCTTCGTCTTGTTTTTGGTGTCGGCGGCAAGCGACGGCAGAGTCGGCAGCGCCAACGCTGCACCATTCGCGATAAGAAACTGCCTTCTCGATAGATTCATTGCACGCTGTCCTAGTAGATGATCTGACTCAGGCGGGACTCAACGAATGACTCAAGGGCGGGACACAATTGCAGGAACGAATTGTAGCACAATTCCGCCGCGCGGCACAAATCGAAGGCGCAACGCAAGTTGGCGACAGCGCAGTGGTTCTGTCGTGCGATTCGACCGTGCTGATCCACCTCAGTCGGGGGGCTGAATGACAGTATTGCGGAATTCGATCGGGCCGCCGTGTTCTAATTCGACGTCCGAGATTCCAATTCGGCGATCGCCTTTTCAAACAGATCGACGACCTGCAATCGATGTTCGGCCTGCGTGTAGACGCCCTTTGTTCGATAATACTCTCGCTGCGTTCTCAGGAGGGATGTCAGATGCGCACTGTCTTGAGCCGCGCGGATCGGACGCTTACCGACGATCACCCGGATTGCACCGGTGTGGGCGATCGCGTCGGAGTTGATCCATGATGCCTTGCCCTGAATCGACGCCTTCATTGTCTTGATAGTTACTCCCTTACCACGGACGGCCAGCCAGCAACTCCGGCGAATGTTCAAGGTTTTCCGAATCCGCAATCGAGACACGCCATCGGTGTTGGATTTCACAACATCAACGGGGACCGGCCGGCCCATGTGAATCAGTTCGAAGGCATCGAGGCCAACGGGTGAAGCAAGTTCCGCTTCAATCGTCACGTTGCCACCGAGGGCGGGTATATGGACGACGCTTCCCGGCCCCCTGTCGTTCACAGCAAACGATACAATCGGTCCGCTGGTGACGAACACCTTTCCCGCGAGGACCGCCTGTTTCCAGGAATCGAAGTCCCGTTTGCCGGCCGTGTTCACATACATTCTCATGCTGCCGAGAAACGGCTGCCAGTCATCACGGAACGGGAAATTTGGCAGATCCGTTCCGGCGGCGGGCGGCAACACGTAGCCGCAGTTCATCAAGCGGTACCACAGGTCAGTCGCGTAAAGATGGGCATTCCCGATTTCAAAAAAGTCTACGCCGCCGGATACCGTATCGACAATCGCCGTCGGATGACGGCCAAGCGATGCACCGTGCGCCACGCCGACTAATCCGCCCAACTGGCGGGCTTGCTGAAAAACGTCGAGCAGGGGTGGATAGTTGACACGAACGGGCGGGTTACCAAGTCCGCCGGTCGAAATCGGCTGAATGATCTTTTTCAAACCCAACAGATTGATGTGCCCCTGGGCCGAATCGCGATACTCTTCGCCGGAACGAATCAATCGTTCGCCGTCAAACGCTTCGCCCTCTTTCCCATAGGCATACTGCGTCGCCCAGATCCCGGGAACTTTGCCTCCTTTGAGTACCATAAAATGGGCGGCCGCAAGGTCATCGCCCGCGAGCATGTCCAGCCAGTCTTTATCACCTGCGCGATCAAGCCGGTCGTAATGCACGTGTTCGTCGGCGGCAACCCAGCCGGTCTTCGGTAGATTGGTCCAACGGCGCAGCGCGACTTTCACTTTGACTTGATTGCCAACGATCTTTCGCGTGGCCGTTTCCGCCAGATATTCAAAGCCCTTCGCAACCGCCACGCGAATCGTTTGTGACTTGGGCGGCAGCTTGACTTCAACCACACCGGTTCCGCGCGCATATGTGACGACGTACTTCTGTTTCTTGGACTCGTGAATGGAAACGAAGCGCAAGCCGTGGGGGCTCAGTGTTTCAGGAAAGTAGGCCGCGCCATCCACAATCAGGCTGAATCGAGCGGAGATTGGCTTGCCGGTTACTGCATCGACAACTTCCAGCTTCAACGTCGCGCCGGCCGAGCGATCTTCGCTTACCGAGGCAGAAGCGGCGGATTCGCTTGGATTTTCTGGTCGCGTCGAAGCAATCGCCAGAGTCGCGACAACGGCTACGGCCAGCGTACCGCTCAATGCACGAAAGCGTGAGGACATCTCGCCGGCTCCGTTGATTCGCCATGTTTGCGCGGGACGGCTTATGCCTGCAGCAACTCGCCCAGCGATCCTGTGCTGTCGGCAAAGGACTCCGTCTTGGCGCCGATGCAATTCAGCATTGTGACGAACAGATTCGACATGGGAACTTCGTCACCGAATTTCAGAAATCGGCCATGCTCTAGTCCGAGCTGTTTGCCGCCCGCCAACACCAACGGGTAATTGTTGTTGTTGTGCGTGTTGCTGTTGCTGCTGCCGTACAGCACAACCGAATTGTCGAGCAGCGAACCATCGCCTTCTTTGGCCGACGCCAGCCGGTCGAGGAAGTGGGAAAGCTGCTCGGCCATGAAACGATCCCAGCGGCCCAGTTTTTCGGCCCCCTCCGGCTTATTCCAACCGTGGGCCAAATTGTGCAGCGAGCCTTTGAATCCTTCAAGCTGCGGAAACTTGGCTGCCTTCGATGACGCGTCGGCCATGTTGGTGACCTGATAGGTTGCGACACGCGTCGAATCGGTGCGGAACGCAAGGTAGATCAGGTCGTACATCGTGCGAATAAAGTTCAACGGCGCTTCGTCGTCCGAGTCGAGATGCAGCATGTCGCGTTCTTCGTCGCGCAATTCAGGCCGCGGGATCTCCAACCAGCGCTGCGATTGTTGTACGCGTTCTTCGATTTGCCGCACCGAGGCCAGATACTCGTCGAACTTCTCACGATCTTGAGTCCCCAGCCGTCGTCTGAGCGATCGCGAATCTTCCAGCACGCGATCCAGCATGCCCGATGCACTTTTGAGCCGTCGCCGCTGGGCAATCGAATCGGCATCGCCCGCGCCAAAGAAACGATCAAAAATCTGTTGCGGCTGATTGAGAGCTGGAATCGGACGGCCCTTGTCGTTGTACGAAAGGGTACTCGAACGCGTCGGCTCGCCCACGCCGCCATCGGTCGACATCACGAGCGACGAAAACCGGGTCTTGTCGGCACACGCCGCCGCCGCAACCTGATCAACCGAAACCGTGTTTCGCAGAAACTTGCTCGTCAGCAACGAACCGGTCAGAAATGTGTCGCCAGTATCGTGGGCGCCCATTCGACGACCGTGCGGATGCGACAGTCCGCCGAGAATCGTCAGGTTCTCGCGATGCGACTCCAACGGCTTCAGGCTTTCGTTGAATTGATAATCGCGGCCTTCACCATTCGGAAACCACCGCCACTTGGCTTGCTCGCTGTCTTCTTTCGGCAGACTCACGCCGAAACCGAAATACATCGCACACAGTCGTTGCGGCTTGCTGACCGACTTGGCTTGTTTGCTGCCGGCCATGCATTCCAACCAGGGCAAACCAAGCGAAACGCCGGTACCCAGCAAGAATGCGCGTCGATCAAGATGCCACGATTTCCCGGCCATGTACTGCTTTCTCGGTCAAAGTCTGCGATGTAATGAAGACGCCGAAACCTCGTCCTTTGATGAACCGGCGAACCGCGCTGCTGCATTATCTATGGTCAACGCTCATTTTCAAAGCCCGATCACCCAAATTGCCATTGAACCATCCGTCCTCATTTCGTCCGAAACGGATCGCTGCCGACAATCGTGTGGATCAAATTGCGCATTCGGTAGCCATCGGCAGCAAACTTACCTGTTAGATCGTCAATTGCCGGCTGATCACTTAACTCGAGACGCCGTCCGACAGCATAAGTTAATAGCCGCGCGACCAGCGATCTCGCAAAATCGTCCTTCCGTTCTTTGACAAGATAAGCTCTCAAATTGTCCACACCGTCGAGTTTGTGACCGTTCGGCAGGACGTCCGCAGCGATCACCGGTAACGTCTCCATCTTCTTGCCCACCTTGCGGCGGATTTCGTCCCGCCACAGGCCGACGGCATCGAAGTTCTCCAGCGCAATACCCCACGGATCGATTCCACGATGACAACTCGCGCAGGCCTCGGTGCCGCGATGAATCTTCAACTGCTCGCGAATCGAAAGTTTGAGAAACTTGGGGTCGGCTTCATCCAGCGGCGGAACGTCCGGCGGCGGTGGTGCGGGAGGATCGTTCAACAATCGATCGCGAATCCAAACGGCCCTGCGGACCGCGTGGGAGTCGGATCCAGTGGAATTGCTCAACAACACGCTGGCGTGTCCCAACACCCCGCCGCGATGTTGTTCCGGCTTCAAGCCGACGCGACGGAACGAGCGGCCAAACACGCCCTCGACCCCATAGTGCTTGGCCAGCGGCTCATTCAGCATTGTGAAATCGGACGACAGCAAATTCAGTCCGCTCAAATTGTGACGCAGCAACTCACCAAAGTACGCCTGCGTTTCCCCGCGCATTTCTGCCTTCAACTTGTCATCGAACTTCGGGTAGTATTCCCGGCTAACCGCCACCGCATCGACGACGTTCAATCGCAGCCATTGCTCGGTGAACTGATCGACAAACCGCGACGACCGTGCATCGGCAATCATCCGATCCACTTCTGCCGACAGTACCTTCGGCTCATGCAACTTCCCCGAAGCGGCCAACTCCATCAGTCGCTCGTCGGGCATCGTACTCCATAAGAAGTACGATAATCGCGACGCCAACTCCCAGTCGCCAATTTTGCGTTTTTTGCCACCCGCAGGTTCGACCAGATACAGGAAGTCCGGCTGTATCAGCACCATCGCCAGCGTTTCCCGAATCGTCTCCTCGAACGTTGGAAACTCCGGCCGGATCGATTTGTAGAAATCGACCATGCGTGCGACTTCTGACTTCTCCACCGGCCGTCGAAAAGCACGACGCATGAATCGCTGCAGAACCTCTCCCACATAGGCCGCCTCGTCCTTCTCGCGCAAAGGCGACTCAAACAGAATTCGCCGATGCAATTCCGGCGGCCATTGATCGAACACCGGGCCATGAAATTCGACCGACTGAACCATTAACGTGGGCAAAGCCGGTTCGTCGGGAAAGACCATCCCCTTCTTCTTTTCCTTCTTGCCTTTGGGAAGTGGTGAACCGTCGTCGTAGACGTTACGAACGCGGACAACCAACCCCGGAAATTTCCCCTGCCCTCGCACTGGCAGCGGATAGTTTTCCAGCCGATCGCGAAACTCAAATGTTTGCTCGTCCGCCGACGTGATTTCCACCAGCTTGAATTCGCGAAGCAGAATCTTCGTGTCCGGGCGATAGCCAACCGACACTTCCAGCAGAGGGTGTCCGATGTTCTCTTTCAGTTCGGCAGTCAGCTTCACTCGAACCAGAAATTCGCCATCCTCGGGATAGTCTTTGACCATCTTCGCCAGGAATTGCTGTTGCCGTCCCAACCGGTTCGCCCGCTGCGGGTTGCCCAGCCAGCCGTCAACGTTACTCTCGGAGAATTCGTAGTCGTACACCTTTGGGGCCGGCCCAACAACAATCACACGGTCCAATGCCCGTCGAGCCGTTTGCAAATAGTATTCCAACTGCAACGCCGACATTCGCAGCGAACGCCCGTTGTTATTAAAGCCATCGGCCGAAACCGCATCGGGCGGCAGGTCGCGGTCATAATCCATCTTCAAACCCAACAGGTCGAACATCGTGTTCTGATACTCAACCCGATTCAACCGCCGCAGAACAACTCGTCCATCCGTATTTCGCCCCGCCGCGACCGCAGTTTTGATAGCTGCTGACACCCATCGTGTGAGGATTTCTCGCTCCTCGGCCGAAAGTGGTTTCTCATCTTTGGGCGGCATTTCGCCGGCGTTGAGAACGTTGAGCACCTCGTGCCAGTTTTCCGCAGCGGCACGATTGTTCAATAGGTCGGTTGAGAGGTTGTCGAGCCGAATCCGAGATTCCTGTTTCTTTGGGCCATGACATCGCACACAATGTGATTGCAGGATCGGTAGCACATCGCGTTTAAAATCCGGCGCGTCAGACGGTTCTGCAGATACGCAGACCGTCGAAATGGCAGACGCCGCAGCGAACGCAATTGCGATAACACGAACTCTTGCAATCATCGTCTGGAACCAGTCGAGGAGGGAATCGAAGGGGCGGGACACGTCTGTCGCTGCCAATGCAGGCCGATCCGCTATTCTATCATGGATCGGCCATCACAGGTCAAGGACGACAACGACCGAACCACGGCGGCCCGAAAAGCTGGATCGAAATCACAGTCGTGGCTACAATGCGATATCTGAATTCATCACAGGTGAATCAAAGACAATTCCTCGGAGAATCCCATGCTGAGTCGGTACCACACGCTGGTTCTTGTCGCCACAATTTGCATCGCCAGTTTTGCAGGCTCGACGCAAATGTCGGCGGCGGCCGAACAAGAACGAGTTGACCTCGGCCACGTCAAACCATTCACGTTGAAAGACTTTCGCGGAAAGTCGCACTCGCTCGCTGAATTCAAGCGGAAGAAATTGGTCGTGTGTATCTTTCTCGGAACAGAATGTCCGCTGGCCAAACTCTACGGCCCTCGCCTGGCGAAGATGGCGAAAGACTACGAAGAACGCGGCGTTGCCTTTGTTGGCGTGAATTCCAATCGGCAGGATTCGATAACAGAAATCGGCGGTCATGCCAATCGTCACGGAATCACATTCCCGATCCTCAAGGACCTGAGCAATCATCTCGCCGACGAATTGAAGGCCACCCGAACTCCCGAGGTCGTCATTTGGGATCAATCGCAGACGATTCGTTATCGCGGCCGCATCGATGACCAATTCGGCGTCGGATACATCCGCAACGAGCCGACTCGTTTCGATCTCAAGGTTGCCTTGGATGAATTGCTGGCGGGAAAACCGGTCACTCGGCCGACCACCAAACCGGTCGGGTGTCTCATCGGTCGTGTGCGGCAACCCGATCCCAAAAGTCCGGTGACGTATTCCAAACAAATCTCTCGAATCTTTCAGAAGCGATGTGTCGAGTGTCACCGCGCGGGAGAAATTGCGCCGTTCACTTTGACCAACTACGAGGATGTCGTCGGGTGGGCCGAAATGATTGCCGAGGTTATCGATGAGAATCGCATGCCGCCCTGGCACGCCGATCCCAAGCATGGCCAGTTCGCCAACGATCGCCGACTGACGGCGGCCGAGAAGTCGCAGATCCAGGAATGGGTTCGGCGAGGCGCTCCCGAGGGTAATCCCAGCGATTTGCCCAAGCCGCGGCAGTTCATTGTTGGCTCGCAACTCACGCAGCCGGCCGACATGGAACTGAAGATGCGGGACAAGCCGTTTGTCGTGAAAGCAGAGGGAACAATTGCCTACCAGAACTTCACGGTCGATCCCGGTTTCAAAGAAGACAAATGGATCACGATGGCCGAGGCGCTTCCCGGCAACCGTTCCGTTGTGCATCACATTGTGGTCTATGTGGTCCCCCCAAAAAGCAAGGACAAGAAGGCGTTTGGTGCGGGGGTTCAGTTTCTGACAACGTACGTTCCGGGATATCTGGCCCGACATTTGCCAGATGGAATGGCCAAATGGGTACCGGCCGGTAGTCAATTCATTTTTCAATTGCACTACACGCCGGTTGGCAGCGAACAGACCGACTTGAGCAAACTGAGACTTGTGTTTACCGATCGCAAGAACGTGAAACAACTCGTGCTTTCAACGTCCGTGCAAATTGCCCACAAGCAGCTCGTCATTCCCGCCAATGCCGAGAATCATCGGTCCGAGGCCATGAATAAACTGAATCTCAAGGACGCGCGACTGCTCTCGCTGTTTCCCCACATGCACCTGCGTGGGAAGTCGTTTCGTATCGATGCCAGGTACGCAGACGGAAAACGGGAAACACTGCTGAACGTTCCCAACTACGACTTCAACTGGCAGACGACGTATCGGCTCGTCGATCCCAAGCCGATCCCCAAAGGAACTCAGTTGATCGTTGTCGGACATCACGACAACTCAGAATTCAATCTGGCCAACCCCGACCCCAGTAAAGAAATCACATGGGGCGATCAAACCTGGAATGAAATGCTGATCGCAATTCTGGAATGGAGCATTCCCCTTCCGGAAAAGTTGAATGAGAAGCCAGTCGGCCAGTAAGGTCTTGGCCGCAAACGCTTTTTTGTCCCGGACGACCGCCGCGAAAGTCAGCATCGACGGACGGAGTGATCGTTGTCCCTCACGCCACTGCTTGTGACTGTCGTATGTCGATCGTTACGATGAACCGAAGTCAGTACTCACTCATTTTGCCCAGGGGATTCACATGCGTTTCTCGTTCGCCGTTATGATCTGTCTTTCTACGGCAACCGGTTTCGCCGCCGATAAGCCGAAGGCGTTGACGCCGACGCACGCCAATGTGTCGTACGGTCCGCATCGACTCAACACGATCGACTTCTGGCAAGCGGAAGGGGACGGACCGCGACCGCTGCTGGTTTACATTCACGGCGGCGGCTGGACCGGCGGCGACAAAAAGTCGAATCCCGCGACTGTCCAGTCCTACCTCAAACAGGGGATTTCCTACGCCGCCATCAACTATCGCCTCACCGGTGAAGTGCCGCTGCCGGCTCCGGTGCACGATGCGGCGCGGGCCATTCAATTCATCCGCTCGAAAGCCCCCAAATGGAACCTCAACAAGAACCGCATCGCGTTGACCGGCGGTAGTGCCGGCGCCTGCACGTCGATGTGGCTGCTGTTGCACGACGACCTCGCCGACCCGAAGTCAGACGATCCCGTCGCGCGTGAATCGACTCGCGTGACCGCTGCTGCCGTCGGCGGTGGGCAGGTCTCCATCGATCCCCCCGTCATCAAAGAGTGGCTCGGCCCCAACGTGCTGAAGCACCGCATGATCTGGATGGCCGTCGGCGCAAAGACGATGACCGAAGCAATGAAGAACTACGACAAGCACAAAGCCCTCTACGTCGAGTTCTCGCCCTACAACCATCTCGATAAAAACGATCCGCCACTGTTGATGACCTATGGCAACAACATGACGCTACCGTCGCAAAACGCCGGCCACGGCATCCATCACCCGGTTTACGGCGTCAAGCTGAAGGAAAAGGCCGACCGCTTGGGACATGAATGCCACCTGCTCATCAAGGGCGTGTCGAAGTCGAATGAATACACCAGCCCGCAAGATTTTCTGGTGAAGAAATTGCTGGCGCCGTAATTCGCCGTTTGCAATTGTCACGCTTCAAAACCCGCGGGCTGCGGCCCGCGGGATCGAGGACGCATCAAGCAAACACATCGTGCACCGATTTACCAAGGCCGTCTTTGGTGGCGAAAAACGGGCGTTTTTCGACTTCATAAGCGGTTTTTGGGCTGATGCCCATTGCGGTGTAGATGGTGGCATGCAGGTCTTCCACCGAGACCGGATTTTTTATCGCCAGCAGCGGGCGTTCGTCGGCAGTCTTGCCGTAAAGGAAACCTTTTTTCACACCGCCACCAAACATTGCCACGCTGGTGCCGCCGGTGAAGTGACGGTGCAGTCCGTAATGTTTGGGTTCTTCCAACGTCTTACTGCGAGCGCGGGATTGATCTTTGGCGTTGGAACCGGGAACGCCTTCGATCATCATGTCGCGACTGAATTCACTGGCGATCACAACCAGCGTGCGGTCGAGCAGTCCTTTGGATTCCAGGTCGAGAATCAATTGGCTAATCGGCCGGTCGATCTCGTTCTTTAGTCGAGCAACCGTCGAGTGGCCGTTCTCGTGTGTGTCCCAGTGAATGAATGGGATATATTCTGTGGTGACTTCGACAAAACGAGCCCCTTCTTCAACCAGTCGTCGCGCCAAGAGGCAACCGCGACCGAATCGACCCGTGTTGTAGCGGTCGTAGGACTCTTTCGATTCGCGGGTGAGATCGAAGGCGTGTTTTTCTTTCGACTGCAATAGCCGATGGGCCGCGTCCATCGAGCGGATCATCGATTCCTGCTGGAAGTCGCTCAATAACGCGCGATTGGGGCTCTGGTCGATGAGTTTTCGATAGTGTCGATAACGGTTGCTGAAACGTCCGGGTTTCATGCCTTTGGGCGGCTGGACCGAGCGGACCGCGTCTTTGGGGTAAGGCAGATTCATCGGCCCGAACTCCGAGCCGAAGAAACCGGCGGTGGTGAAGGCCTTGAGTTCTTCCTTTTCGCCGACGCCCTCAAGTCGCTGCCCGATGTTGATGAAAGGCGGCACGACCGGATTTTTCGGACCAAGCACCTTGGCCATCCAGGCACCAAGATGCGGTGCCGCCACGGTAATTGGCGGCACGTAGCCGGTGTGCCAATGATATTGGTGACGGGAGTGCAGAATGTGCCCAAGGTCCGGCTGAACTGCCGAGCGGATCAGCGTGCCGCGGTCCATAATCTTGGCAACGTTTTCCAGCCCCTGCGTGATCTTGATATCGTCAACGGCCGTATCGATTGCCGGGAAGGTGCTCAGAATCTTCTCGACATCCAACCCTTTTTCAAAAGGCAGATACCGTTTGGGGTCAAACGTGTCTGGCGCGGCCATGCCGCCAGCCAGCCAGATCAGAATGCAGGAGTCGGCTTTCGCCTTGGGTTGGATGACGGCGGTCTCGGCGTTGCCCCAGACGCGCGTTCCGCCACAGCCGAGAGCGGCAATGGAAGCTGCACTCAGTTGCTTGAGAAACTCTCGACGGGCCAATATCTCTTGAATAGTCATGCGGAACTCTTATCGAACAATTTGAAATTCGGGCAGCATAAAGATCGTCCACAACAGGTCTTCGACGGCGATGGGGTTGCGGCCGTCACCTGCAACTTCAGCCAGAACGGTTCGCTCACTTTCAGTCGGTTTACGCGACAACGCAAAGTCATACAGCCACTCGATCAACTCCTCGCTTGTTCTGCCCTGCCCCACCAGGCGTTTCGCTCCTCCGCTGAGGTAGCCGGCGAGAATTTCCCCGTTTGACAAATCAATCGCCTGCAGCATCGTCAACTCGCCCGGCCGCGAGGTGACGACTTGATCGCGATGCGGCCGCCCCAGGGATCGCATCAGGAAATCATTCTTCACCAGAGCCGCACGAACCGGAGGAGTGGGCAAACCTAGTTCCGACGGAACCGCTTTCGGATTCAGTAACGCCCCCCAGGGACCAGCACCATGCGGGTGAATTTCAGCAGCCGATTGCCACTTTCCTTTGGATTTTCGAGATTCCCAGGTCTTGTCGGTGGCAATAACCACTGGCTTGTTGCCGTCCATTATCGATAGCTGACAGATGAAGCCGGCAGCACCGCCAAACATTTCCGCGTCCACCTCAATGAGGTTTTCGCCCTTTAGCAGATACCGAGCAACATCGAGGTAGACCGGTTTGTTCCAGTCTTTAGACGATGCCACCTTGGTACCGTTGATCTTCATTATGAAGGCGTTGTCGCAGGTCGCCATCAGTCGGGCGACTTTGGGTTTCGCGGACAGCCGGAAGCGTTTGCGAAGCTCGATTTTTTTTAACACCGGGCCGGTATTCCAGATCCACTTTGCGATCACCGGAACCGATACGAGCGGTTTTATTGGGTGCGTCTTTTTCTCCAGCGCCGGATTCCGTTCCGCGCGATCGACCTTGGCTGTCGGTGCACCGGGATTTGTACCCGTGATTTGCCAAATGGAATCGAGCAACTGCTCGGCCGTCATGCGCTTGGCGATGGGACCGACGTAGATGTAGTCTTCGCCCGGTTCCGACTGCAAAATCACCGCGCGAGATTGATAGGCCTGCGAGGTCATGACGAAGCGAATGAACTTGCGCAGGTCGTAGTCGTCTGCAGCAAATCGCATGGCCAGATAATCCAGCAGGTCTTCGTTCCACGGTTGCGTGTGCATGGCATCGACGGGATGAACGATGCCACGGCCCATCAGTCGAGCCCAAATCCGATTGACCAGCGTCCGGGTAAATCGACCGTTATCGGGATGCGTCATCAGCCCGGCCAACTGCTTCAGTCGCTCGGCTTTCGGAGCTTTCGGATCGACGTCGCCTATTTCGGGAAAGATCCACTTGGGAGTCGCCATCTTGCCGGTTGGCTTGTCGCAGCGATTGAGTTCCAGCGGCTTGTCGGCGTAGATGGCAGCGAGGTTGTAAGCTTCTGACAACGTCCAGCGATCGATGAAGCTGTCGTGACAGCTGGCGCATTTCATGTTGATGCCCAAGAACACCTGCGAGACGTTTTGGGAAAATTGGATTTCACGGGTCTGGCTGGCATTCACTTCGCCGCGCCATTTGATGCCGTCAATGAATCCGGCCGATTCCGAAGTGGGCGCAATCAACTCGCGGACGAACTGATCGTAGGGCTTGTTGTCGCGCAGCGAGGCGTAAAGCCAAGTGGTTATCTGGGTGCGTCCTTTAGTAATGAATCCCGTGCCGGTGTAATCGTTGCGCAACAGGTCGTTCCAAGTGGTCAGCCAGTGATCGGCGTAGGCGATGTCGTCGGCGAGAAGTTTGTCGATTAACCTCTCCCGTTTGTCGCGTGTTGAATCAGCGGTAAACGCCTGCAGGTCGGCGGGTGTGGGAAGCAGACCGATGGCATCGAGCGATGCGCGACGGAGGAACATTGCATCGGAAATGGTCGCAGGCAACGCGTGTTTGTGACGAACCAGATCGGCGTCCAACAGACGATCGATCGGATGCTCGCGGCCATTTTGTGGCGGCGGCAATTTGACAGCACGCGGTTTCAGCGGCGGCTCCCATGCGGATTTCCCCAGCGTGATGCCCTGCTTCCAAGGCAGGCCCGCGTTGATCCATTTCTTGAGGATTGCAATATTCTTAGCCGAAACGCGCGGCCCTTCGGGCGGCATCCACGTGTTTTCGTCGTCGGAAATCATCCGCTCGAAAAAGAGACTCATTGCGGCATTCCCGGGAGTCACCGCTTTTCCGTTTTCTCCGCCCGCCAGAAGTTGGGCGCGCGTGTTCATCGACAGGCCGCCCTCTTTCTTCTGACCCGTGTGGCACTTGCCGCAGTGCTTCTTGAGAATCGGCATGACCTCGTGGACAAAATCCACAGCGGGCAATGTGGCCGGCATCGCCAACGTCAAAATCAGCGACGCAGCGATCAGACGATAATTCTGGGAGAAAAAAGACACGGATTGATTTCCAAAGCAGGTAAAAAATCAATTTCGATGGGCGAAGAAACAAAACGTTGAGAAGTACTGCGAAGACTTCACGGTGATCGCAATGCCCGGGATTTCAGGCAGTCGTGTTCTTCTCCTATATTATGCCACGCACTCCGCTTGACCGGGTAAAAGCGTCAACGTTTCCCAGAAGTCCAGGAACATGTCAAGCAGCGGCACATCGAACGTCCAAACGAGCATTTGTATTGTACCAACGCATAACGCAGACCCCCAATCTCAATGGTAAAAGCTTTTTGGGCTGCCTTCCCTTCACAAATCGTGCGTCGCGGTATACTGCTTCCTGTTCCAGACGACTTGAGCAGGCTTGAGGAAGCACGATGTCCGAACCAACTGAGACCTTCAGAAGCAATTATCTCCCAGCAGATTTCGAAGTTGAAGGCATCGACCTGACTTTCGAACTAGGTGAGATTGAAACGCTTGTGCACACCATCATCAAATTCGTGCGCACCGGGCCCAATGACATCGCTCCGTTGGTATTGAACGGCGAAGAGCTGGAGCTGCGGTCTTTGACGATTGACGATGTTGTCGTTCCTGAAGAACGTTACGTTGTGACCCGGGAAACGCTGACGATTGAGACAGTACCCCAGCGTTTCACACTGAAAAGCACAGTCGCGATCAAGCCGCAGGAGAACCTCGCGCTCTCGGGACTCTACAAATCATCCGGCAGCTTTTGCACGCAATGCGAAGCGGAAGGCTTTCGGCGCATCACCTATTTTCTCGATCGCCCCGATGTGATGACCTGCTACAAGAGCACAATCATTGCCGACCCCGAGAAGTATGCGGTGCTGCTCTCGAATGGTAATCACGTCGAATCGGTCGATCTCGATGACGGCCGACGCAAAGTCGTTTGGGAAGATCCGTTTCCAAAGCCGTCTTACCTATTCGCGTTGGTAGCGGGTAATCTGAAATGCCAGTCCGGTACGTTCACAACACATTCGGGACGCGAGGTTCGGCTCGAGATCTGGGTGGCTGCGGCCGATCTCGACAAGACCGACCATGCGCTGGCTTCGTTGCAGAAATCAATGGCTTGGGACGAGGAATGTTTTGGTCTCGAGTATGACCTCGACATCTACATGATCGTTGCGGTGAGCGACTTCAATATGGGGGCGATGGAAAACAAGGGCCTCAATATCTTCAACACCAAATACGTATTGGCAAAACCCGATACCGCCACCGATGTCGATTTCGACGGCGTGGAAGCAGTCATCGCGCATGAGTATTTTCACAACTGGACCGGCAACCGTGTAACCTGCCGCGACTGGTTTCAATTGACCTTAAAAGAAGGCCTGACGGTCTTCCGCGATCAGCAGTTCACAATGGACCAGACATCCGAGGGCGTGAAACGCATTCACGACGTGCAGAGTCTGCGTTACGCGCAGTTCCCCGAAGATGCCGGCCCGATGTCACATCCGATACGTCCCGAGTCGTACGTCGTAATGGACAACTTCTACACGGCCACGGTCTACAACAAAGGGGCCGAAGTCATTCGCATGTACCAGACACTGCTGGGGAAAGAGGGATTCCGCAAAGGCATGGACCTCTACTTCCAACGGCACGACGGACAAGCGGTGACATGCGATGATTTCCGCGCGGCCATGGCAGACGCCAACGATCGCGATTTGACGCAATTTGAACGCTGGTACGACCAGAATGGAACGCCCGAACTTACGGTTGATGCGGTATACGATCCGGCGACGCAGAAGTACCAGCTTTCACTCGAACAAAGGAGCGCCGCCAGCGAGTCGCACCAGCCTTTCCACATGCCAATTCGCATCGCCTTGTTGGCCCGGGATGGCAGTGAAATCAAGACGACAATCAATGGTAACGCGAACACCGAACATCTGATCGAGCTGACACAGGCGAGCGAAACCGTCGTAATTGAAGGCGTGAGCGAGCAGCCCGTTCCGTCGATTCTGCGGGGCTTTTCTGCGCCAGTTCAGTTGAAGTTCAACCGTCCGCGTAGCGACTATGCGTTCTTGATGGCGCACGATCAGGATGACTTCAATCGCTGGGAGGCCGGGCAGACGCTGGCCAAGGAACTGTTGCTTGAACAAATTGCAGTAGTTCAAAAGGGTGGCGTTGCGACTTGCGATGACCTGCTTTTGGATGCCTTTGGAAAACTATTGGCAGACGAGTCACTCGACAGTTCATTCAAAGCCCTGGCGATGAGGTTGCCGCCCGAACGCGAACTGGGCATGGCGATGGAAACGATCGATCCCGACGCCATCCGTCACGTTCGCGATGCCTTCATCAAGCAGCTTGCCGTGAAACTCCGTGATGTGTTGCTCGCGATTTATAATCGCTTGAACGCCAAGGTGCCCTATTGCTTCGCAAAGGATGATGCGCAGCGGCGAAGCTTGATGAACGCTTGCCTGGCGTACCTCTCGGTGCTGGAAGATGACTCGACGATCCAGGATCTGGTGTGGGCGCAGTTTGAACAGGCCAACAACATGACCGACCAGCAGGCAGCGCTCGTCATGCTCTCGCAGAGTGTACGACCCGAGCGGGACAAGGCGTTGGAACAATTCTACGCACGATGGCAAGACGATGCGTTGGTGATTGACAAGTGGTTTTCGGTGCAAGCTGCTTCACCGGCGGACGATTGCCTGGAGCGTGTCGAAGCCCTTGCTCACCATCTCGCGTTCAATTTGAAGAATCCGAATCGCCTGCGCGCGCTGGTTGGCGCGTTCTCGGGGAATCAGTTCCACTTTCACAATAAGAATGGGCAGGGGTATCGCTTCCTGAGTGATATTGTTCTGCAAACCCAGAAGGACAACCCTCAACTCGCCGCTCGGTTGGTCAGCGCCTTCAATCAATGGAAACGTTTTGACGCAGCGCGTCGGGCTTTGATGCGGTCCGAGCTGGAACGCATCATCCAGACCGAAGACCTGGCCAGGGATGTCTTTGAGATCGTCACTCGTGCGCTGGATTGACCTTGTTGCCAGTCCACCCATTACTGAGTTCTCACACCCTCGATCAGAGTGACGAGAATTCGCCCTTCTTGCTGCACTCATCACTTTCAACTGTAAAACAGTTTGGCCAACGCCATGAATCGTTGGTCGCGTTCTTGACGTTTTTGCTCGGCGACTTCCGGCGGGTAATCGTAAATGCCTTTGCCGGTCTTCATTCCGTAATTTCCGTTATCGACGATCTCCTGCACTCTGCCGGGCACTCCCGAATCCGACCGGATCTCCGGGGCAAGTCCCTCGAACACTTTCAGCCACACATCCAATCCACCGAAGTCGGCAATCTCCAACGGGCCGTTTGCCGCCATACGAAATCCCATGCTGCCGCGGATGGCCGTGTCAATATCCTCGGCACTGGCAATTCCCTGATCCCACAGGTGAAACACTTCACGAATCATGGCAATCTGCACGCGGTTGACCAACAATCCCGGAATCTCACGGTTGATTCGCACCGCCTGCTTGCCAATTCGTTTGTGTAAATCGAGCGTCAACTCGGTCACTTCCGGGGAAGTCTGCTCGCCGGGAACAACTTCAACAACCGGCACAAGATGCGGCGGGTTGAACCAGTGCGTGTTGATCGCACGTTCGGGGTGTTGCATGTTCTTGGAAATCTGAGTCATCGGAAAGGTCGACGTGTTGCTGGCGAGAACGGCGTCCGGCGAAATCCACGACTCCAACTGCGGGAACAAGGTCTGCTTGAGCGGTAAGTTTTCGAGAACAGCCTCGACGACATATTCTGCTCCCTCGACCGCCAGCCGGGGTTGATCGACGACCGTAATCCGCTCGACGGTTTCCTCGACGGCCGAAGCGTCGATCAGACCCTCTGCCGCCATCTGCATCAGATTGGATCGGATTCGATCGATTGCCGTCGATCGCGCGGCTTCCGCTTCATCATAAGCTGTCACCAAGCAACCTGCGGCCGCGAAAGTCTGTGCAATGCCGTGGCCCATCGTTCCCAGTCCGAGAACGCCGACGCGTTGAATGTCTTTCGCTTGCATGAGAGCTCCTACTGGAAGAACGGATCAGGTCTGCATACTATGTCGGAACGGCTCGGACAGGAACAGGGTCTCATTCATCGGAAGAAGCAGAGGCGTCATGAAGCGGTTGAACGGCAAGGTCATTATCACCTGTGCGATCACAGGATCGATTCACACACCGACGATGTCGCCGCACTTGCCCATAACGCCGGAAGAAATCGCCGAACAGGCCATCGGCGCCGCCAATGCCGGCGCGAGCATTCTGCATCTGCACGCTCGCGATCCAGTCGATGGCCGTCCGACATCCAATCCCAATGTCTTCATGCAGTTCCTGCCGCAGATCAAAGAACAGACCGATGCGGTAATTAACATTACAACAGGCGGCGGACATGGCATGTCGCTCGATGACCGTCTGGCCGCAGCTCTAAGGGCGGAACCCGAAATGTCGTCGTTGAACATGGGGTCGATGAATTTCGGCCTGTTTCATCTCGCCGACAGGTACCAGGAGTGGAAACACGACTGGGAGCCACGCGCCTTGGAATTCACGCGGGACTTCATCTTCAAGAATACGTTCACCGACATTGAGAATGTGCTTGAACGACTCGGCAAAGGTTGCGGGACGCGGTTCGAGTTTGAATGCTACGATGTCGGTCACCTGTACAATCTGGCCCACTTTGTGGATCGTGGTTTGGCGGAACCGCCATTCTTTGTGCAAACGATTTTTGGGGTGCTGGGCGGAATCGGTGCCGATGCCGACAACCTGATTCACATGAAACAGACTGCCGACAAGTTATTTGGAGAGGACTATTACTGGTCGATTCTCGCAGCCGGGCGTCACCAATTGCCACTGGTGACTGCCGGAGCAGTCATGGGCGGCAACGTGCGTGTGGGATTAGAGGACAACCTGTTCCTGGAAAAGGGGCGGCTCGCACAAAGCAACGCCGAATTGGTCGAGCGAATCCGGACGATCCTCGAAGCTCTTTCGCTGCAAATCGCATCGCCCACCGAAGTGCGTGACGCGTTGAACCTCAAAGGCGCAGCTGAAGTGAATTTCTAAACCGCCTCACGCCAGAGAACCTTGATGATTGACACATTTCTCAACTGCCGTTGTGGTGGTCTTTCTCCGATTGAATCCGAATGAATCCAAACGACAATCAACAACAATCCGAAGGGCCGCTTTTCACTTCCCCCGACTGCGATGCGGCACGCGAATACTTTCGGGCCAAGCCGAAAGCGATGGTCGATAAAGTGATGTCGGTCACCGATGCCGTGTCGCGATTTGTCGGCGACGGCGATTATCTGGCGTCGGGTGGTTTCGGCGGCGACCGCATTGCCACGGCTGTGCTACATGAAATTGTGCGGCAGGAAAAGCAACACCTCGGGCTTGCTGGCCACACAGCAACGCATGATTTTCAGATTCTGTGCGCGGGTAACTTAACAGGTCGAGGTCAGCTACTGGACCGAGTCGACTCGGCATACATCGTCGGGCTGGAGGCGCGAGGATTATCGCCGCACGCCCGAAGAGTGATGCAAAGCGGCACGGTTGCGGTATGCGAATGGTCGAATTACACACTGGCGCTGCGATTCCAAGCGGCGGCGATGGGCGTGCCATTTCTGCCGGCGCGTTCTTTGGCCGGCAGCGATACGTTTCGCCACAGCGCTGCCAAGCAAATCGAATGTCCGTTTACCGGTGAAAAGCTCATCGCCGTTCCCGCGCTCTGGCCCGACGTTGCGGTGATTCACGTTCACGAGTCCGACCGTTACGGCAACTGCCGTATTCGCGGCACATCAGTCTCCGACTGGCATGTTGCCCGCGCCGCGAAGAAACTCATCATCAGTTGCGAACGACTCATCGAGAACGAAGAGATCCGCCGCGACCCGACATCGACGGTCATTCCCTTTTACTGCGTCGATGCCGTCTGCGAAGTTCCATCGGGCAGCTATCCGGGCAACATGCCGTACGAGTACTTTTCGGACGAAGACCATCTGCGCGAATGGCTAACGGCGGAAACTGACGCAAGCACACATCGTGAGTTTCTCGATCGCTTTCTCCTCGGCGTTCGTGATTTCGCCGCGTACCTGGAACTGTGCGGCGGTGCGGCGCGGCTCGAAGAATTACGTAATGAAGAATTGATGGTGTAATCCGGATGTCCAATTTCAATTCGATGGAAATGATGATCTGCGCTGCGTCGCGATTGATCGACGACGGCGCGATGGTTGTCGTCGGAACCGGAGCACCATGTGCGGCATCGATGCTGGCGCAAAAAAACTCTGCGCCGAACTCGACGTTGATGTTTGAAGCCGGCGGGATCGGACCGCTGTTGCCAAAAATGCCGATCAGCGTCGGCGATTCGCGCACTTTCTATCAAGGGTTGATGGCCACCAGCATGGGCGACGTGATGGAAACGTGCCAGCGCGGGCTGGTCGATTACACGTTTCTTGGCGGAGCCCAGATCGACATGTTCGGCAATCTGAACTCCACGCGGATTGGCGGCGACCACCAACAGCCAAAGGTTCGCCTTCCCGGCAGTGGCGGCGCCAACGACCTGGGATCGTTGTGTTGGCGGATCCTGGTCATCACGCCACACGACCGGCGACGCTTTACCGAGCGCGTCGATTTCATCACGACGCCCGGTTTTCTCGACGGACCGGGTGCCCGCGAAAAAGCCGGATTGCCGCCCGGAACCGGGCCGTACAAAGTGATCACCAATCTCGCGGTGATGGGATATCACGAAGAATCAAAACGGATGCAGGTCGAATCGTTGCATCCGAACGTCACGCTGGACGAGGTGCAAGCCAACACCGGTTTTGAACTTCTGGTCAAAGAGCCGCTGGAACTCACGCCGACACCGGACGACGAGCAATTGCGCGTCCTGCGTGAGGAAGTCGATCCGCAGCGCTACATCATCGGTCGCAGCTGAAGTAATCAAAACGCGTTCCGATGTTCCGGAAGAAGTCCCCGTTGGGCAGACCAATTCCTCATGGGCTGCAGTTCTCAGAAAGTGCACACAATATGACTCAGCCAATCAATCAGATATGTGTCGTTGGATCGGGTCTGATGGGGACCCAGATCGCGCTTCAATGCGCGGTCTTCGGCAAACGCGTGTGGTTGCATGATATACGGGAAGAAGTTCTTCGAGGCAGCCAACCTGCCATGTCCGCGATTCTCGATAACATGATCGAAGATGGGTACGTGTCGGCCGATGAGCGACAGACGATTCTCGATCGCATTCGTCACACAACCTCTATCAGCGAAGCCGCTTCCGGCGCCGATCTGGTGATCGAGGCGGTCAAAGAAGAGGTCACAATCAAGCGAGACGTATTCCAACAGCTGGATCAACTCTGTCCCCAGCACACGATTCTGGGAACCAACAGCTCCTCGATTCGGATTTCACGTATTGAGTCGGCGACGGCGCGGCCCGATCGGGTATTGAATACACACTTCGTCCTACCAATCTGGACTCACCCCTTTGTGGAGTTGATGCGGGGCAATTCGACGTCGGACGCGACGATGGATGCCGTCCGGTCGTTTATGTCTTCGATCGGTATACTTCCGGTGATCGTTCAAAAGGAAAGCATGGGTTTTATCTTCAACCGTATCTGGCGGGCCGTGAAGAAGGAGGCTCTCAAGGTTGTCGATCAAGGAATTGGCACCGTCGAAGATGTCGATCGAACCTGGATGATTCAAATGGAAACGCCGCTGGGTCTGTTCGCTCTGATGGACAGCATAGGACTGGACGTGGTTCGCGATATTGAATTGATCTACTACGAAGAATCGGGTGACCCGTCCGACGCACCGCCGAAATTGCTGTTGGACAAGATTGCCGGCGGAGAACTTGGCGTGAAAACCGGTCGAGGGTTTTACACATATCCAAATCCAGGTTGGCAATCACCTGACTTCTTGAATCAAGCGCCGTCGTAAGTCGCCTCTTGCAGGCGGACAACCGAAAAAGGGAACGTGCACCGAGATCATTCCGGACATGAGAATTCCGCGAGCGCTTCGTGGTCGAGTTCGATGCCGTGACCGGGACGCTCGGGGGCGAACGCCTGGCTGTTCTCGAATTTGACCGGCTCTTTCGCAAGTTTGTTCCACGCGAGATCGGAGAACTCGAGGTACACCACTTCGGGCAGACTCGCTGCGAGGTGCACGCCGATTTCCATAATCGTGTTCCCCAGTGAAACGGGGATGCCGAAATCACCGGCCAGATGTGCCGCCGCTCGCGACATGCCGAACGATCCGTGAACGTTCAAGACATCGACCCCTCCCGCTTCGAGCAATCGGCGTTTTCCCGAAAAGCCGAGATACTCTCCCGTGTTGATTCGCGTGAACGGAAGTTCGCCGCGGAGCTGCGCGTAGCCGGCGTAGTCCTCGCGCGTGATGGGATCCTCAACCCAGAAGGTTTCGAAACCCTCGTTCTGGTAAATGTGACAGCGGCGAATTGCCTCCTTCGGCGACCAGGCTTCGTTGGCATCGATCATCAAATCCACGTCCGGCCCCATCACTTCGTGGGCAATCGCCATTCGTTGCAGGTCCCACTCGACATCGGGATGTCCCACCTTAATTTTGATTCCCTGAAATCCCATCGTCTTGAAGTCACGCAGTCGGCGACGAAATTCCTCGTCGCTCAAATGGAAGTCGAGCGTGCTGCCGTAGGCCGGGACGGCAGGGTTCGTTCCTCCGAGTAACCGATAGAGCGGCAAACCGGCCGCTTTGCCCATCAGATCCCACACGGCGGTTTCGACGGCCTGCGGCAGCGTCGCCGCACCAACATTTCCGCCGCGCGGCCGCGTGATTCGCAGCGCTTCGGCAAACGGATTCGATCCCTTCAGCACGGGCCACATGTTGTACTCGAATTGTGCCTCGAGTTGTGCCAGCGCGGGCGTGGGTTTCCCCTGTTGCAGATCGAAACCAACACCGGTCAACCCGTCGTCGGTCGTCAATTCGAGGACCGTCATCCAATGGACGGCAAACTCCACTTGCGAATCGCCGATCGGCATCTGCAATTCCAGTCGGACTCGGTGCAGTTTGTAGTCGGCGATCGTCGGCATTGCATTCCTCTGTTTCTAAAAAGTAGTCCGAAAACCCTCTGACGGGTCACCCGGACACTTGCTTGGAAGTATCACGAACAACCGCAACCGGGTTTTCGGACGAGTTCTAATAATCGAGTTTCTTATGATCGAAAGTATTCGACGGTGATGATGATTCCCAGCACAGTCATCGCCAGCCCGGCGATCGCTGTGAGGGTCTTCATCGTGCAGCTCATTCGCAACGGAGCGGGCAGACGAACATGGTCGGCCCACAGCATGGCGAAACACCACAATCCGCACGACGTCGCCCCGCTGATGATACTGCCGAACGTCATCCGGGTGATGATGGTTCCCGCCAGACTTTCGGGCAACCAGATCATCGTCATTCCGCCCAGAAAACAATAAGCGGTCACACCGATACGAATCGCAGGCAGACGCTTCGGCGTGATCGCTGCCGGAACGATTGCCGCTGCGCTTTCAATAAATGTGTGTCGATAGACCACGAACGCTCCATAGAGTGTTCCGATGAACGCCAGAAAGACGCCGATGCGATACAGCCATCGCAGCGCCGGGTAGAGTTGACTCAGAAATGCTTCCTGCTCGTTGAGCAAATTGTTGTTGGCCGGAACTGCCATTTCGCTGTGTAGCACCAGTGTTGCGAGAATCGCGAACAGCAACGTCACCAGAATCACGAATGCAAACGAGGCGACCGTATCGAACAACGGAGCGCGCCGCCATTGCCTACCCCGTGCGATGGCAATACGAGCCGATTCGCTATCGCCGGCAACGGCGGCATCGAGTTCTTCACGCGAGACCACGCGGCGACCGGCCAACCCCCACTTCTTCTCGCGCAGCATCCCGATGTAGCCGATATAGTCGTACGCGCCCCCGCCGACTGCACCCAGATAAATCGAGACTTCCAGCCACGGGCTGCGGTTTTGAAACTCATCGACGTATTTCGGTGACTCCAGCAGCCATGACGGATATTCCGGCGTGCGCGGCACGAACAGTCCCTCAATGAGTTGAACGAGGTTCGGGCCGAAAACAATGACCGACGCCCCGACGCACAACACGATGCCCGCAAGCACCACCATCGAAACCCGTTCCAGCGTCACGTAACTGCTGCCGAGCGCCATCGACACGCACACGACAAGCAGCAATGCACTCCAGACATTGATCCAGAATTCCAGATATCCCCAACCGCCGATCGCCGATCCCGTCATCGCCATACCGCTAAGCCGATGGATGAATCCGCCCAGAATCTCGGGGATCGCCGAAAAGGCGATCGGCATTAACGCCACCGCGGGAACGGCAATCAACAACGGAAACCACAGCGGCGGGCCGGGCAACCCTCGCCATGTCACCATTGGATGCTCGCCGGTCAACGTAATGTGCCGCGCGGCGGTGTAAACCTGGATCGCCTTAAAAATGCCGGCATACAAAAAGCACCACAACATCCCATAGCCGAAAATCGCCCCGCTCCGCGAAGCATAAACCAGTTCTCCGCTACCAATAGTGACCGAAGCAATAATCACACCCGGCCCCACGTAACTCGCCAGATACGAGACACGCGGGCGAACGAGTGCCAATGGCGGTTCGGGATAAAGCGGTTCGGTTTCAGCCAACTGGTTCTCTCCAAATCAAGCGGAACTCATCTGGGGCAAGACACCTGATCGATCAAACTCGGTCATTGTCGTTGATGATCTGGAAGAACGTCAACTCGGTTGGTTTGGCGGGCTGCAGAAAACTTGCCAAGTAGCCGAACACCAGCGCGGTGCCGAAGCCGATGGGCCAGTACCAGACGGAAAACCAATCCTGCGTGTACATCAGGCAGAGCGTCAACGCGGTGGCAAGCGAAACGCTAATCAGCACTGCCAACCAGGTCGTCCGGCGGGAAAAGAGCGCCAGAATGAAGATCGCCAACAACGGGCCACCGAATGCTGCAGTCAGTTTTTTTCCGATGTCGAACACGTTGCCGAGTGGACCGACAAAACAGGCGAGTGCAATGGCAATGGTGCCGATGATGACAATCAACGTTCGGATCCAGCGCACTTCGTGCCGTTCATCTTTCGGTCGAAGCTGAGGAAAAAGTCGGTCGCGAAAATCGACGACCAACGCGGTGGTGACCGAATGGACGCCGGAATCGATGCTCGACATGATCGCCGCCATCAGGGCGGCGAGAAACAGACCGGCCAAACCGGGTGGAAAGTGAAGGCGAACGAAATCGGGCATGGCCCGGTCGGCCACTTTGGAATCGCCGGCGAGAATCTCGGTCAGTGTTCCCTCGCCCAATTCTGCCGGGTTCTGGGTGAAGTAGGCATACAGCCCGACGCCGATCATCAACAAACCCGGAAGCACGATCCACATCGCCGCCAGATTCAATGCGGCTCCCCATTGCGACGAACGCTCCGATTTCGCTGAGAGATATCGTTGAACGGCCACCTGATCGACGCCGAATGCCGACAAGGCTTCGAGGAACACGCCAATCAGAATCACCCAACTGCCGTAGGGCAATATCATCGACGGCGAAAAGTCGATGATCAATCCTTCGCGGCCGTCGAAGTAGGTATGAATGATGTCACTGACGCCGGAGCCGGTCAAACTGAGGATGAGTCCCAGCGTCGCCAGAATTGTGATCGCAAAGACGAAAAACTGAATCACGTCGGTCCACATGACGGCTCGCAGACCGCCCAGCATTGTGTAGCCAACGGAGACGACTCCCAGCCCGATAATGACCGCCGTTTGCGAAACTCCCATCACACTCGACACCACCACCGATGCCGCATACGTTGCTGAAGCCATCCAGCCGATGCGCAACAGCACGAACAGGCCACTGGCAAGCGTGCGCACGGAAACGTGAAATCGCAACTCCAGGTATTCGTACGCCGTCTCCACTTTCAGCCGCGCGTAAACGGGAATGAACACCCAGATCACCACCGGTGTCATCAGTGCGAACGCGACGAGTGACAGGCCGATCCGCAGACTGTCGCCGAATGCCGCCGACGGGTAGAAGACGAAACTGTTCGAGGAGAACAGAGTCGCCATGACGCTCAAGCCGACGGGCAGCCACCCCATCGATCCGCTAGCCGCAAAGAACTCTCTTCGCGACTGATTCCGCCCGAACGCGAACCCCAGACCGAGCATCAGCAACAGATAGAGAGCAACAACGGCGAAATCGAGTGGATGCATGTGGGAGCAATTAAGAGAGTTGGTGGGAAATCGGGCGGGAATCAACGACGACCGGATCGCTCGACCCATTTGTAAGCGCGTTTGGCGTTCAACGAGCAGAACTTCGCCGTTGCTTTGTCGCCCTTTTGGAACACGTATTCCATGACGATTCGCTGGAGCTTGAAGTAGCTTGCGGCCGGATCGGAAGCAGGCCAATTGCTTCCATAGATGACACGATCGTCGCCAAACGCATTCCAGACAACATCGATATACGGCTTGTAGAAAGCAAGGCCATCGGGGGCCTTCTTGCCGTTTCGCGCTGCGCCTTCGACCAATGCCGATATTTTGCAGAACACGTTGGGATGCTTTGCCGCGGCCCGAATTCCCTGCTGCCACTTTCGCGGTGGTGCGTCGGACGTAATGTGAACATTTCCGATGTGGTTTTGCACAATTCGCAGATCGGGCAACTGAACGGCGAGTCTTGCAACTATGGCGGGAGTCTCGGGGCCGCCATTCACATCCAATGCCAGATTTTTTTCAGCCATCAATTTCAAATCATCGAACGACCTTTTTGCGACCAACTGATCCACCAGCCTGGAAGAGACGCGAATCCCGCGAAACAGGGGATTGGCTGCAAACCGCTTCAGATTCCCAGCGAATTCCGCGGTCCCCGGTGTGAGGTGACCGATGATGCCGACGACGAACGGATCGTCCTTCGCCAGTTCCAGCAGCCACGCGTTGTCTTCCACTCGCGGGCTTGCCTCGACAATCACCGTACCCGTCACAGGGCGAAACTGCTTCAACGCCCGCAAATGTTTCGGTAGCACCGTGCGATACAACGGCGATCCCTTTGCCGGCCAGGGAATTCCCTCGGGCCGCATTGGATCGTAAAAGTGCGTGTGGCAATCGATGATATCGAGGCTGGCTTTGGAGTCATCGGCCATGCCGGTGCCGAGGCTGAGTCCGACCATGCCGGAGAGACTGCCGGCGATCCATGTCCGGCGGTTAATCGTGTGGGTCATCGCAATGCTTTGCTGGTGTTGTGACTTCTGCGATCCGAATTCTGTTCACCGCAAGATCAAGCAATGATTTCGTCGATTGGGTTGCCGTGATCGATGTCGAGCCGTTTGCGGCCCGGGACTTCCAGCTTACGCGAATCGAGTCCGAGTTGCTTCAGAATTGTGGCGTGAATGTCGGTGACATAGTGGCGGTGCTCTTCGGCGTGGAAGCCGATTTCGTCGGTGGCTCCGTGAGCGATACCCCCTTTGATACCGCCGCCCGCCATCCAGACTGAGAACCCGTACGGGTGATGGTCGCGACCATCTTTTCCTTGAGTCGCCGGCGTGCGACCGAATTCAGTCGCGAAGATGACGAGGGTTGAATCGAGCAGGCCGCGTTGTTTGAGATCTTTCAACAGGCCGGCCACCGGTTTATCGACCGCTTTGAAGTTTCGCGTGTGATTGGCCTTCAGGCCGCCGTGCGCGTCCCATGCACCGGCACCGCCGGCGCCGTGTTGCACCTGAATGAAACGCACGCCACGTTCGATGAGTCGGCGCGTCGCCAGCATCTGCGAACCGAAACTGCGAGTCGCCGGTTCGTCCAGGCCATACATCTTCTGAATCGCCTGAGTTTCCGAATTGAAACCAAGTGCTTCGGGGACCGACGTCTGCATGCGGAAGGCGAGTTCATACGCCTTGATACGAGCCAGCAGCGCCGGGTCGTTCGGATATTCGATGGCCTTGAGCCGATTTAGTTTCGCTCCGAACTCAAAATTGAGTCGCTGTTCTTCGAGCGAGAGACCGTTGGCCGGCTTGCCATAATCGAGTGGGTTCTTGGGATCGACGCGAATGGGAACGGCATCGTGAGCGGGACCGAGGTAATGGCCGTCCTTCGCGTTCCAGTACTCACGTCGGCCCATCGAGATGAATTGCGGCAGATTATCGTTAAGTGAACCAAGCCCGTAATCCACCCATGCACCGAGAGTCGGGAATTCCCCGTCGAGCATGTGGCGGCCCGAATGGAATTGCGTCTGGGCGCCGTGATTATCGTCGGTGGTCCACATCGACCGCACGACGGCGATGTCGTCGATGCAGCTTCCCATGTGTGGAACCCAGTCACTCAGTTCGATGCCGGATTCGCCGTACTTGCGAAAACCGACTTGCAATGGATAAAGCTTCTGCCGAATTGTGACATTGAACGCCACTTCACGGCGTTTGAGCCGTTCGGGATCCTGCGTGGCGGCGTAGGGCGTCTCGCTGATCGACTGGCCGGCGTACTTGGTGATCTCCGGTTTTGGATCGAACGATTCGACGTGCGAAGCGCCGCCATTCATAAACAGCCAGATGACACTCTTGGCTTTCGGTGCGAAGTGCGGCTCTCCGTTTGGCGGCTGCCAACTGTCCGGCTCATTCGCCTTGAGAGCGCCATCATCGGCGAGCATCGCGCCGAGTGCCAGACCCGTGAAACCGAGTCCACAGTCGGCGAGGAATGTCCGGCGCGAGGGAACAACCCTGGGGATGCCGTTCATCATGTCTGTCTTCTCCGCATTCATCGAATGGTGATGAAGTCGTTGTGGTTGAGGATGGTGTGAACGACGCTCGTTCGGGCGGCCGTCGTGGGGTTCGTGCGGTTCTTCGCTTTTGCAAGTTCCGTCATGCGTTTCAGAAGTTCGGTCAGCGTGGCTTGTTCGTCGGATGTCGGTTCAACCGCCAGGATTGTCACGAAGGCCGTGCGGATGAAGTCGGCATCGGATGCATCCGGATGAAACGCCGCGATACGTTGCGAGATTTTTCCCGCCATTTCGGTGGCGAACGGGCTATTCTCCAGCGCAAGCGCTTGTTGGGGGACAATACTCTCGGCCCGACGGTAGCAGTCGAGTACGCCGGCATCATCAAACATCGACAGGAACTTCTGATGATCGTTATGCGAATGAACAAAGTAGAGACTTCGACGACGAGACGTCTTATTGTTGACTGCGATGGAGGGGCCTCCCAGCGAGACATCAAGTTCTCCCGCCAACGACAGCAGACTATCACGCACGATTTGAGCTTCCATGCGAACGGGATTCATCCGCCAGTAGAATTGGTTATCGGGGTCGGCGGACTTCGTTGCTTCGCTGACTCCCGCACTCGATGACGACAGCCGATACGCCTGAGACGTCACGATCAGACGATGGATATGTTTCATGCTCCAGTTGTTCTCGATGAGTTCAACGGCGAGCCAATCGAGCAACTCCGGATGAGTCGGCGGTGTGCCTTTGCGGCCGAAGTCGAAGACGGTTGGCACCAGCGGCGCGCCCATGTGCCGCATCCAGATGTGATTGACGGCGACCCGCGCCGGCAATGGATGACGCGGATCGGTCATCCATTTCGCAAATGCGGAGCGGCGACCGGTACTCGTCGTTGGGAAAGGCTTACCCGCGTTACGATTCTGATAGTCCTCTTGAGTCTTCTTTGCACCGGGCAACGATGTGTAAGTTTCGCTCGGCACGTCAATCGCTTTGCGAGTTTTGTCACGGGCGACATTTGCAGCCGCGAGTTTTTTTTGGGCATCGGCTTTCTTGTCGGAGGCGACTTGCATCAAGGCAAGTTCCGCACGGCTGACATTTTCTTCCGCACGCAATGCGGCGACGATGCGTTCGAATTTCGAGGCCACGAGCAACCGACCCTTTGTAGCCGATTCCTGCCCCGCTTCCGGTTTTGTGTGACGAACTCGATCAGCCGCCGCTCGCGCTTTGATCGACGCGAGCTGAGCTTCGGCCGTTTTCAATGCTTTCTCGGCAATTGTCAAAGCAAGCTGCGCTTGATCGACTGGCAGCCGTGCCACTTTCGTAGCCGGTTTCGATTGAGCAGCTTTCACATCGACGAGCTTCAAAGTTTTGGGCAACGCCTGCAGTTCGAACGAAACGAAGTCAACCTTCGCATCAAATGCGATCAATTCGAGAAAGCCCGGTTTCCGTTTAAGATTGGCCGGAAGTCGGTAGGCAATCGAGTGCTCGCCATCGACCCGCATGTTGAGCAACGCCCCGCGCACTCGCAGTACGATTTCGTGCGGTTGATTGAGTTCGACTTTGCGGGCCTGTGCGGCTGTCGGTGGATAAACGAACTTGCCACCCTGTTTGAAGGAGATCTGCGATTTCTGCCCGCCGACGACGGAGCTGACATACGCCATCAGTTCGTTTCCGTCCGCGGTCACATCGAACGAAATGCCGACCGACTTCCACATGTCACCGCCGGTCGGAATGTATTTGAGCCTCGCTTCAAAGTCGGCCGGCGGCAACCGCTTCAAACGTAGGGTGGCACGGCTCGCGCCCGTCTCTGACTGCGTGAGCTTGCCGTTTGCATATTTCCACTTACCGCCACGTTGCTCCCATACATCCGGCTTCGCGACCGAAAAGTCGTCGCGGACGAGGACTTCTTTTGAATCGCCAGTCGGTTGGTTCGTGATGGGTTTCGTCGCAGTGGGTTTCGTCGCGGCGTCCTTTGCCGCCAACTTCTTCGCCACCGCTTGGGACTCCGCAAGCTTCTTCGCCGCAGCAACCACGACAGAACGAGCAGCGACGACTTGCTGCTCCGCCAAGTCGCGATGCGTCTTGACGACGAACTCGCGCAAGCCGGGATATGTCGCTTCGGCCGGCAATGAGACCGGCTTGATCGCCAGCGCTGGCGCGTCTGACGACAGGAACGCCGGCACCGCCGGTTTCATGGTGACGCTCTTGTCCGGATTGCGATCATCGCCCCGCACATGCAGATAGGTCGGCACATCGAGATGGGCATCGAATACGCGCGGGATGCCATCTTTTTCAAAGTCGGTCTGCCCGGGCACCATTTCCATACGAATCTGATACGGCTCGAAGATCGCGCGCAACTTGTAGTATTCGGCCTGCGTGAGCGGATCGTATTTGTGGTCGTGGCACTTCGCACAATTAAACGTCAGCCCGAGCATCGCTTTGGCGGAATGTTCAATCGTCTCATCGAGCCACGCGGTTCGATTGAAGATGAAATATTGCCGCGCGAGAAAACCGGTCGCGCGAAGTTTCTCCAAATCGTTGGGATAGAGTTCGTCTGCTGCCAGCATCTCGCGCAACATCTGGTCGTAGCCTTTGTCCTCGTTCAGCGATTCGATGATCCAGTCGCGCCAGTGCCAGATGTGCTTTTGGGAATTGCGAACCTCAGCACCAAGTCCCCACCAATCGCTGTAACGCCAGATATCCATCCAATGCCGGCCCCAGCGTTGTCCGTACTGCGGACTTTCGAGCAGCCGCGTGACGACCTTGTCGAACGCCTCGGGAGATTGATCGGCGGTGAAGGTGTCGAGTTCTTTTTTCGTCGGCGGCAGGCCGATGAGGTCGAGTGACACCCGCCGCAACCAGACACGCTTGCTCGCGTCCGACTGTGGGACGATTCCCTGCTTGCGGTGCTGATTGGCAATGAAGGCATCGATTGGATTCTGCTGCCAGCGGGCCTGCTCCGGCGTCGGCTGATCGCGTTGAGGCAGAGGCGGTCGCGTGGGAGTTTTGAATGCCCAGTGTTCGCGCGGATCTCGTTCGGGTCGCTCGTCCTTGGGGGCAACGGCTTTCTGAGTGATCCACCGCCGGAGAGCTTCGATTTGGGCGGGCTTGAGCGGTTCGCCTTCCGGCGGCATGCGCTCCGCTTCTTCGGTTGCCGAAATCCGTTCGAGCAACAAACTCGCCGCGGCATCGCCCGGTTTGATCGCCGTTCCGGAATCGCCTCCCTTGATTGCCAACGCCGCCGTATCGAGTCGCAGTCCGCCCTCCTGCTTGAGCGCTCCGTGGCAAGCGTAGCAGCGTTCGCGAAGGATCGGCTTCACCTGTTTCAGATAATCGACCGGATCATCTGTTGCGAGACAAACACCGGACCAGAGGCTCATCGAGCCGGCGATCGCAATGAATAACATTGGAATCTTCATGGAAGGTTCACTCACTTCGGGATGTCTCCACGAGGCTGTTGTCCTGCCCTTTTAAGTGGCAGAACAGATTCGTAGCAGCGGCGACTGTTAGCATTAATAAGTCAACTCCGTTGTGTCCAGCATACTCCAGAAGATGCCCCCGTGAATAGCGACGACGCTGCCCCCATCGCCGACGGACACGGCCCGCCGACGGGAATGTTCTTGCCATTGCGGCCGGGAATGTTGAGAATTGAGTCACTGCTGCTGTCAGCGTCCGTTGTGCGAACAGGAATCATGGAGAATGACGTCGCACACCGTTCTCTACCAAACCCCGATGAATGGGGTGTTCTTGACGGTTTTGTTCTCACATCGTCTCGGCGCTCAACGCTCTCGGGCCGACAAGCTGAACTAAATGACCGATCCGCAGATCCAAGTATTCGCCTACGGCTCGAACATGTGCACGCAGCGGCTTCGTGCGCGGGTTGCGAGTGCTGCGCCTTTGGCGATTGGGTATGTGACGCATCGACGGTTGGCGTTTCACAAGCGCGGTCAAGATGGCTCGGCGAAGGCGGATGCGGTTTACACCGGACGCATTCGCGATTGCGTGTGGGGCGTGGTGTTTTCGTTGCGGTCCGATGAGAAATCGGTGCTGGATGAATTTGAGATCGGGTACGACGAGGAGCAAGTTGTCGTCATCGGCAAACGCGGCATTCTGCAAGCGAGTGTCTATGTGGCACAGGATGAGATGATTGACGCTTCACTGTCGCCGTTCTGTTGGTATCACCGCTTTGTGCTTCAGGGGGCGAAACAACACCGGTTGCCGATTGATTACGTCGAGCAGCTACAGGATATTGAGTCGGTGACGGATCACGACAGCGAACGAATTCGTCGGAATTCTTTCTGACTTGATGGGGTGTTGACTACCGTCAGCCGCCACTCGACGAACGCATCTTTCGGTCGATGCGCCGCGCTACTTCGGCGAATTGAGAAATGCCAATAGTGCGTCGCGCATCTCGGTCACGTCGGCGAAACGGTCGTCGGGGTTGCGGAGCAAGGCGCGGTGGATAATCTCCGACAGGTCGTCGGGTATCTCACTGCGGCGATCCCGAATCGGCACGGGATCGTCCTGCAGGATCATCTGAAACTTGCCGTTAATTGTCGTTGGGAAGTCAAAGATGTACTCGACCGTCAGCAGATGATACAGCGTGGCAGCGGCTGCGTATTGATCGGTCGTCGGTTTTGTCTCGCGGTAATTGGTAATTTGCTCGGGGGCCATATACTGCGATGTTCCACGCACATCGCCCATCATCGTCAGCCCGCTAATTCGCGAGCTTTGATACGTGCGGGCCAGGCCAAAGTCGGCCAGTTTCACAACGCCGCGTCCTTCGACCTGTCCGAGCAACATGTTTTGCGGCTTGATGTCGCGATGCACGAAACCTTGCCCGTGCGCGTGTTCGAGTGCCGTGAGCAACTGGCAGATGATGCCGACCGAAGTGGAGATTGCCAGCGGGCCTTCGTTGTCCACGACCAGACGGGCGGCATCGGTACCTGCGACGTACTCCATCACAAAGAACAGTTCGCCGGCGGCTTCGCCCATTTCGTGGAACTCAACAATGTTGGGATGCTTCAGGTCTTTCAGAATCGACGCCTCACGAAGAAAGCGATCGATGTCTCCCTCGGTCACGGCGATGGTTGGGCGAATAGTTTTGATCGCAACGATGTTGCCGTCGCGACGGCAAAGCGCGCGGTAGACGACACCCATGCCCCCCTTGCCCAGTTCGTCGATGATGAGATACCCGGGAACCGGCTGCGCACGGGAACTGATGCGGTCGGAGAAGTCCTCCGGCAGCATCGCAATCACCTCATCAGTCAAGGTGATACCGCCCTGGACGTTCTCGACTGCGATTGTTTGGAACCGTGCCGATTCCGGTCCGATCTCTTCACTGGAATCGCCGGCGCCGTCGGTCGCGCCCGAAACATCGTCGGTAGGAATCGCATGCGATTCGCTTGGCCCAATGTAGCGGGCGTGAATGTTCTTGTTGTCTGCCGGCGGAATCGGGGTTGAGTCCTGGCTGGGAGAGTTTGGAACTGCTGCGGGGACTTCGGCCGCTGGAACGTCTTCCGCCAGAATTTTCGCCACTTTGGAAAAAGAAACTTTGCGTTCGGCCAGCCCCCCATCGGCAATGGAGACCTTAATGACGGTTTGCCCCCCCTTGATGAGGTCGCCGTCCTGGATGTCGATCGTTTTGACCCGCTCGTCGTTCACGAAGGTGCCGTTGCGGCTACCCATGTCCATCAACCGGCAATACGGCGGGTTGACTTCGACCATGAAGTGAACGCGAGAGAAGTAGCGGTCCTTTTTCGGCAGACGAAAGTGCGCGTACGTGGCCCGCCCGACAATAAAATTGTCGTGTTCCTCGAACGCATACGTTTTGCCTTCGTGGGGACCCTGATCGACAGTGAGCGTCACTTTCACGACGCCGTCATCCTTCACAAATGATGAAATAGTGGATTGTTAATCGACCGGATGCCACCGCAACGGGTGGTAGGCCACTTTGAACTGCTGAGAGAAGATCGAAAATTAAACCATCGGCCCTCTTCGTTGATTATCGCCCATGCGCTAGGGCGATTGCCAGTCTGATTTTCCCGCACAACCTTGGTCCGTCGTCACAGGGGTCACTCGACTGGAGGAGGAATACTCTCATTGGGAAGCGACGGCGGACGGCATTCGGCGTCAGCTTCTATCGGTGCGGGTGCCATTCCGTCGATTGATTTTTGACGGAGCATTCCGTCTCTTCGCCGTTCAGGGTGCCCGTTCCGGATCGAAAATGGCGAGCAAACGGGGATGCCAATATCGTAGGTGGGCGATGGCGGCCAAAAGAAACAGGGCGACGAAGCCGATGGCCCCACCCCAATACGCACTTGCTGGCTGGTAACGCCAAACCACCTGGTGCTTCCCCGGTGGCAAATCGACGGCGCGGTACATTCGCTCGTGGGTGATTTCTTCGGCCGGTTGGCCATCGATGAGGACATTCCAACCGGGATACGCTAGATCGGTGAGAATCAATCGTCCCCCGGACTCGGAATTCGTCTCGATCACCACGCGATTGGCAGAATAATCCACCACACTTGCGGTCCCGGCAAACGCAGAGCGCCCGCGGCTACCATTCAGCCGATAGAGCAACAGCGGTTCGTACGGTGACCGCCCCCAGGCGGGACTCAGCATCGAATCGGGGCCGGAATAGACAAGCTCAACCGGCCAGTCCTCGGGTTCGAGCGGTTTGAAACTGAGGATGTGCGTAACGCCGGCCCGTTGCAGCCAGTCGATCTGCCCCTCAGCTGCCCGCATCGTCTTGCCGTCATCTTCGCCAGGGGGAAGTGAGGGCATCCGCAAGTCCGCGTCGAAATACGCCGCCGGACCGATGCCGAGGTAGACGGGCGTTGCTGCGACTCCGGTTAGCGTGGGCAGATTTTCACCGGGGGCGAACAGTCGGACCGGCCCGCTGTCTTTGTGCAGAATCTCGCTGATCCGGCTTCGCTCGCGCGCCACAATGGGCGGTCGTTCAACCTGATACGCATTCGTGACCAAACTGCCCGCCCAATGCAAGTCGTAGATCGTCCCGGCAAAGACTGCCGCGACGAGGCACGCGGTGACGAGCCGCTGACGCTGAGTCGCCATCAACACGCGATCGAACACCGAAGCCGCAATGACCGCTGCAGAAAGCGTTGCGATAATTCCATAGCGCCCCGGGCCGCCGAAGAAAGAGAATCCCGGCAGATGCCTTGTCATCGGCAGCAGCCAACCCGTGGCATAGACGATGCCCGCGAATCCGAGCAACGCCCACAAGCACAGCAACCTTTGTGACGGCCCGGTCGCCGGAAACCCGGTTTTTTCAATAAACTGGGTTTCTCGTTGGCGAAGTTGCCCGAGCCAGAACGCGACTCCCACTAGCACGAGTGACAGCGGAATCAGTCCAAAATAAAGATGCGCTTCGATTTGGTTCGTTCCGGAATCAATTGCCCCGGTTTTCAGCCGCGACAACACGCCGTCGAGTTCGCCGGTTGCCGCCAACGGATACCAATCCCATGGCATCGCCAATTGCGTGAGATACACCGGTGGCAGATGTCCGTATCCCAGATCGTAGCCGGTTTCGGTTTCACGTTCACTCGGTCCGCCGGCAACGGCTCGCTGACTTTGCTGCTTGAGTTCCCATGTGGGGAAGAGTTGAACGGCGGCAATTGCGAATCCCAATAGCAGACTGAAACCACACGCCGCGGCAACTTTTACGGTACTCCGCTTCACGGTCGCCGCCGGTCGATTGTCGGCAAACCACAATCGCAGCGGGATGTACGTCACCAGCACCAACTGCGTAATGAACGCCAGATTGTAATGACCGGCGAGAAGCTGAAGACCGACGGCAACGCTGAGGGCGATCAAATATCGCCACCGAGCCGACTGCAAAAACGATTCAACGCACCACAACGCGAGCGGCAAATAGGCCCCGGTAACGATGGCCCATTCCCAGCAGCTACGCGAAGGAAACCAGCCGTAGGTAAATATGACTCCTGCCAGCAAGGCGGACAACGTCCCCAACCCAAGCCGCCGCGCGTACATCCACGTAAACAGAAACGCCATCACGTAATGCAACAAATGGACGGCGTTGTAGGCCGTGTTGACATCGAGCGTGCTGTAGGCGAGCAGATAAAACGGGTAGCAGGCACCGGTTTGACTTTCGCCGAGTATCGGGTAACCGTGGCCGACACGATTGTTCCACAACGGGAATTCGCCCGCCTGCAGACGGTCGGCGTAAAACGTTTTTTGCGGCAGGTAGTAAGTGTAGGTGTCGCCGCCGATTAACCCGCCACCCGTCCACAACGGTTGCCAGAACAGCACCGTCAGCCCAACGGCAAACGCGGCAACCAGAAGAAATGTGCGGATTCGAGTCAACTGAATTAACCTGATAACAGGAAATGCATCCGTTTAGCGGTCGGGCAACGCCCGGCGTGCATTATCGGATCTTCACCGGCGGCTTCTGTCCCTTGGGAATCAACGTCGTGTATTTACGCTCCTTCGTTCGCAGCTTCCAATCGGCACGGGCGGCAGCGCGTTCTTCGGGATTCTCCAGCAAGTCGAGCGCCGTCACCGCCAGCACTTTTGCACCGTACAATATTCCCTTTTGCCCGATCGTCGAGCCGATGCACGAGACGTTCTGCCAACTATGACCGGGGCTCTTCGACACCAGACAACTGGTGCGCAAACCACCCGTCGGCACGAACCAACTGATATCACCCACGTCGGTCGAGCCTTTGGATGGTGCATTCGAGTCGGCCAGCTTCTGAATCGACTCATCGATTGCCAGCGGAAATTTCGTGCCGAACTGCGCGATAAGCGGCTGCTGTAACCGCCGTGCGTAGGCTTGTTCTTCCTCGTTGAACGACGGCGCACCGACGGCAACCAGATTTTTGTGTATCAATTCCGACAACGGCGTGTTGACCACCAGTTCATGGCAGTCGGTGTCGATCTTCACCCTTAACTTGGTACGCGACATTAAGGCTGCGCCGCGGGCGATGTCGTTGATCCACTTGAAATAGCTTTCCACATCCTGATGTTTGTCGGCCCGAATGAAATACCAGACGGTCGCGTGAGGCGGAACGACGTTCGGTGCGCCGCCGCCATCAGTAATCACATAGTGAAACCGTGCGTCTTCCTTCACGTGTTCGCGCATGTAGTTCACGCCGACGTTCATCAATTCGACACCATCGAGCGCGCTACGTCCACTTTCGGGAGAGCCGGCAGCATGCGCGGCCGTGCCATCGAAGGTGAACTTCACCGAAACCAACGCTTTGGAACTGCCCGACCAGGCCCCGTTGCGGCTGGAAGGATGCCAATGCAGGCAGACATCCAAATCCTTAAAGACTCCGGCCAGCGTCATGTAGACCTTGCCAATGACCGTCTCTTCGGCCGGTGTGCCATATAGCCGAATTGTCCCTTTCAGTTTGTGCTTCTGCATGGCCGTCTTAACCGCCAACGCCGCTCCCAGTGCGCCGGATCCCAAGCCGCTGTGTCCGCACGCATGACCCGGCTTTCCGGCAGCGAACGACTCGCGAACTGGTGAGACCTTCTGCGACATTCCCGGCAGCGCATCGTATTCGGCCAGGATACCGATGACCGGTTTCCCGCTGCCATAGCTGGCAACAAATGCCGTCGGCATGTCGGCCACGCCGGTCTTGACGCTGAATCCTTCCTGCTTCAACTTTGAGATCAACAACGCCGCCGACTTCTTCTCCTGCAGACCGACTTCCGCAAATTCCCAAATCGCCTGATTGACCGCAAGAATGTCCTGACTGCGGGCATCGACATCGGCGAGCGCGGTTTTTTGTGTGGGACGGAAATTTGATGATTTTGCCTTTTGGGCAGCCGCGATCTGCGCCGACCCGGCGATGACCATCACCCCGGCAACCACATAACTGGACACACAGGTCCATTGACCGGCTTTAAAACAAGGGGGTACGCACATTTTCACAAAATTCATGTTGCAAACCTCAGGTGGAATCGAAGCGGCGGAAGAACCACAATTCTGATTGTTGAACGAGAGCTTCATGATATCAAGAGACTCGACGACACACCTCTTGCATTGACGCAACGTACCCTGATCAGATAACTTGTAGTTCATCAGTAACCGCTGATGTATATGTCGGGTTTCAAGGAAAATCCGATCCTTCCTGCTCCGCGATCGTGGGGGCGACATGCCGGACAAATGGATTGACGCGCTTGTAATACGACTGAACGCGGTGGCGTTCGTCGCATGCTTTTTGCTGGTCGCTGAAACGGCGACTGCGCAGCAGCCTGCTTCTTCTCCAGTGCCGTTGCACGTTCGTATCGATCAGTCAACTGCCGATGCTCACATCGGACCGGTTGTTCCGGCGGCTC
>CAUZOL010000016.1:0-44027 GCA_963581435.1 Planctomycetota bacterium
AGAAGTCGGTAATGCGCATTCAGAGATTCCATCGTCTCGACCTCGGAAATCTCCCATGATCCCGAGATCGATTCCACACGTCAAATCAAGCAGCACCCACTAAAATGCGCGAAGAACCATAATTTGGCCGAGGACCGCCGCAATGGGACCGCCAAAGGGAATGTCGCCGGTGAGCAATTCGTAAAGCATGACGCCGAGACTGTAGATGTCGCTGCGTGGTCCCGATCCGCCCAGTTCGCCGCTGACCTGCTCCGGCGACATGTAGGCGGGAGTGCCGAGGATGACGCCGTCTTGCGTGATCCGCGATTTGTCGCTGCCGTCGAGTCGGCGGGCGAGACCGAAGTCCATCACAATCGGTTCATTCTCACCGTCGATAATCACATTGCCCGGCTTCAAGTCGCGATGGATGATGCCTTCTTTGTGCGCGTGGCCCAGGGCGCGTGCAAGCTTGCGAACCAATGCCGCCACTGTCCGCTCGGGGAGCTGTTTTCCCGTTTTGATGTACTGCGAGAGCATTCGCCCCTGGATGTAGGCCATGCTGATAAAGTGGCGGCCGTCGATTTCGCCGACGTCGAACACCGGGCAGATGTTCGGATGACGCAGCGTCGCTGAGGATCTTGCTTCACTGTAAAATCGGCTCACCATTTCGTCAGCGCCGCTACCGTTGAATGTCGGTGTCTTGAGAGCCACCTTGCGTTGGAGTTGCGAGTCTTCGGCCAGATACACCGTACCCATCGCCCCTTCGCCCAGTTGTTTCAGAATGCGGTAACGGCCGAACTGCTCGGGCATGTCGGCGGCCGACGACGATTTCTTCTCGGCGACGGAGTCACTGTTGGCAGCCGGGCGAACCGTTTCACAGACGGCGTGCTTCACAACGGCCGATGTATTTGCGGCGGGCCGATCACACAATTCGTTCAGCAAATCCAACTGGGTAGGAAATCGCTGTGCGAAGTCCTTTTTGTCAACCGGTGCATCGCATTGACGGCGGATGTCGATCTCGGTTTCGATCAGCTGCGCGACGGTTGTTTCCGGTTTTCGCAGTTCGGGGAAGCGATCGAGATAGTTCTCGACATTTCGTGGCCGAGAATTTCGCCAGCGGCGTTCCATGTCGATTTTGACGGCTTCGATGAGAGTTTGCCGCCGCATGTTGGTGCTGCCGGTTGGCAGGTTGGCGATTCGCTTTTCCAACTCTCCGTCGGTCCACGAGCGGTCGAACTCGAACAGCCACGACTCCATCTGTTCGACGTCGATATCGGACAATACGGTGGGAGCTTCAACCGGATTCGTCATACCGACATTCCTTGAAAGTGGCCCGGCAGCGACTTCAGACTGCCTTTCAACAGGTGAATCGCAAAGGAGTTGCCGACATGTTACACGAAAACCGAGATATTTTCTAAATTCTCAGAATTGGCCTACTTGTGTTCGAAATTGACCAAATTCACGGGTCGGAAAGGTCTTGCGGCAGGTTTCGTTCGAGACGTCGCTGCATTCCTGCGAGGACGCGCGAGACGGTTTGCCGCGTGACGCCGATTGTTTCGGCGATTTCGCTGCGGCTGCGGCCTTCGAGCCGCAGAGTGAGAATCTGCGAATACTCGTCGGGCAGGCCGTTCAGAATCAACTCAATCTCATCAACCAATGCAGCCGCCTCGGCTGGCCCCGGTTCGGTTTCGATGGCTTGCGGCAGCCACTCGTGGATCGAGCCATGAACTTCCGCTTCAACGTCTCGCTTCTCGGCGGTGTGCCTTCGGGCTTCGGAGCGGACTTTGGCAAGTGTGATGGTGACCAGCAGCTGCCAGATTTCCACGGAATTGTGGATACGGAATTCGCCACGGGCACTGCGCTGGAAAAACGTGCGAAAGACCGACTGCACGATATCTTCGCCATCAACGCGGGCCGCCAGTTTATGGCTGAGGTTCTTTTCCGCCAAAGCGGCCAACCGCCGCGCATAACGGTCGAACAGCGATTGAGCAGCGTCTTGGTCGCCACCGCGCCATTGCGAGAGCAACTGATTTATGGACGTCGTTTGACTCATCGGCAGTTTCGACCCGGATGTTACGCTTCTCCGTCGCGGCCCTTCCTCCTGTCGGCCCCATTGTGCTGCAGTTCAAGACGAAATGCCAGTGTGTACTTTTCTGTATCACGGTGAGTCGGTTGGTGACTCAAGACGCCCAAGGGTTGACACCCTCGGTTCGCCCTCAAGCGGCGTTTTCGTCCTGCGGGTCATCATCAACGGTCGTGTCCGTCAAGGAATCGTCCAGGCCGCGTAGTGGCGCGGTGGCGTGTCCAAGGAATTCGGTGGCGAGGCCGGCGGGGGGTGGGTCAAATTGCATCGGCAGGCGGACGCGGAATGTGCTTCCCTTGCCGAATTCACTTTCGAGCAGCAATTCGCCGCCCAACAGTTTTGTCAGCTCTTTGACGATCGACAATCCCAGTCCGGTTCCGCCGTAGACGCGCGTCATGGTGTCGTGTTGGCCGGGTGCCGCCTTCCCCTGACGAAACTTCTCGAAAATCGTTTCCTGATCTTCCAACGCGATGCCGATCCCCGTGTCTTCAACCATCAGTTCAAGCAATTCGTCGTCGTACTTCCCAGCACGAACCTGGACACGGCCGCCTTCCGGCGTGAACTTGATGGCGTTTGAGAGCAGGTTGTTGAGAATCTGCTGTAACTTGCCGGGGTCCTGGAAAATGGGAGGCAATTCGGAATCGATGGCACAGGAAAGTTCAATGTTCTTTTTCAGCGCCATCGGCGTGATCGAGTCGGCCTGTCGTTGGACCAGATCGTCGAGGGAAAATTCAACAATCTGCAATGCCATTTTACCGCTTTCGATCTTCGCCAGATCGAGCAGATCGTTAATTAACATCATCAATTCGCGGCCCGAGTTCTGAATGTTTTCGACGAACCGTTTCTGTTTGTCGGTCAGGTTTTCTGCACCGGCGACGATATCGCTGAACCCAAGAATGCTGTTGAGCGGCGTGCGCAACTCGTGGCTCATGGTGGCCAGGAATTCGTCCTTCAGTTTATTCATTTCGTAAAGGCGAAGGTTGACGTGGGCCAGTTCATCAACTTTGCCATCGAGATCGTCGTTCACCTCGCGCAGTTCATCCTGCACGGTGGTGAGGTGGCGCAGCATACGGTTGAACGCGTGGCTTAACTCTTCAAACTCATCGCCCGTGCGGATGTCGGCCCGCAAATCGAGCATGCCGCGGGCGATCTTGTCGCTCACATCTTTCAAGTGCAGTACCGGCTTGACGATGACGTAGCGGACAATGGCGTAGACTGCCAGCATGGCCAGCACGGTTGTCACAATAGCCGTCGTCCACAAAACGGCGTTGTTGATCGCCAGGACGCTTTGGGTTTTCTGCAAAGGCAGCGTCAATTTAACCATGCCGATGAGTTCGTCGTTGTTCAAGCCGGCTTCGTCACGATGTGCGTGGCAACTGCGACACGACTCGACGAGTACAACCGGCGCATAGTAGTTGTATTCGTTTGCGCCGGCGACAAGATCAATCACCTCCGGCTCTTTGTCCTTCAGCCGCGCAAGAATCGCCTGCTCGTGCTCGTCCAGCGGGTAAAGAGCGTGCTGTGTTTCGTCGTCGGTCGCTGCGGAATCGTCGGATGCCGGTTTGCGTTCATCGACTTTGGGCGGACGGGCACGGGCGCGGTACAGAATGCCGCCGAGATTTTTCATGTCGGCCAGCTTCAAATCATCGTTCAGTAACTGCAGCTGCGTCTTTCGTTCCTCGTCATCTTCCAGCCACTCCCAATGCTTGCGGGCGACAACCGATGGCACCATCAGTTTCGCCATCGTCTTGTTCTGTTCTTCCACCAGTATCGCATTGAGTTGCGCGTAAATATAAAAACTGCCGCTGATCAATAGCATCAGCCCGCTGCCGAACAGAAAGCGGCACTTGCGTTCCAGGCTGGTTTCACCCAACAGCTTTTTGACGGTGCGGTACGACATGGGGCGTTCAGAATTCAAACGGTCGAGATTTTACAGGTCGCGCCAACAGACGCTGCGTCAAGCTTATGAACTTGGGTGAGTGGCCGCGATAGCAACCCGAAGCGTAAGCGAGGAATTCTGCGAATTGCGGCTTCGTCTTCGCTGACGCTTCGGGTTACGATTCTTCGATCTAGTCTTCCGTCATTTTCGTTGACATGCCGGGCAAAAGAAAGTCGATCGCTGGTTTTGCACAATGCGAAGTATGTGAGTCTTGCCGCAGGTCGGGCAGCGCTCGCCGTCGCGGGCGTAAACGCGGTGCTGATTCTGGTATCCGCCGTCCTGGTTCAAGGCATTGCGATACGTGCCGTCACCCAGCGTCGAACCTTCGGCACGAATCGCCTCTGTTAACACATGGCGAACCGCATCGGCCAATCGGCGAATTTGTCGCGGCTTCAATCGATCGGCGGGACATTCCGGATGAATTCGGGCAGCGTGCAGGATTTCGCTGGCGTACAGATTTCCAATGCCAGCGACGAGTTTCTGATCGAGCAGGGCCGGCTTGATGGCGCGACCGGTCCGCGCACACTGCTCGCGCCATTCGGCTTCGTTGATTGTCAGCGCGTCGGGACCGAGCTTTGTCGGCCCGAGTTTCTCCAACATTTCATCTTTGGAGAGCAACCGAATTGTTCCCAGCCCACGACGATCCCAAAACCAAAGTGATTGATACTCGCCGTCCCCCGCGAGTTGCCACTCGAATCGCAAGTGACCGCGATCCGGCGGATCGGACAGCAGCGTGATGCCGGTCATTCGCGGTTCGATGACAAACGAGTCGCCCGTCGATAACTCCAGTACCACCCGCTTCCCAATGCGGTGGACCTTGCTGATGACACTTCCGACGACGCGCCGCGAGATGCTGCGGACGGCCGGCTCGATGAGCATCGGCTTACACGAGCATCGGCAACGGCGGGCCGCTGTGATTTCGCGTGCTTCAATGTGCGGCCGGATGCCCCGGACCATCGTCTCCACCTCCGGCAGTTCCGGCACCGTCTTTTCCCCTCAATTAGTGGATTTCTGCAGCAAATCGGGTGAATTGAACCGAAAATTACGTTTACAACAAAATCATCTGTTGAACTCCGAATCGGTCCTGCGTTTCACAGGGAGTGTATCAGTTGTTTGGACGCTGGCCCCATCGCGGGACCGGCAGACGCATTCTACCGACTGTTTGTGTTCTGTTGACCGCAGCAGTCCTGAAAACTGGGGACTTTCAGATTTTCCGAAATGTGCTTGACGTAGGCATAATAGGGGACGATGCTAGTAAATAGTGGATGCTCTCGTCCGGCAAGCTCGGTTGCTGACGGTTGTATGGGCAATGCAAAGCCAATCTGCCGGGTGTGCCGGTTTTAGAACCTGTGCGGCCGGTTTCAGGAAGTTCGTTCGTTCGAGATCAATCAACGTCAATTACCGACGCGGTTTTCGCGGGCCTGGATGTGCGCGATTCGCAATCACAGGCAAAGGAGACGGATATGTCGAGGCAGACCCGGGGTGTTTCCAATCAAGCCAGCCGCAGTCGGTCAAAATCGGCGTTGATGCCGGTCATGGCAGCCGTCGGCTTGTTCGCCGTCGTTCTCGGCGCGGCCTTCTATGTGGCCGGTCAGTCCAATTCCCCGGAAGCGCCGGGTGAAACGGCTCTGACACAACCGGAGACCCCATCGCCGTCCTCCGCCACAGAACCCGTCGCACCGCAGACAACAACGGCGGCGACAGAAGTTCCAACACCCGAAGTTGAAGTTGCAACAGCCGCGCCGCAGCCCGAGACGATTCAGTCGCCGCGAGATTTGGTCGAAGCCCAACTCGCATCCGGCGAATTCGGTCCGGCAATGGAAACGGCAAATGCCGTCGTCGATTTGAGCGAGCAGGCCCAACTGTTCCAACTCATCGCCGACGCCCAACTGGAAGCCGGCGATTTCGACGGCTCGCTCACCGCGATCCGCCGAATCTCGATTCCTCAGGAACGGGCCAGTGCACGAAGTCGCCGAGCCACGAGCCAGGCACTCGCCGGCGGTGGCGCCCAAGCCGACTTCGATTCGCTGATCGAACTCATCCAGCAGGAAACCAGCGGTCCGTGGATGGAAGTTGACGGAACCGGCGGAACCATCAGCGAATACGAAACGGGAGTCCGCGTCGATCCCAATGGCATGCTTCACCGCTTGACCAAAGAAGAACAGACCAACCGTCTCCAACAACTCGGAAATCTGGCACGCGTCGCCGACCTGAATGAAGACATGGCTAGTGCCAGCGGATTGCGGCTCGTTTCGCTGACCCGCCTGGAACGCGAAGTCGCACGACGCTTGGCAGCCGGCGAACCGGTTGTCTCCACCATGAAACATCTGGCCGGCCTCTCGTCGGTTCAATACGTCTTCGTCTACCCGGAATCGGGTGAAATCGTTATCGGCGGTCCGGCAGAAGGCTGGCAGTACGATGCACGCGGTTTGCCTCGTGGAATCGAAAGCGGCCGACCGACATTGCAACTCGACGATCTGGTCACCGTTCTGCGAACATTCGCTGGTGGCGGAGAAGGCTTCTTCAACTGCCTTATCGTTCCCCGTCAGGAAAACATGAAGGCCCTCGAAGAGCATGTTGCCAAGTCGAACAAACGTGGTCCATTGCCGGCCGGTGCAGCCGTCCGCAACTGGGTTCAGCGACTGGAAAATCTGCTGGGCGAACAGGATGTCGTCGTCAACGGCATCCCGCTCGACTCGCGAGCCGCTCGCGTCATCGTCGAAGCCGACTACCGCATGAAGTTGATCGGCATCGATCGCCTCAACGGTGGCGACATCCAAAGCTACTTCGATCTGCTGCCGAAAACCGGAGAAGCCGGTTCCAACGCAACCATCGGACTTCGATGGTGGATGCAAATGAAATACGACGCCGTGCTGCACAGTGCCGACCGCAACGTGTTTGAAGTGCAGGGTTCGTCGGTGCAATGCCTGTCGGAAGACGAAAAAATCACTGCCGATGGCAAACGAATTCACACCGGCAAGTCCAGCCCGACAAACCGCTTGTTCGCTCAGGAGTTCACCAACAAGTACGCACAGTTGGCCCAGGGCGATGTCGCCTTCGCCGACCTGCAGAACGTGATGGACCTCTCGCTGGTGGCCGCACTGATTAGCCATGAGCAACTGGACGACCGTGCGAATTGGAATCTCGGCGTGTTCGGCATGGGCGGCGAGTACAAGACGGCCCGTTTCGAGCCGCCGAAAACCGTCCCGTCGGCCGCGAAGCACCGCGTCTATAAAGGCAAAGACATTGTCGTCCAGGTTGCCGGTGGTGTCCGTGCCGATCTGATGGCGGTCGTGAAGGACGACAACATCGTCCGCATGTCACCCCGTCTCGACAGCGTTGCCACACGAGGCAAAGCCCCGCAGCTGCCCCACGGCCGCTGGTGGTGGGACGCTGTCAAATAAGCGACACGCCTTCAGTTTTCACAGACCAACCAACGGTCGCGACGATTTTCGTCGCGGCCGTTTTTTTGTTGATTCAGATTGCAGTTGTCGGCGCACTGCACCAACCTTTTCGAAGTCTCGGTCTTTGTGACGAGCGGCCACCCCAGGCGGTCGATCTTGGCGGCCGTTTCAAAACTCCAACTCGCTCTGAGAGAGGGTTGTTGTCTCGTGCACCGGCCGCCCTCACCCTGCTTCAATCCCCCACCGGGAAGAGGGGTCTTGATGCGTTCTGTTTTTCTATGCCGCGCGACGTTTTGGCCGCAACGCCCGCTGTCCGGCAATCTGGGCCAGTTGGCGCCAAGCCGTTTTCAAGTGAAGTTTGGGTGCGGTGGACGCATCGAGATACGCCTTCAGCAACCGCAGCCGATCGGCGTTCGAAATCGCCGCTAACTCACGGGAACTCAATTCCAGTCGCGAGAGATTACAAAATCGCTGATGCCAACTTAACCGTCGAAAATGATGCTGGGCGCCGTCCAGATCGATCACGAAGGGTTCGACACCAGACGCTGTTTTTCTGAGCAGCAGATTCGTCGCCTTCAAGTCGCGATGACTGATCTGCGCCTCGTGCATTCGAGCAATGAGTTCGCCAATACTTCTGGCGGCGGCGTGCGTAAATGACCGCCGCGTTGTTGACGTGAATTGGCTCAACGACAACGCGACCTGCCTGAGATTCCGCGCACCGTCAACCCATTCGATGGCGAGATACGCTTCGACGCCAATTTGGTACCAGCGTGGCACAATGACCGCGAGCGGACGTGGCGTGGTGATATTGTGTTCGAGCAGTTGCCGTCCGAGCCGCCAGGTTTTCAGTTGCCGATTGGTTCGGAACATACCGGTGAGTACCTTCCACCAATTGCGACGGCGGACGCGTTTGTAGGCGGCCGAAATCCGCCGGTTCTCGACGGGGAATTCTGTGCGAACCAACAGCGCCGTCCCCCCCACTTTCACCGTCTCGTGGACGTTGGTCCGCAGCGGCATATCGGGAAAATCGATGAGCCGAATCAAGCAGGCCCGAGAAAACCCGGCGACGGCATAGCCGACTCCGCGAGGTCGTCTGAGTTGGTAGGTAGGTTCGTTCATGGGCATCGCAAAGCGCTCTCGGAGCGGCTGGACAGTAAGTGGCGTTTGCCAAAAGCGGCGGCATTCTAGCCGGACAATCTGATTTCGCAAACCCCGCCTCACACGCTGTTTCGCGATTGACGCACAACGAACTATGAATTTAACGCAAAGATGCAAAGGCCGCAGAGAAGCGCAAAGAAAAATGAATGGAAGCCTGAAGCGCAAGCGAAGGAGCTTGCTGGCATCGCCCTGGAACCATCCTTCGCTTGCGCTTCAGGCTTCTATTTGTGACCTTATGGGGAAAGTGTTTCTCAACTCTTACGGTGCAATGACCGTCCGTTCAATTTCACTTTGCGGTCCTTTGCGTCTTTGCGTTAAAACCGGGCGAGCGAAGTGCGTCGATTCACAAAGACCCCATATTGACTCGTTTCGCGAACTTCAATACATTACCGCCGCGCAGCACTTCGAGACGGTCTAAATTCTCTGCGTTGGCCCACTTTCAGGGGGATTTTCGTGGGCAGTTCAACACTTAAAATGTTCGACAATGCCACTCCGCCGGAATTGCCCGGCATGTCGCGGCGCGTGTTACGGCACGTCATCGTCAAGCACGATCTTCCAATCGCATCGCGCATTCTGGATGTGGGTTGTGGTTCCGGGCAACTCGTTCATTTCCTGCATCAACTTGGCTTCGACGTGACCGGCATCGATCGCAGCGAAGAAGTCATCGAGGCGTCGCGAGAACTTGCACCGTCTCTCGACCTGCGTCATAGCCCGTTCGACGAGACGGCAATCACGGGCCTGCGCGAATTCGACGTCGTACTCTTGCGGGACTTTGCTGGCTATGACGACGATCTGTTCTCCGAGAGATCGCTGATGGCGACGGCCAATCTGCTGTCTTGCCTGCGACCGGGACGCGTGCTCGTGTTCCTCGCCCGAACCGGAGCGGCACAACTTGAAACACCGGCCGTCCATTCGATGGCCTGTTACCAGACGCATCTTGCAGCCTTCCCCGGCGTTGTCAAGACATCGGTGCTACCCGATAGCTACGCCAAGCCGAACACGTGGAAGTCACTACTCGTGGGACAACGGCCCACCGGATACTTGACCGCAACGATGCAAATACCGGCCATGCCGATTTCGCGCGACGACTGGCTGGAGTTCGCCGCATCGGCTGCCCGCCTCAGGCGTCCGCCCTGTTGCCAGGCAGTGCAATCAGCGCGACCGGCCGCCTGAGTACCCGCGGGGCGATGCCCCGCCGCTAGACTTTTCCCATTGAAATCGTTCCGCGGCGGCCCATCGGACCACGCTACGGGCATACGCTCGGCAGTTTGTAACTTCTGTTCGCGGTGCGGTCGGAACGCGACAATGAGGCCGGTCGCACGATTTCCACGGTGACACTCGATGCTTCGAATGTCTCTTGACCAACGACGAGGCCGACATTGAGTTTTCCGCTGCCGACGGCCTCACTTCGCATTGTCAATTGGACGTGTCGCGTTTCTCCGGGCATCAGCGAATCGACGTGGTAATCGAGGCTGCGTCCCTTTCTGTGCGACAAACGTGCCGGTAACGCGGCCCGCAGGATCACGCGGTCGAATTGCTGTGTCCCCGCATTCGTCACCTTGAATTGAACGACGCACGACTCCCCAAATGTGACTTGGAAAGGTGCCGACACGTCCAACTGTAGAGTCGGCAATGTCGGTCCGCTAACAAGTGTCTTCGCGACTTCGGCCACCACGGGTCGAACCGTGACGATGTTCTCGACGGGGCCGAATTTGGTCGGCATCACCTTCACGCGAAGTTCGCGTTGTTCGTCGGGCTTTAACGCACCAAGTTGCCAAACGAGTTTCTCGTCCTGCAGCGAACTGGGCGGAATCGTTTCCACGGCGCGAAATCCTTGCGGCAACCGTTCTTCGACCGTCACGCGATCAACCGTTTTTCGTCCCCGGTTCGTCACGAGAATGCGATAGCTTGTTAGCTGGCCAACGGCCGTTTCTTCCGGTAGGTCGCGCGAGACGGTCACGTTCAGTTCTTTCGGCCCCGGTGACACATCCTTCGGATCAATCGGCGTTTCGTTTTGCTTTGCAGGTACGATCAGGTCGGGTACGACCAACTGCATTCGCGTCGCCGCCGGACCTGGTGCCGATGAAATCGTCGCATCGAAGAGTTTCCAGCCATCATCGGCTTGGCCGAATACCGGAAATACTTCGGATGGTTTCACAAGCGACGAAAATCCGCTGACGACAAACTCGTTGCCGGGCAGCAGATCGAAGGAAGGGCCGTTTTCCAACCGTTCAACTGTCATCTCCAAACTGGGGCCAGGCACATCGGCGAATGGATCGTCCAGCGGATTGGGGCGTTGTTCGACGATGGGATTTTCTGGCGTGGAAGTTTCGATTTCCGATGGCGATGGCTCCGGACCAAACGGATCGTCAAACGGATCGATCGTCGGTTTCGGATCGGACGGAGCGACCGATTCACTGACGCTGGGGGCTTCCTCCGGCGCAAAGGGGTTGAACTCGAATTCCTGGAAGCCGTTGGCGACGGGCGGTTCTTGTTGGTCGATCTCTATTGCTGGTGGAGTCTCGTCATCGAGCCGCTTTTCTGATCGCGGCGATTTCATCGCGACCACCGAGTTGCGCGGTCGCTCATCGTCGGTCGCGGCCGAGGTTGATGAGAACTGCAAATACAGCATTAATAACAGCCCCAGCGTGCCGGCGACGGTCACCAGCACCCAAGTCGTCTGTTCGCGAAACGACCGCGAGAACACGTTCCAACCGGGCGATTTCACAGACCGCGTTTCAGAATGCGATGCGCCACGTCGCTCACTTGTGGAGAATAGCGAACGCGCAACGCGCACAAGAAGCGAGCCGGACACGTGCGTTCCGACAACGGCAGCAACGTTCTTCACACGTTGTAAACCGCCGGTGAAAGAGAAACAGCCGGCAACCCACAACAAGGCAGCCTGGCCGCAGGCACCAACGGCTTGAACGCCGCGCCAGCACCAGCGACAAACCCCCTGCACTGCTGCCAGCAAGGTTAACACAATTCCTTGAACAAGCCGGACGATGAGAAACGGCATCAGCGCCATCGCATTCAGAAAACCGAGTTCCCGCAGCTCCAGATACTGTCGCTCGCAACGCCTGCCCAATTCGTGCGACCATTGTCGAATTCTGTGGACAACGTCGGAAACGATCTGCACCGGTACAGTCACGGTTGCTCTCAATCCCCGACCGATTGACAGCAGCGGTCCATCCGCAACCCAACGGTATCCCGAGGCCAACGAACTACCGAGCATGCTGATTGGCCACTGCAGCGGAAAGAAAACCGTACGCAGAATCAGTAACGGCAGCAACAGCAGCGATCGCAGCAGACCGAATCTCCACACGGCCGTCAAACTCAGCCACAGATGCAACAGCATTCTTTGCATCAGGATCGACATGAGTCGGGTGACGTGCTGCACGTTTTGCGTGTCGGACTGCAGCTTCGAGCGCCAGGCGGGAGTCTTCACGGGGAACGACCTTGGGAAAGGATTTGCGGAACCGCACAGAAGGGGGCAGATCTTTACCAGATTCCGCAAACTACGTGAAGCCCGGTTTTTCGGCCGTTGGGGATCTGGGCGCCCGGCGCACTTTGCACGCTCGGTTTTAACGCAAAGATGCAAAGCGGCGCAGAGATCCGCAAAGAAAGAAGAAGAGAAACGAAACAACGGGAGCCTGAAGCGCAAGCGAAGGAGCATTGAGGTCGATAACCGAACTCGTCTCGCTCCTTCGCTTGTGCTTTTTGAAGTTGCGCTTTGGGGATAATCGTAACCCGAAGCGTAAGCGAGGAAGCAATTTATGATTCTCTCGCAATGTCCGTCGCTAACGCTTCGGGTTACGATTGCGCACGGGTTTCTCAGGCGAGATCACTTTGAGTTGACGAAAAACGCAACTTCAAAACTTGCGATTCAGGCTCCGATATGCGGAAATAACCGACATGCAGCGAACCACAAATGCCGAACTGGTCGCGTTCAGTTGTTCAGCGGCTGCGCTGATCGTAAGTAGGCGAACAAATCGCGGACCTGTTGGTCCGTCAGTTGCTTCAACTGGCCTTCGGGCATCAGCGATTTTTTCTGCGGGACCATCTCCTCGATGGCATCTTGAGCAATCGTCACATTCTGCCCGTCCTGGCCGCGGAGGACCAACACCTTGTTATCGCGATCGACAAGAAACCCGGTGACCGCTCGGCCGTCTTCGGTGATGACCAGAAACGTCTCGAATCCTTCGCGAATTTCGGCGCTGGGGTTGATCACGTTGGCGAGCATATTCCGCAAATCGTCCCGTTTGAATGCCGTCAGGTCGGGGCCGATTTTTCCGCCTTCACCGAATAGAATATGGCATTTGCCGCAGTTCTGTTTGTAGAGGACTTTGCCGCGATACGGGTCGCCTGCGTCGGCGGCGATGATGCCGTTGTACTTTGTAATAGCCGCCTGCATTTGCTCCGTCGTCGCTCCTTCAATTTTGCCCCAATGGGAGGCAATGAGTTTTGCGATCCGCCCGCCGCGATGTATCGTCATCTTGCGGACCACGTCAATCGGAATCGTTCCCTTATCGACCTTGCCGGCTTCAACCGCTTCGAGCAGTTGCTGTGTCCAGGCTGCGCGACTGGAGAGCAGCGAGTGGGCCGTACTGCGGACATCGTCGGAGAGTTCACCGTACGCACCGATGACCCGCGTGCCGATTTTCGCATCGCCGTACTGCGGCAAAGCCGTCAGGGCGGCCATTCGCAGGCGGTCATCGGCCGTCTTCTCGACGAGATTGAGCAACACCGGGACGCACTTGGGTTGTTTGACTTCGCCGAAGATGCCGACGTAGTCGAACCGTTTCTGACTGTCGGCCTTCTCGTCGCCAACCACCTTCAATGCCTCGGCGACGGCTTCCGGTTTTCCCTGCCTGAGTCCCAACACGATCGACCCGCCGCCAATTTCATCGAGTTGCCGAACGAGTTCGTCGGGCAGCGATGCGAGCGAACGGCCGGAGAAAGCGGCTTCGAATCCAGCCATCAGCCGCTTGGTGTGACTCTTATTCGGTGCGAGATCGAACAGCCGTGCACAGAGGATGAAGTCCTTCCGCGTGTCGGCCATTGCGAACCGCCGCATCACGCGTTCCAGAATGTGTTGCTCGACCATCGGTGCCGACCAGATTTGCTCATCCTTGAACAGCGCGACAACTGCGCCGGAGTCGGATTTGCACTTCGCTTCAATCGCCCACCATAGCAGCAGCGGCAGATGCACGTCGCCAACATCTTCGCTGTGCGACAGCAAATTGCGGACGATGGGCAACCCCTGATTGGCCGGCAGACGTTTGGCGGAACATGCCAACTGGCTGCGAACGTGGACCGAAACCTCGTCCACGGCCATGTCGATCAATCGCTTTGCAACCGATTTAGAAACCTGCTTGCGGTCGCATAACAATCGCACGGTCCACGACCGCACATCGCGATCGTTGTGCTGTAGTGTCTGCAGCGCAAGTTGCTCGTCGAAGCCGCCGGATAAGTTCAACGCCCACAGTGCTTCGAGCGCGGGCTGTCCCGTTTGGTTCGCCAGAAGTTTCTTCAACAACGGAATGACCGTCTTGTCCTTGCGATCACCCAGCAACCGCATCGCGGTTTGCCGCGTCCATTTGTTGGGTGAATCGAACAGGGCAATCAACTCGGTCGTTGACTTCTTACTCAAATCAAACGGCGCGAGCGGCTTTGCGCCTTTGGCTTTAAGACGGTAGATACGCCCATCATCTTTTGTGATTTGCCCGGCGAAGTGTTCGCGGTGGCTGATTTGCGGCTCGTACATGTCGGAGACGTAAATCGCGCCGTCCGGTCCGTCCTGAATTTGCACCGGCCGAAACCGTTTGTCGTCGGTGGCAATCGGCCGAATGATGTCTCTTGTGCGAAACGTCGAGCCATCGGCTGTGATTTCACTCTGCACGACTTGCCCCTGCATCGGTTCGACGCCGAACAGCATCCCTTGATACTTCTGGGGCAATTGTCCGCTGTCGTAGATGATGAAGTCGTGCGTGAATCGGGGAACGTTGGCGTGTTTCATCGCCGGGAAATAGCCGAGCGAAAACGGATTCGACAGCGGCCCATGCTTGCTGAATCCCTTCTGGAAATAGCCGCCCTGCACGTAATGAAATCCGCGGGTGTTGCCGCCGTTGTGGCCGGAATAAACACGGCCTTTAGAATCGAACTCCAACCCCTGCGAGTTGCCGCCCCCTTCGGCGAAGATTTCGTAGCGTTTGCTTTCGGGGTGATACCGCCAGATCAACTGACCCAACGAATGCACGGCCTTCTTCTCGCCCGGGCGGCGAATGTGGCCGGTAACGGTGCTGCCCTGACAGCCATACAACCAGCCGTCGGGTCCCCACCGCAAATTGCTGGCCGACGAGTGTGTGTCTTCGATGCCGAACCCCTGCAGATGAACCACCGGGTCGCCATCGGGAATGTCGTCGTTGTTCGCATCGGGATAGAACATCAAATAGGGCGGGTTCAGTACCCAGATTCCACCACGACCGCGAGTGAACGAAGTGACGATGCTCAATTCATCGACGAAGGTCTTGTGTTCGTCGTAGACGCCGTCGCCGTCGGTGTCTTCGTGAATGGTGATCTTGTCGGCCCCGCGAAAATGATTCGGCGGCGCTGGCGGCACTTTGTCGTAAACGGCCCGCCAATACTTGTCGCGACTCACCATCTTCAAACCGGCGGGAAAAGGATACTGCTTGAAGTGCAACACCCACATGCGGCCGCGTTCGTCGAAGTTGAAGAACGTCGGCTGCGAGACAACCGGCTCGGCCAACACGGTTTCGAGTTCGAGATCGTCGGGAATTGTGAAGCGGGCCAACGCCGCTTCGGGTGACAATGCCGGGTCGGTTTCGTTAGCCAGTTTAAATGCCCGCTCTTTCTCCATCACCCGCCAGAAGACGGCGGTACTTGTGAGCTTGGTAGGCGATTTCGCCCAGGCAAGATCGTCGCCCGTGCGGAATTCCCAGGTGCCGTTAAGCGCAATCGCCTGTTTGCCGAAGTGAATGACAGGAGCAGCCGCTTTGAATCCACCGCGACCATCGTGATCGAACACCCGCACCGCAATGATATTTTCTTCGGCTGCCCGCTGAACGTGTTTGGCCGGGACGGTATACGTTTTCTTCTCGGCCAGCCCGCTTTTGTAGTTGGGAGGAAACGAGCCGGCACCGCCCAGTTTCACGCCGTTGAAGTACACTTCGTGCGCGTTATCGACCGCTTCAACCGTCAGCGTCAAATCCTTATCTCGCCAAGAGCCGGGAATGGTCACGCGACACTTATACCATGCAAAGCCATCGTATTTCGCGAACCGCCCACCCGTTTGATCGTCCCACACGCCGGGAACCATCATCAGCGACCAATTGGAGGTCGCCTTGTCCTTCTGGGCAGAACTGAAGGTGTACGAACCGACGACGAAAACGGCGACGGCGGCAAGGACGTAGAACTTGGATTTCATGGAGACCTCGGTTGGGGCGAATGAGCGCCGTGCGACCGCTAAACCGCAAGCATTGGATGATTATTTTGTCGCAGTCTTGCTGACTTTGACGGTGGGAATTTGTGCTGGAACTTCGAGGCTGGCGGCCCAGTAGACGGCGTTGGAAAGCAGACTCCGGAATGCCGGTTGCTTGAAATCGTCGATGTGGCCCAGTGACGTATAAAACGTGCGACCGCCATCGGTACGGATGTTCGTCCAGGCAATCGGTTCCGCCTCATGCCCTTCGACCGTACCGGTCAATAAATGCTGTGTCGATTCCCGCAGCGGTTTGCTCGTGTACAACGAACCGTTGCCAACAAAGCTGGACGGATCGACGCCCTTCAAAATCGCATGCGCTGCGGCGCCATCGGCTGCCGTGACGGTCACCTTCGGGCCGGCACCGTGATGGCCCGTGTAGTTTCCGCCGATCACGTTGGCGTCGAATTCATTCCATGCGGCGTATCCCTCGGGGACCGGTTTGTCCCGGATCGAAAGGGCGTGGCTGGCGGTGCGGATTCCCAGTACCGGCTTGCCCGATTCGACAAAGCGGCGAATGACGTCCATCTGGGCCTGCGGCAACACGCGGCGGCGCACGCTGATGAGAGCGATGTCCGCTTCGTCCAGAATCTCGATGCCCGGCAAGTTGTTGCGGTCCTTCGGATCGCCGTAAACGTGACTGACTCTGAAGTCGCGTCCCAACTCGGCCAGTGCAAAGGGCGGCAGTGATTCGTTTGTGCGATACTCACGCTCGGCCGTCACGATGACCAGATGTGGCCGTTTGTCGTTCTGAAAACGAAACGGTTTTCCGCCCAACAAACTGACGCTGGTAATTGTCGGGCAGACGTGCTTTTCGATGTGCTCGACGATCAGGTCGGTTCCGGTGAAGTGACTGACGAACGGCTTCATCGCGGGGTTGTACATGGTGTCGGTCATGTCGCGCATCAGTACGACGTTCTTGCCGTTCTGAGCCATCTGCCGCAACCCAAACGGGCGACCCAACACGCACATGTTGGTATGCACGCCGAGGAGAACGACATTTTCGATGCCGCGCGTCTCCATGATGCTCCAAATCTCTTCGCCATTGTCGCTGATGAAATCGTTGTCGAGAATCGTCAGTCCGTCGGTCTGTTTCGTCCAGGGCGCACGTGGGTTCTTGCCCATCGCGGTGAGCCGGGCGGCCCATTGGCGATGTTCGAAAGCATCGTCGTCTTCGCCGCCATCCGATTGATCGATGGGATAAAGGCCCTTCTTCTCCTCGGGAATCACATAGCACCAACTGCCAATGTCTTTCGGCAGATTCTCCGAGCGGGGCGTGTTCTGTGCGTGCAAACGAGCGGGATGTTTCTCGTACGGTTTCATGCAACTACTGGGGGCATGAATGACGGTGATGCCCTGTTTACGTGCAGCGGTTAGCACCTGATTCATTCGCGGTGCCAACTCGCCTCCGCGTCGTGTCGCATTCAAACAGTGATGCAGATCCCACATGTCGCAGACGATGATCGCCGTCTGCTTGGGTGACCACTCAACCGTTCGATTGACGGTACGGAACAGCGAGCTGCCTTTTTCCACCGGCACCCGTAAGCGGGTCTGCAATTTCAGCGGGGCTGCTTTCTTCTGTTTCGCCGTCTTATCTGCGGCTGCACCCGATGCCATCATGCTGCACAGCACCAGTCCGCACACCGCCATCGCCCATCGCTTGGTCATTGCCGCACTCCCTGTATGGTCGGAAAAGTGATCGCATTTCATCCTGTCTTGATTTTCCCGCGCACGAGGGGGAAATGCCAGTCTGTCAAAGACAAAGCTGCCCCTGCTCGCCATTTGAGCATTCACCCGTTTTGAACTTTTGCTTTCTCGCGATACACTGAAAGACATGATTTTCCACCATTGTCAACGCAACTGTTCGCAACCAAAGGCCGGCACCATGCATAAGCAACGCGGGTTGATTCTCGTCCTCACAACGGCCGTCATCGTTGGTGTGGCCGGGTTTGCTTCGGGGTGGTTTGTCCCCACCGAGACGACCGTCACCGAACTCGCGCCCGGCGTCTGGTTTCGCAAGACACAAACCAAGCCGGAGTTCATCGGTTGCAATCAGGGTTGGGTTATTTTCAAAGACTTCGTGCTGGTGATCGACGCCAACTTTCCGAATCAGGCGGAGGTCATCATCAAGGAGATCCGCAAGACGACCAGCAAGCCAATCCGTTATGTCTTCGACACGCACTATCACGGCGACCACGCCGACGGCAATGTCGTCTTCGACAAGCTCGGAGCCGTGATGATTGCTTCGGAAAACAGCCGACAGTTGTTCGACACCAAGGGCATCGCCGGCTTTGAGAAGTCGCAGACGGAAAAGCCCGATGAGTATGGCAAGCTGAAATATAAGAAGCCCGATCTGTGGTTTCCCAAGAAGTTGGTCATCGACGACGGCAAACAACGCGTCGAGTTGATTTATTTTGGACACGCACATACCGCCGGCGATGCGATTGCCTGGCTGCCCAAACACGGCATCGCCTTCACCGGCGATTCCTGCGTGAACGGCGCGTTCAATTACACCGGCGACAGCGATACCGAAAGCTGGATTCGCGTGCTGACGGAGTTGGAGAAACTGCCCATCAAGAAACTTGCGCCGGGACACGGCGACCCCCGCGACAAGAAACTCATCGCCGTCCAGCGACGCTATTTCGTCGAGCTAAGGCAGGCCGTGCAGCAAGGCATCGACGGCGGCAAGTCGCTCGAAGAGATCAAGTCGTCGATCAGTCTGCCGTGGTACAAGGAATGGACCGGCGTCGATGTGCAGGAACGAATCGAGAACATCGAACACGTTTACGGCGAACTGACCGGCAAGAAAGCCGCGAAGTAGACGGCAATCAATCGGAGCGAGATGCAGTCGCAGGTCGCGTCAATTCCAGCACAACCAACGGCGGATGTTTCGGCGCGACTCGTGCCGGATCGGGCTTGAGCCGTGTCACCTCGCGAAGCCCTTTGAAATCGTGCAGTTTCGCGACCAGGGGTTCGTAGGTCACCAGTAACAATCGGCCCTGATGATTCAGCCGCTCCTCGACTGCCGCCGCCGTTTGCAGACGCGAGACCGGTTCGTCGAGATAGAAAACCAACGGATCTTTTTCTTCCATACCGAACGCGACAATGTCGTGATCGGCCGAAAACTCCTGGCGGATTGCGTGCGCAAACTCCGTGGTTTGTTGGCGATGATCGCGGGCCGGCATGATCCACGCCATCACGCAGACATACGCGCCCAGAAAAGTGGCGATGGCCGTATAGCCGGCGGCTGCCGGTTTTCGCACCGTCGCCAGCCACAAAGCCGCGAATGTGCCGACTGCCATCAGCCCGGTCAGCACGATGATTGCAACCGACATCTGTGGCAACTTCTGTTCCGACACCAACGCCACACCGATGACCGCAGACAGGCAGGCAACTGTTCCCACGACGGAAAAACGGTTTGGCAGTTTCGGCTGCGATTGCGCCAACCACGCCCGAAATCGCACGAAGGTTTGACCCGCCAGCAACGAGCACATTGGCAGCATCGCATTCAAGTAGTGTTTGTGCTTGTCGGCCGACACGGTGACGATGGCCAGATGCGCCACCGCCCACATCCATAGGAACCGTTCCCGGGCATCCTGCTGCTTCCACGCTTTGCGCAGGCTGGCCGGAATCGCATAGAGTACGAACCCGGTCCACGGCAACGGCAACCACAGCAGATACGGAACGTAAAACCACAGCGGCTGTCGATTCAAACTGCCCACGGCACGGCCAACGGTCTCCTGCTTCCAGATGTCCCACGCCTCCGGCATTTGCTGCAACACCAGATACGGCCAAATGAGTACCGCTGCAGCCGCCATCAGCAAGCCGACCGGATTCGCCAGATGCAGCAAAGATCGGAATCGTTTTTGCAACAAGAAATAGAGGACGCACGGTATCATCACCATCGCCGGGCCGTAATGAAACTTTGCCATCCACGACACCGACACCAAAGCGAAGATTCCGCACCAACGGAGAAATGCCCGGCCGCGAGATTCATCGCTTCGACTCTCGGCGATCAGAAACATGGCCGACGTCGTCAGCAGACAGAGCAGCATATCGACTTCGGCTTTGCGGGCGTAAATGATGACCCAGGCCGAAGTCAATTGCACAAGCGCTGCGCCCAAACCGGCGGTCCTTCCATACCAGCGCCCCGCCCAAACACCGATGACGATCGCCAATAACAACGCCGAAACCGCTGCTGGCACGCGGACCGTCCATTCATTCATCTCGCCGAACAAAGTGGACGAAGTGGCGACAACCCAGTAACTGAGCGGCGGCTTTCGCAATCGCGGCAACCCCGCCGATCGCGGGACGACCCAATTGCCCGACGAAATCATCTCTCGCGCCGGAACGACGGCATAGGCCTCATGCGTGCCAAACGAACGAAAGTCGCCCAACTCGAAAAACAGCACGACGCTCGCCACCACACCCAATCCGGCAATCATCCACCACAATCGCCGCCCGGTTGGTTCAAGCAGGGATGGCGTAATTTCAGAGAGTGCTGAATCGTCGGGTGTTGTCATTACAGTTAATTAGTTCCAGCTGAGGGTGGCTGGGGTCGAAGCGGAGTTTTCGGAGCGTAGCCCCCAGGTTACGCGCTCGCTGGGGGCTCCCGTTGGTCGACCCCAGCCACCCCAATTGTCGATTCGGAACTTCTCTTTCCGGTGATCGTATTTGTGATCGCCGTTGGGCAAATCTGATTTCAAGCGGCCCGTCGCTGCGGAACGGCGTCGGCAGCGTCGTGATCGGTTTCAAAATTAACCCGATGCCGAATGGCATAGGTGGGGCGATTGTCCATGCCGTAGTAAATCCGCGCGCCGAGTTCGCCCAGCATTCCCAGTACGAAGAATTGCACGCCGACCATCGTCGAGAACACGGCGAGCAACAACAACGGGTTGCCGGTCATGTCGATCTGGCCGAACAACTTCATCGCAATGGTTGCCCCGCCGGCCAACGTGCCGACGGTCCCGCTGATCAGCCCCAGTCCGCCGAACAATCGCATCGGACTTTCGAGGTAGCGAATCAGAAACTTCACAGTGATTAAATCGAGCAGCACACGGAGAGTCCGCGACATGCCGTATTTTGTCGTCCCGAAACGGCGAGGGTGATGTCTGGTGACAACTTCGGCACACCGCGCACCGCGCCAATGTGCAAGGATGGGAATGAAGCGGTGCATTTCGCCGTACAACGGAATTTCGGCCGCCACCTCGCGGCGAATTGCCTTGAGCGTGCAACCCAAGTCTTGCACAGGAAATCGTGTGACCGTTGAGATGAGTTTATTCGCGAGAATGGAAGGCAGCCGCCGGTTGATAAACGTGTCCTGCCGGTTTTTTCGCCAGCCGTGAACGAGGTCGTAGCCTTCGTCGATTTTTTCCAGCATCATCGGGATGTCGGTCGGATCGTTCTGCAGGTCGCCGTCCATTGTGATGACGACATCGCAGGTCGCTTCCTGAATGCCGGCGGACATCGCGGCCGTTTGCCCGAAGTTGCCGCGGAACTCGATGATTTTCAGATGCGGGTCGTCGGCAGCCAAACGGCGCATTTCACGATTCGATCCGTCGTTCGAGCCGTCATCGACGAACAGAATCTCGTATTCACGACCGAGGCCGCGCACGACGGCATCGATCGAATCGTACAGCAATTGGATGTTCTCGACTTCGTTGAAAATCGGAACGACTATCGACACACTCATCACTGACTGCTCCAACAATTGCGACACATAGCGCACAAACGGCGCAAAGCCAACGGGCTGCGTCCCGTCGGAAACTTATCGGACACGTACAAGGCGTGGGAGTGTGTCAAAATCCCCGTCGCGCGTCCAGATGGATCGAACGAACACATAACAGTAGGCCACGTAACCAGTTATGACCGACGCTTTAAGCTACGCCGAACGCCTGCATCAGGCCGTTATTGCGAAACAGACCCCGGCATTGATCGGACTCGATCCGCGGTTCAACCTGCTGCCCGCCGACGTGATCGATTCTGCCCGCAAACGGCAGTTGGACGAGACGGCAACGGTCGCCGCTGCGTTCGAGGAATTCTGCTGTCGGCTGATCGATGTTGTCTCTTCACTGGTGCCGGCCGTTAAACCGCAGGCTGCCTTTTTTGAAGAGTGGGGACCGGCCGGTTGCCAGGCGTTGGCGAACGTCATTCGTTACGCGCGACAGCAGGGTTTGATTGTCATCTGCGATGCCAAGCGGGGTGACATCGGCTCGACTGCGGAAGCGTATGCTCGTGGATATTTGGCGGGCGAAGATCCGAAAGCCGCCGTGTGGGGAGCCGACGCGTTGACGGTCAGCCCGTATTTGGGTCGCGATACGCTGGAGCCGTTCGTCAACGTGGCGAAAGAACGCGGGGCGGGCATTTACGTTTTGGTTCGCACAAGTAATCCCGGCGCGGGGACGTTCCAGGATCGGCAATCGGAATTGGAACCGGGTTCTCCGGCGGTGCCGCACTATCGGCACATCGCGCAAGCGGTCGAAGAACTCGCGGCGGACACGGCGGACGGCGGTGCTTTTGGAATCGTCGGCGGCGTTGTCGGGGCGACGTATCCCGAGGAACTGGCCGAGTTGCGAGCGGCAATGCCACATGTGCCGCTGCTGGTGCCGGGTTACGGAAGTCAGGGAGGCACGGCGGCCGATGTCGCGGCCGGTTTCACGCCGGACGGTTTGGGGGCGTTGGTCAACAGTTCGCGCGGCATCAACTTCGCGTTCCGCAGCGAATCCTTCGCCAGTCAATTCGGCGAAGAAAACTGGGAACAAGCGGCCGAAGCGGCCACCGGGCAAATGATTGCCGATCTCGCCGAACACACCCCGGCCGGAGCGCTCCGCGGCTAACCCGGTTTTACAGCCGACTGCCGCAACGTCAGCCGCAGGGGAACTTCCAAGCCGTGTTGTTCCATCAACGATTGATCGCTGAGCACCTGCTCGGGCGATCCGTCGGCATGCAGGCGGCCTTCATCGAGCACGATCACGCGGTCGCATAACTCCACAATGAGGTCGAGATCGTGCGTTGCGATCAGTTGCCCGCCCTCGAAGCCGCGCAGAATTCGCAGCAGGTTTTTTCGTGCGCGCGGATCGAGGTTACTTGAAGGTTCGTCGAGTACCAACAGCGACGGCTGGCAGGCGAACACGCCCGCCAGGCAGACGCGTTTTCGCTCGCCGAAACTCAACTGCAACGTGCTGCGTTCACCAAAGTCGGGCAGACCGACTTCGTCCAAACTGCTGCGGACGCGTTCCAATACTTCGGCCGAGGGCAACCCGAGATTCAACGGGCCGAACGCCACGTCTTCGCGAACCGTTGGGCAGAACAGTTGATCGTCGGGATCTTGAAACAGAAAACCAACCAGCCGGCGGATCTCATTCAGATCGTCCTTCACCAACGGAATCCCGCAGACGGTAATCACCGCTTCCGCCGCTGCTTGCGCTTTGGACGGAATCTTCTCGGGCAACAGGCCGTTCAGATGCATCAACAAAGTCGATTTGCCGGCCCCACTTGGGCCAACCAGCCCGACTGTCTCGCCGGGGGAGATCGAAAAGCTGACGTCGTCAATTGCCAGATATCCATTGGGATAGCGATACGAAAGCCCCTCGACGTTGAGCAGCCGTGCATTCGTTGAACCGTTCGACATCGATCCCGCCGGGGTTTTCTCTATTTACAAGTCGTCCGAAAACCCTCTGACGGGTCACGCGGACACTTGCTTGGAAGTATCACGAACAACCGCAACCGGGTTATCGGACAGGTTCTACTTTCAGGTCAATCAAGACAGACGGCGCGCCAGCCAGTGAGTCGCGACTCGCAGGGGAACGTTCCCCGTCACTCCATCATACCGGCTCGGCCGACCAATCAAAACTGCGATACCACCAGATACAAGAAACCGAACACAGCGCTAACCCCCAACAGTTGTATTGCAGGGGTACCTGTTCGTATTTCGCTGCGGAAACACTCGGGCCAGACTTTCAAAGATCAGATTCGCATGTGCCTCAACCGATTGACATTCACCAGCACACGCAATAACCTTCCGCATTCCAATACATTCCAGTTACCCAACCCATACTGAAAGAAACTCCAATGGCGAAGAAGAAAGCAGCTCCGGCCAAGCCGATGACCAAGACCGAAGTCCTGAACGCATTGGCGGAAGGCACGGGCCTGAACAAGAAGGATGTGGCAGGCGTTCTCACCGAGCTTGGCACGTTGATTGGCAAGAATCTTGGCAAAAAGGGTCCGGGCGTCTTCAACGTTCCCGGCCTGTTGAAAGTGAAAGTGATCCGCAAGCCGGCGACCAAAGCCCGCAAAGGGATCAACCCGTTCACGAAAGAAGAAACCGTTTTTAAAGCCAAACCCGCCCGCAATGTGGTCAAAGTTCAGCCGCTGAAAGCTCTGAAAGACATGGTTTGACCGGCGACAGCCTGCCTGCGGCGGCGGCCGTTATTGTCTTTCCGCTTGTTTTGTCCGTGGTCCCGGTTAGACTTAATTGCTGTGAGTGAGCGTCCTGAACTCGTTGTGTCAGGCGACTCCATAGTGATACTTTCAGGAAACGGGCTTTAAGATGGCAGAAGGCACAATCAAACGGCTGACGGACAAAGGTTTTGGGTTCATCGATGATGGCAGCGGCAAGGACATGTTCTTCCACATGTCGAACCTTGTCGATGTGAGCTACGACGAACTTCAAGAAGGACAAAGAGTGTCGTACACCGAAGGCAGTGGACCCAAAGGGCCACGGGCCGAGGACGTGCGTCCGATTTAGACGCCGTGACATTCCGAGAGACAATGAAGCCGACGAATTTCGTCGGCTTTTTTTTTCGGAGACAATCGCGGCGTCGCAAAGAGAACACCCCCTTTCCCGGAGAATTGAAAAATGGCAAAGAACAAACAGCAGAAGAAAAAAGAACGGGAACGGCGGGTTGCCCAGAAAAAGCTTGCCACCGCCACGAAGCGCCGCGAGCAGAAAAAGACGGAAACCGAAAAGGAGTCGCAAAAGCCGACCAGCGAACGAGCGAAGCTGATGAAGGAGGCTGTTCCCAAGCCCAATCGTGCTCCCACCACTAATAAGAAGAGTACCTTTACCCAGCGGCGCACCGGCGGCTGACAGTTCGTTTTGATCGGGCATCGCCAATAATGACGTGAACGCACGACGCGACGTTTATCCCAGCCCGGGCACCACTCGCCCCTGGCTCAATCGCTGGCGGATTTGCAGGAACCGATCGTAATATTCCAGCGACGGGTCGATGCCCAGATGTCGCAACACCGTGGCCGAAAGGTCGGCCGGCGAAACCGGTCCTTCTTTGACGTAGCCGCCGTTTTCGACCGTCGAGCCGTAGGCTTGTCCGCCGCGAATGCCGCCGCCGGCCAATACGGCGGTGAAGGCGTGCGGCCAGTGATCGCGGCCCGTTTTTTTGGTCATGCCGTTCTGGGTGACGGCCCCCACTTTCGGTGTGCGACCGAACTCGCCGACCGCCACCACCAATGTCGTCTCCAGCAAACCGCGGTCGGCGAGATCGGAAACAAACGCCGAGAGCGCGCGATCGAACGGCGGGCAGAGTCGGTCTTTCAGTTTCGGAAAATTCTCGACGTGCGTGTCCCAATGCGGCGAGACCTTGTCGTCCTTGTGATCATCGTCCCAGTTCACGCCGACCAACGACACCCCCGTTTCCACCAACCGCCGAGCCAACAGCAGGCTCTGTCCAATGCGCGACTTGCCGTACCGTTCGCGCATCTTCGCTTTTTCGCGTTGCAGTTCAAACGCCCGGCCGACGCGCGCATCTTCCAGCATCGACAACGCCGTTTGATAATTTGTTTCGACCAACTCCGTCTTCTCGATGCCGGCGAAACGGTCTCTTTCCAATGTTTGCAACTGATTGCGCAAGTGCTGCCGCCGCTCGAATCGTGTCGACGTCATTTCCGCCGGCAAACTCAGTCCCTGCACGCGGAACTCTTTGTCGTTTGGATTTCCTTCGACCAGAAACGGATTGAACTCCTCACCCATCCGGCCACCGGTTTGGCCGGCAATGCGGCGGTCCTGACCGACGAACTGCGTGTACCACGGCAACACCACCGAGTTCGGCAGCCCCCGGCGCTGCTGGCCGAATCGCGTTATGAGCGACGACAGCGACGGCCAATCTTGCGGCCGCGCCTGATCGGTCACCGGCGGCCCGAAATATTCGCGGCCCGAATAAATCTCGCTGCACGCCGGGCCATGCACGGGCATGTGATGCGTCATCGACCGCAGCAGGCAAATCTTGTCCATCTGCTGCGCTAACAACGGTAAGTGCTCGCAGAGATCCACTCCCGGCACGTTCGTCGCCACCGGACGAAAGTCGCCACGAACCTCCACCGGCGCTTCGGGCTTCATATCCCACAGATCAATGTGGCTCGGTCCGCCGAACAGAAAAATGAACACACAGGAATTGGCGCGTCGATTGGCGGCGGCATCGCTTGGGGCCGAAAGTGCTTGCAGCCGCGCCAACTCGACGGCGCTCAGCCCCAGCACTCCCGACGCGCCAACCTGCAAGCAGCGGCGGCGATTGTATCGTGTTGAATTGCCCCAAGAATTCATGACCGACTCACCCCGATTGGCAGTCTCATGCAAGAACCGTCTGCCCTCTATATCTATCGTCCCCGTTCGACGTTGCCGCGTCAACCGGCAGCATTCGTCATTCGCCCCGTCACCGCTTCGCCGCCGGGCAACACCCCGCACGTTGTACCCCGTCGGCGATAAACGCTAGACTCTGTCGAAACTGACACGGTAGTCGCCCGGTCTAAGGCGCGGCCCGTTCGGCAAATCAACGTATGTCTCGGAGAGATTGCATGGCTCGTTGGCGAAGCGTCTGGAATACCTGTCAATTTTCTGTTGACGGGTGCCACTGGCGTGTCGCCAGTGCAGCGTGCAAGGCACTGGCGACACGCCAGTGGCACCCAACCGGCCGATCAACATTAGTCACAGCGGGCCTCTTGCTCGCCGTCATGGCAACACCTCTGTTTGCCGCCGACGACGCCAAAAAAACGACGGTCGCCTCTCACCCCATCGTTCCCGCCTTCGAGCGTTTCTACAGCGATGAGGATGCCGATGCGCATCGCGGCGGACAGTTGCTGTTGGGCGAATTGAATTGCACGTCGTGTCACGCGATCGACAAATCGTTCGAAGGTTCCATCATCCCCAAGCAGGCCCCCATTCTCGATGACGTCGGCAAACGTGTCCGTGTTGAATACTTGCGGAAGTTCATCGCCAACCCGCAAGCCGTCAAACCGGGCAGCACCATGCCGACGCTGTTCGCCGCCCAATCGGCCGAACGGGCGAAACAAGAGGTCGAAGCGCTCGTCCATTTTCTGGCCGCCTCGGGAACCATTGCGGAAGAACGTGTCGATCCGCAGGCCGTTGGCCGTGGCAATTCGTTGTTTCACCGTGTCGGTTGCCTCGCGTGTCACGCACCACGGCAGGGCGATCAGAAATCGCTGCCGCCGCATTCGGTGCCGCTGGGCGATTTAGCAGCAAAGTACACCATCCCCTCGCTCACACAGTTCTTGCAGAACCCGCACCAGGTCCGCCCCTCTGGGCGGATGCCGAGTCTCAACCTCAAGGGGAATGAGGCGAAAGACATTGCTAGCTTTCTGGCGCAGGGAATCGTTTTTGAATCGAAGAAACCCAACGTTCGCTTTGCCGCCTTTGATGGAAACTGGGATCAACTTCCTGACTTCGGCAAGCTGAAACCCTACAGGACCGGCACAACCGCTGCGTTCGATTTGACGCCGGCAGGAAAGACGTCGAACTTCGGTATGCGGTTCGATGGTTTTCTGCATGTGCCGCGCGACGGCAACTACACTTTCCATCTCGGATCGGACGATGGCAGCCAGCTATTTATCGGCGGCAATCGTGTCATCGACAACAACGGCGTCCATCCACATACCGTGAAAACAGCGGCGACCAAGCTCACCGCCGGCGCACATGCTATCCGCGTCGATTACGCGCAAGGCGGCGGCGAGTGGACGCTCGAACTGCACTTTGAAGGACCGGGCGTCCCGAAGCAAGAAGCCTACGCCTCCATCTCGCCCGACAAGAACACGCCACCGCCATCAAAAGCCGTTAAAGATAAGAATGACAAGAACGTCTTCGTCCTCAATTCCGATCTGGTCAAACAGGGCCGGCAGTTGTTCACGCAACTTGGTTGTGCATCGTGCCATGAGAAGAAAGATATCAACAAGTCGCTCGAAGCTCTCTTGCCCGCTCCAAGGCTTACACAGTTGAAGAATTCCGGCGGCTGTCTCGCCGAGAAACCAAAACAGGGCATTCCGCAATTCCATCTCTCGGCCCGTCAACGGGAAACGTTGGGCAGCGCAATTTCCAACCTGTCATCGCCCGCCAAACCCATCGAAGACGAAGACCGCATTGCCCGCACGCTTGCCGCCTTCAATTGCTACGCCTGCCATCAACGCAACGAAATTGGCGGAGTTGAAAAAAGCCGCAACGCGCTCTTCATAGGAACGATTCCCGAGATGGGCGACGAGGGCCGCATTCCGCCGCATCTGAACGGTGTCGGCGACAAACTCCGACTCGATTGGATGAAACAGGTTCTCGACAACGGTGCAGACAACCGCCCTTACATGCACACGCGGATGCCGAAGTTCGGCGGCGCGAATGTCGGCGCCCTTGCCACAGCGTTTGCCAAACTCGATGTCAAAACCGAAGTCGAAATCCCCAAACCCAAGCAGCCGAAACTGCGCACCATTGCAACCGGCCGATTCATTGTTGGCGAAAAGGCGCTCTCCTGTATCAAGTGTCACAACTTCGGCCAGTACAAGGCGACCGGCATTCAATCGATCGACTTGCAAACCATGACCCGCCGCCTGCGAGCCGATTGGTTTCACCGCTATATGCTCAAGCCGTTCCGTTATCGGCCCGGCACGCGCATGCCCACCGGATGGCCCAGCGGTCGCAGCGTGATTCCCGCAGTGCTAGACGGCGACACGCAGCAACAACTCGTCGCCATCTGGGATTACCTGGCCGAAGGTAACAGAGCGCCGATTCCGCTCGGCCTGCTCAAACAGGCGATTGTGTTGACGCCGGAAAAAGAACCGATCATTTATCGCAACTTCCTTGAGGGATTGAGTGCTCGCGGAATTGCGGTCGGTTATCCCGAAAAAACGCATCTTGCATTCGACGCCGGCAATCTGGATCTCGCCTTGATCTGGCGGGGGGCGTTCATCGATGCCTCGATGCATTGGAACGGTCGCGGTCAGGGTCGGCAGCGACCGTTGGGCGATCTTGTCGTGCCGCTGGTGCGCGGTCTGCCGTTGGCGGTACTAGAATCGGGCGAAACTGCCTGGCCGGGCAATTCCGCCGAGAAACTCGGTTTCCGTTTTCGCGGTTACCGGTTCGATAAACAACGCCGTCCCGTCTTCCGGTATGGTTCAAACGCCATCGAAGTCGAAGACGATCCACAACCTGTGAAGGACGGCACCGACACCGGCTTCAAACGCACGTTGACCATCAACACATTAGCGCCGGTTGAAAACTTGTGGTATCGCGCCGCTGCCAATGCGAAAATCGAGAAGCTCGATGACGGCTGGTTCCTGATCGACGACGTCCTGAAAATTCGCGTCCGTTCCGGATCGGCAGAACCAATCATTCGCAAAGTTGGTAACCAAAAAGAACTGATCATCCCGGTTTCACTCAGCGAAATACCCGCAACCATCGTCCACGAATACGCCTGGTAACCTCTCAATCACGCTGGCGGTTTCGCCGCCGCACAGTGGTGAAGGTTCGCTAAACCGCAAGCGATGGTCGTTTGGTTCTGGAATCATAGGAATATTGAAATGTTACGAATTGGTATCCTTGCGTCGGTTGTCCTCTTGATCGCCGCGACTCTCCTTCCCGCGCAGGACAAGCCGGCGACAGAAGACGATTATTATCGGTTGTTGACTTTCACCGTTCCGAAGGGGGTCGTACTCGAAGCGGGTGCGTTTGCTTTCCTGCCGGACAACACGGTCGTCGTCTCATCGCGGCGCGGCGAGATTTATCTCATCGAAAACGCCTACTCTAAAGATCCCGCCAAGGTCACGTTCAAACGCTACGCGCAGGGTCTGCACGAAGTACTCGGTCTCGACTATCGCGACGGTTGGTTGTACGTCACCCAACGGCCGGAAGTTTCACGGATTAAAGACACCACGGGCGACGGCAAAGCCGACCTGTTTGAAACCGTGAACGCCGGTTGGGATATCAACGGCGATTACCACGAGTACGCTTTCGGATCGAAGTTCGACCGCGATGGAAACATCTGGGTCACGCTTTGCCTCACCGGATCGTTCAACAGTAACGGCAAGTATCGCGGTTGGTGCGTGCGTATTACGCCCGACGGTGAATTGATTCCCACCTGCAGCGGCATCCGATCGCCGGGCGGAATGGGCCTCAACGCGGCAGGCGACGTCTTCTACACCGACAATCAAGGGCCGTGGAACGGCACCTGCAGCCTCAAACACCTCAAGCCCGGTTCCTTTCAAGGTCATCCCGGCGGCAACAAATGGTTCGACCTGCCCGAAGTCAAACGCGTGCTGAAAACCCGACCGCAAGACCCGAAAAGTGGTAGCCGCATTATGGTCGAAGCCGACAAGATTCCCGAATACGTCCCGCCGGCCGTCCTCTTCCCTTATACCAAAATGGGCAAGTCGGCCAGCGGTATTGCCTGCGATGTCAGCGGCGGAAAATTCGGATCCTTCCAAAAGCAGATGTTCGTCGGCGACCAGAGCGCCAGTACGGTCATGCGGTGTTTTCTCGAAAAAGTTGACGGGCGATTCCAGGGAGCCTGCTTCCCCTTTCGACAGGGATTCGCTTCCGGAACGCTGCCCCTCGAATTCGGACCGGATGGTTCGATGTTCGCCGGCGGAACAAATCGTGGTTGGGGATCGCAGGGTACCAAACCATTTGCAGTCGAACGCATGGTCTGGACCGGCAAGGTTCCGTTTGAAGTCCACGAGATGCGTGCTAAATCCGATGGCTTCGAGCTGACGTTCACGCATCCGGTTGATCCCGATTCCGTGCAGAATATCGAGTCGTACAAACTGACGACCTACACCTACATCTTCCAGGCATCCTACGGCAGTCCGGAAGTCGATCACACGACGCCGACGATTACCAATGTCACCGTTGCCGACGACGGCAAATCGGCCCGCCTGTATATCGACGGCCTGCAACGCGGCCACGTGCACGAACTGCACCTCGATGGCGTTCGCTCCGCCAAAAATCGACCGTTGTTGCATCAGCAAGCGTATTACACGCTCAACAACATTCCCAAGAAGTAAGAGAATCATCATGTCGGGCCAACTCTTTCTCGACGCCACGGTGGAGACATTTCAGAAACAGAAAGAGTTGGCAGAAGGGGCTGTCGCGCAATTGGATTTCGACCGACTTCGCCGGCCGCTCGATTCCAACACGAACTCCATCGCCGTCATCATGAAGCACGTTGCGGGGAATCTCATCTCGCGGTGGACCGACTTTCTCACCACCGACGGTGAAAAATCCAATCGCAACCGCGACGGTGAATTCGTCGACGAGTTTGCGTCGCGCGAGCAACTGCTCGAACATTGGGAATGCGGCTGGGGCGTTCTCTTTCAAACGCTTGGCGAACTCACTCCCACCGATCTGCCCAAAATAATCACCGTTCGCGACGAACCACACACGGTCGTCCTCGCCATTCAGCGGGCATTGGGACACACGGGATATCACACGGGGCAAATCGTGCAGGTTGCCCGCGTTCTTGCCGGCGACAATTGGACGGTACTCACCATGCCGCGCAAGGGCGACTCAGGCGGGGAGTGAGAAACATGGGCTGTTTGATTTCGGTTTAAGACTGATTCTTTGCCCTGTTGTTTACCACGATATCCCATTTTGCTAACCTTCGCCCAACCACTTTGGCCATCGACAAATGAAACGAGATGGCCAACTCCCGCGAATGGCTGATGATGGTTATCCGCGTGATCGACGCCAGTTGCAGCAGCAGGACGCTCTTCGATGAAACAGCTCGAAAACGCAGTTCGTGATGGCGCGTGTTTGCTGAATCTCAAGGCTGCCGATCTGCCAGCCATCTTTCAGAACGCAGTCTCGCAGCTGGTTGGGCAGGGAAGACTGCCGGCGGAGCACCGCGACGATATTATTGCCGCTTTGCTGGAACGCGAAGGCAGCATGTCGACGGCCATCGGCCACGCGGTAGCCGTTCCCCATGCCTATCTCGATGTCTTAGCTGCCCCCGTTGTTGTCTTCATCCAACTGGCCCGCCCGCTGAACATGGGCGCTCCCGACGGAATTCCAACCCGTTTTCTCATCATTTTGTTGGGGCCGACAGGTGCGGCAGTCGAACATCTCGACGCGCTGACCAATATCGCCCGGCTGATGTCGGACGACGAGTTCCGCTACGAAGCCGGCGAGGTACGCACTCAGCAGGAACTGCTCGAAGCGTTCAAGCGGTTTCACGTTCGCTCCGATCCGATTCCAGAAATCGACGCCGAAGAAACAATTCCCGAATCCCTGCGTTACTCCGGGCGGCTGTTCGGCGGGCTGATCAACGATCTGCGTCGGCGGCTGCCGCATTACGCCAGCGACTTTCGCGACGGACTGCACCCCAAGGTCCTCGCATCGACTCTGTTCCTGTTCTTCGCCTGTCTGGCGCCCGCGGTCACGTTTGGCGGCATTTTGGGAGTTGCAACCGATGGCTACATCGGCGCTGTCGAAATGATCGCCGCTTCCGCAATGTGAGGGATCTTGTATGCGCTATTCTCCGGCCAGCCGCTCGTTATTCTGGGTGGCACCGGGCCGTTGTTGATTTTTACCATCATCCTGTATCAGCTTTGCCGCGATCACCTTGGGCTGGGTGCCCTGTTTCTCGAAGTGCGCGTGTGGGTGGGACTGTGGACGGCGCTGTTTCTCATCATTCTAGCGGTCACCGATGCCAGTTGTCTGATGCGGTTCTTCACACGGTTCACCGACGAAATCTTTGCTGCGCTCATCTCGCTCATTTTCATCTTTGAGGCATGCAAGGGAATTTTCTATATCTTCAGCGATCTGGAAGTCCACAAACACCACGACACAGCGTTATTGTCGCTGCTATTGGCGATGGGAACATTGTACGTGGCGACGGCGTTGTCGCGATTTCGCCGCAGCCGTTTTCTCAATCACTGGTTCCGCGAATTCCTGACTGATTTCGGCCCCACAATCGCAATCGTAATCATGTCGCTGTTCGCGCTGTCACCCATGTTGGAAAGCGTCTCGCTACCGGCGCTGCCTGCACCATCTTCCTTCCGACCAACGTATTCGCCGCCGGTCGAGGAAGCAATCGCCGTGACGACTCCTGAGAATGAGGCAACTGGTGAGAATTCAGCAGCTGCGGAAACCAATGTCGTCGCGGAGAGCAATCCACCCCGCGCGTGGTTCGTCAACCCGTTGCGCGCACCCATGTGGGTTTGGTTTGCTTCTGCGGGCCCGGCGCTATTGCTGACCGTGCTGGTGTTCGTCGATCAAAACATTACCGCGCGGCTCGTCAACAGCCCCGATCATAAACTGCAAAAGGGGGAAGCGTATCATCTCGATCTCGCCGTCGGCGGCATCCTGGTGGGGTTGTGTCCGTTCTTCGGATTTCCGTGGCTCATTGCAACCACGGTGCGCTCGGTGAATCACGTTCGCAGTCTGGCGACGGTTGAAGAAGTGGTCACACCCGGCGGCGAATCACGCGAGCGGATCATTCACGTTCGCGAAAACCGCGTGAGTGCGCTGGCCATCCATTTGCTCATGGGGTTGTCGTTGTTTCTGTTGTCCTACCTCAAGATGATTCCCATGGCCGTGCTGTATGGCTTGTTTCTGTTTATGGGAATCGTCTCGATGGCGGGTAACCAGTTCTTCGAACGGCTGAGCCTGTGGCTGATGGATTCCAAGCTCTATCCGGCGACGCACTACATTCGCCGCGTCTCACTTTCGACGATTCACAAATTCACACTGCTTCAGCTCGCCTGCCTGGTGGTGTTGTGGATTGTTAAGGGCAGCCCGCGGTTGGGAATTCTGTTCCCACTGTTCATCGTGATGTTGGTCCCCGTGCGGATGTTGGCCAACCGATTCTTCTCGCCCAAAGACCTCAGCATTCTCGATGCGGAAGAGGAACCGGGCGACGAAGAGTGGGGCTAAGCGGCGAGAAGGGGAACACTGCTTCAGGGGACGCCGTCTGCGGCGTTCCGCCGTCCTCGCGCGATCCGGATCGCCAGGGATGCCTTCCCTGTAGAGTTTCTCGGAATTTCATCAGCCAACCTCGCGCACCGGCAATTCCGCTTCGGGATTCACAAAATTCCCGGAATCTTGCTATGACGGCAGCCACTGGTGCGTCTATTAGGGTACGAAGCGCAGCATTTGGCCGAGTTCTGGAATGAACAACAACGGGCAGAACGGTAGCCGGGACTGGATCCGGTCCGCTCTCGATCGATTCGAGGGTGAACTGGTGCGGTACGCGCATCGGCTCACCGGCGATGTCGAGCAGGCCCGCGATGTCGTTCAGGAAACGTTTCTCAGGCTTTGTCGACAAGACCGGGCTGAATTGGACGGCCATCTCGCGAAATGGCTGTTTACCGTTTGCCGCAACCGTGCCATCGACGTCCGACGCAACCTACGGTGCTTTCACCGAGTACGGTTACTGGGCGGGCAACGAGTGGGGCGGTCACGAAAACCTGCCCAAGGGCCACTGGGTCTACGTCGCCCCGCACTGGTACATCTGGGGTGAGACGTCGGCGAAGAAGCCGGCAGCCAGCGCGAAAGAGTAGCCAGCATTTCGCCGCGGGGCTTGCCCCGTGTGGGCCGATCAAGCCGTCAGGCCCCGCAAGCGGGTCGGCTAAATTGGAAAATTGGCAAGAAAAGCAGACAGAATTCGTCACACCATTCGTCTACTCATCAGGTAAGTAGACTGACGAAAGTTTTCAACCCTGCCCTCCTGGTGTCGGCTGGGGATCGGACGCCAACGTTAAGCGAGTTTGCCGAGAACTCGCCGGAATCCGACCCCGGCCGCCCCTTCCTTCTTTAGCGATCAGCTTTCAGCGATCAGCTTTGCGGGAACGTTGAGTTTCCGTAAGTGTGATCAGTTTGCGCGCCCTGAGCAAGAAAATTCTGGGAATTTCTCTAGGATTTCTTGCGCAGGTGCGAACCAGCGGTTTGCAGACACTGCGGTGTGTTACACCGCAGCTATCTGCGTCGTTCTCTTCGTTACAGGCTGAGATGACCTTTTGATTCCAGGTAGCTCACGACTTCCTCGGCCAACTCGTCGATGCTCTTCGTGTCGGCATCGAGAATGAGTTCCGCGTTCTCGGGGGCTTCGTAGGGATCGTCGATGCCGGTGAAGCCGGTGATTTCTCCGGCGCGGGCCTGCTTGTAAAGTCCCTTGGGATCGCGGGCTTCGCAGGTTTCCAGCGATGCGTTGACGTAAACCTCAATGAACTGACCGTCGCCGAGCAATTCGCGAACCTTGTCGCGGTCGGCTTTATACGGCGAGATGAACGCGGTCAGCGTCACACAGCCAGAGGCGGCAAACAGTGCAGCCACTTCGCCGACACGGCGGATGTTCTCGGCGCGGTCATCGGCCGAGAAACTGAGGTTCTTATTCAAACCGTGTCGAACGTTGTCGCCGTCCAGCACGTAGGTGTGAATGCCGCGCGAGTGGAGAATGTGATCGACCGTGTTGGCCACGGTGCTTTTGCCGCATGCACTCAGCCCGGTGAACCACAACACCGATCCCGTGTGACCTTTGAGTTTGCAGCGGTCTTCGTTGGAGACATGGTGACCGTGCCAGGTGATGTTGGTCGCTTTCTGCTCGGTCATGCTCAGTTTGCCTTTATGTTTACTTGAGTCTGGAGTTGAGTTTGTTCTCGATAATCAGCCCGCAGCGCAAGCGAGGGTCTTCGCCTGGAAGTCCCTTGATTGCGATTTTTGAAGTTGCAGACCTCAGTTTTTGGATTGGAGACAAAGGGCTAAAATCCCCCAAATATACAAGCCTGAAGCGCAAGCGAAGGAGCTTTCTGGCATCGCGGTGGAATCATCCTTCGCTTGCGCTTCAGGCTTATATTACCGGGATTTGCATGTCCCTTTACGCCATTTGTGCAACGACAAATCTTGCCCCGCGGGCTGGTGGTGGCAGTTGCCGTTTGCAGGTCCAAGCACGATACTAGAGGAACCAACGGCTGGAGAGGAAGTCAGACGGATCGATTGTTGGACAGATAACGAATGCCGATTACGCGTAGTTTCCTTCATTGGCAGTCGCCCGCTTTGGCGGCGGCGGCCCAGTTGTTGCTCGAAGACCGAGTGATCGACGGCGTCGCCGATCTGTCTGAAGTCGTCGTTGCGCTGCCGGGCGGTCGCGCGGGCCGTCGTTTGCTTGAGATCCTCATCGACCGGGCTGATCGCGAGTCGTTGATCCTGTTGCCGCCGCAAATTATCACCGCGGGGCGATTGCCTGAACTGTTGTATGTGGCACAGCGCCCTTTTGCCGACGACTTCACGCAACGATTGGCCTGGATTGAGGCATTAAAACAGGCCGACCGCGAGCTGCTGCTGCAGGTCATTCGGGAGCCCCCCGGCGATGGGGATTTGTTCGCCTGGTTGTCGTTGGGCGAGATGCTCTCGCGGCTGCATCGGGAGTTGGCAGCCGATGGTTTCGATTTCGGTGACGTCGTGCAGCGGGCGGATGAACTCGAAGGGTTCAACGAATCTGCACGGTGGCAGTCGCTGGCTGAAATTCAGCGCGACTACTTACGGCGACTTGATGAGTTGGAATTGTGGGACTTGCAGACGGCCCGCCTGTTCGCCGTCGCGCAGCGGGAATGCGCGACGGACAAACAGATCGTCCTGATTGGAATGGTGGATTTGAACCGCACGCAACGGGCGATGCTCGACCAGGTGGCCGACGGTGTGACGGCTGTCGTCTTCGCGCCGGACGAACTCTCCGACCGCTTCGACGAACACGGCTGTCTGAGATCCGACGCGTGGCTCGAAGTGCCGATTGATCTCGACCGCGAATTGATCGAAGTCGTCGATACATCCGGCGATCAGGCGGATGCCGTCATGCTGGCGATGGCGAAACTCGACGGCGTTTTTTCTGCAGAGGAAATCACCGTCGGCGTGCCGGACGAGCGCCTCGTGGGGCCGATTCAGCAGCGGTTGGCCGAGTGCGGCGTTCCCTCACGTTACGGCGTCGGCGTTCCAGCGACACGGATGGGGCCTAGCTTGCTGTTGAAAGCAACCGCCGATTATCTGGAAAGTCGTCGTCCCGACGCCTTTGCTGCGCTAGTGCGGCATCCGGCCATCGCACATTGGCTGGCCGGCCAAGGCGTGACCGACGACTGGCTGACTCAGCTCGACCAATACCGCTCGACACACTTGCCGACGCGGCTGGATGGCAAGTGGCAGCGGGCCTCTTCGAGTGCTTATCAATCGTTGCGGAATGTATTCGATGAATTGCATCGCGAACCGGACAGTGATGGAACGCAAGCGGGGTTGCTTCACGGATTGAGTGGTGCAAAACGACCGCTGGGCAAATGGGTTGTTGACGTCATTCAACTTGTCATCAACGTCTACGGCCGAATTTCGCTCACGCAGAACTGTGCGGACGAGTGGAATGTCATCGCCGCCTGTGATGCAATTCGCGACGCGCTGGCGGCGCAACGCGACATCCCCGACGAATTGGCTCCGTCGGTCAGTTGTGCGGAAGCGTTACGGTTACTGCTGCAATCGTTGTCCGGGCAGACGGTTCCGCCCCGTGCCGATCACACGGCAGTTGAATTGCTGGGTTGGTTGGAGCTTCCATTGGACGACGCGCCGGCGTTGATTGTGAGCGGGTTCAACGACGGACTGGTGCCGGCATCGCGTAACAGCGATTTGTTTCTGCCGAACGAGTTGCGGCGTCAACTGGGCTTGGAAGACAACAACCGCATTTATGCCCGCGACGCCTATGCGTTGTCGGTCATCGCTGCGTCGCGAACATCACTGAAGTTGATCGCCGGCCGCCGCTCGGCCGACAACGATCCGTTGATTCCCAGCCGGTTACTGTTTGCTTGCGAGCCGCAGGAGATGGCTCTGCGCACGCTCGGATTCTTGCGGGGATCATCGAAATTGAAGCCACGCATCGAGTTGGCGGGCAGCCTCACCGCCGGCCGGAAGCAGTCGGTTTTTGCACCACCTCAGCCGCTGGAACCGCTCGCCGAGTTGAAGTCGATGAAGGTCACCGAATTCAAAGACTACCTTGCCTGTCCCTACCGTTACTACCTGCGACATCGGTTGAAGCTCGAAGGCATCGATGACGGCGGCAACGAACTGGGCGGCGGTGAATTCGGCTCGTTATTGCACGAGGTCCTCAAGGCATTTGGCGAAAGTGAAGCAGCCACATCTGATGCTGCGGATGATGTCAAGCAGGCGTTGAACGATCTGCTCGATGACCAGGTGAGTAGGCAATTCGGAAAGCATCCGCTGGCGGCAGTCAATGTGCAGGTCGAGCAGATTCGTTATCGGCTGGAAAAGTTCGCTGACTGGCAAGCCGGATGGGTTGCCGAAGGCTGGGCCATTGAGGTGACGGAGTGTGATATCAAAGACGAAACGGCTCCGTTTACCGTCGACGATCTGCCGTTGTATCTTCGCGGCCGCATTGATCGCATCGATCGTAATCGCGCGACCGGCGAGATTGTCATCTTCGATTACAAGACCGGCGAGTCGGCGAACAAACCGGAGAAGACACATCGCCGCCGCGATGACTGGGTCGATCTGCAACTGCCGCTCTATCGCCACCTGGTGCAATATGCCGCTGACAAATTTGCCGATGTCGATCCGGCGACCGTGCGGCTCGGCTACATCGTCATTCCCAAATCGCTCGACGCCATCGGCCATCATGTTGCTGAATGGACGGCCGACGATTTGGCGGATGCCGACGAAACGGCGCGAGGAGTCATCCGCGACATTCGTGCGGGCATCTTCGGTCCACCGAACGGCCCGCCGCCTGCGTTCTTCGAAGAGTTCGCTGCCATTTGCCTTGACGGACAATTCGGCACGAATTCCGGGCTTGACGATGCGGAGGTCGAATAATGAACGCCGCCGCTGAGTTTCCCCACTTGCTCATTCGCGCGTCGGCAGGCACGGGAAAGACGTTCCAGCTTTCCAACCGATTCATCGCGCAGATCGCAGCGGGTGAACCCCCCGACCACATTCTGGCAGCAACATTTGCCCGCAAGGCGGCCGGCGAGATTCTCGAACGCGTGTTAACGCGACTAGCCGAGGCGGCGCTCGACGACGGGAAATTCGCAGAACTGGCGGAGAACGTCGGCGACGCCAAATTGACCCGCGAGGGTTGCTTCGACCTGTTGAGAAAACTTATCAGTCGTCTGCATCGCCTGCGTGTCGGGACGCTCGACGGTTTCTTTTCACAATTGGCGGCGAGTTTCAGTCTCGAACTCGGCCTGCCGCCCGGTTGGCGAATCGTCGATGAGTTGGACGATTTGCAACTGCGAAACGAAGCGGTGCAGACAGTACTCGACGGAGAATCAACGGCGAGTCTGGTGACGATGATGCACCTGCTGAGCAAGGGAGAAATCAAGCGGTCGGTTTCGTCGGAGATTCACGACGTCGTCACCAAGCTGTACGACCTGTTTTGCGAAACCGACGAAGATGCGTGGGACGCTTTGCCGCGGCACAAGCAAGTTGAAGGCGAGGCGTTGGATGCGGCCATCGCAAAATTGGCGGCTTTGGAGTTTACCGACAAGCGTTTTGGGAAAGCACGCGATGCAAACGTTGGCTGCGCTGCCAGTGGCGATTGGGAAGGATTCATCGGCAAGGGACTGACGGCGAAACTCATCGCCGGCGCGACGGACTTCCATAAAAAGCCGATCGAAAACGACCTGGTCGATGCCTACCGGCCGTTGATCGACAATGCGCGGGCCGTCTTGTTGGGACGAGTTGCCGATCAGACTCTCGCTGCGCGGCAGCTGCTCGACAAGTTCGACGCGGCGTATCGGCAGTTGAAGCAAAGCAGCCACGGTCTGCGTTTCGACGATGTGACGCGAAGTCTCGCCCGCGGATTCGCAACCGGGCGCATCGCCGATGTGAACTGGCGTCTTGACATGCAGGTGAAGCATCTATTACTGGATGAATTTCAGGACACATCGCGACTGCAGTGGCAGGTGGTACGGCCGTTCGCCGAGCGCGTCACTGCTGCCGACGGTGAGGGTTCGTTTTTCTGCGTGGGCGACGTGAAGCAGGCGATCTACCGTTGGCGGGGAGGCGTGTCGGAAATCTTTGACGCCGTCGGCGAGCAGCTCGGCGGAATTGATGAGGAATCGTTGACGAAAAGTTATCGGTCGAGCCAACCCGTTATCGACACCGTCAACCGCGTCTTTCTGGGGCTGAAGTCGAACGAGGCTCTCGCGAGTTATCCGAACGTCACCCACACCTGGGGCGAACGATTTGGCGAACACACCACAGCGAAGGACGGCTTGCCCGGCTATTGCCGACTGATGACGAGCCGCCGCGCCGACGAAAACGAAAAACAGCGAGATGTCACGCTGGACTTCGCCGCCGGTCAAATCGCCGAGATCACCCGCGACAACCCGGGGCGTTCGGTCGGTGTGTTGGTTCGCACCAACTCGGCTGTTGCCCGGTTGATTTACCAACTGCGGACACAGCATCAGGTGCTGGCGAGCGAAGAGGGGGGCAATCCGCTCACCGACTCGCCGGCCGTGCAATTGATTCTGTCGCTGCTGCGGATTGCCGATCATCCGGGCGACACGGCCGCGCGGTTTCATCTGGCGACATCGCCGCTTGCTGAAGCGATCGACTTTCAGCAACATGACGACGGCGCGTCCGCCGTGCGTCTTTCTCTCGGTCTTCGCGAGTCGTTGCTGAACCGCGGCTATGGTAAGACGATTTACCAATGGGTACAGGAATTAGCCCCACACTGCGATGGCCGCGATTTGAATCGTTTGTTGCAACTGGTTGAATTGGCCTACGGCTATGAAAATGATGCGACGGTGCGGGTCGATGACTTTATCCGCGTGGTCGAATCGCGTCGGGTGGAATCACCTTCTGCTGCCGACGTCCGCGTGATGACGTTGCATCAGGCCAAGGGGTTGCAGTTCGACATCGTCGTTCTGCCCGAGCTTGATGTCGAATTGAAAGGACGGCATCCAATGGTCGTTGTTGGTCGCGACGGGCCGGTCGAACCGGTGCGGCGAATTCTCCGCTACGTGAGCGAAAACGTGCAGCCGCTGTTGCCGCCCGCGTTTCAGCGAATGTTTTTCGACTGGGCCGATCAGTCCGTCAATGAGTCGCTATGCTTGTTGTACGTGGCATTGACGCGAGCGGTTCACGCGCTGCACATGATTATTCCGCCGGCGAAAGAGAACGAAAAAACTCTGCCAAAAACCGCCGCCGGCTTGCTGCGGGAGGCGTTGACCGAGACGGCTCTGCCAAGCCCGGAGCAGGTTCTTTACGAACACGGAGACCCGACGCCGCTTGCCGATGAATCGGGCGACAGCGCGGGCGCCGTCGGCGAAGATGCAGAAACCAAACGTGTTGAAGTGAAGCTGCGTGCCGCACCCGCGCAACGGACGCGCGGACTTGATCGACATTCGCCATCCGGATTGGAAGGGGGCACCGCGATAAATCTGGCGAAGCGGTTGCAACTCGGCACATCCTTTGCGATGGCTCGCGGCTCGCGGTTTCATACCTGGTTTGAAGCGATCAAATGGCTCGATGATGGTCCATCGGATGAGATGACACTTCGCAGCATTGCTGGCCCGCTGACTGGCACCGATGTTGATCTCACCGCCGAAATCGCCGAGTTTCACACCATATTAGCAAACGCGACGATTCGACGGGCGCTCTCGCGGAGCGGTTACGACGATCCGTCGGCGTTGGGATTTGGGGCCGACGTCTGTGCGGAACTTCAGACTCCCGATTTGCGAATGCGGGTGTTTCGGGAACGCGAGTTTGCAATTCGCGACGGCGATGCCGTCCTCAAAGGCGCAATCGACCGGCTGGTTGTGCTGTACGACGGCGATCGGCCGCTGGCTGCCGACGTCATCGACTTCAAGACCGACCGCATCGACGACACGCCCGAAAACTCACGACAGGCCAAGGTGGAATTCTACCGCCCACAAATCGAAGCGTACCGCCGCACGACATCGAAATTAACCGGACTGGATACATCGCGAATTGCGGCCCGGTTACTGTTCGTCGGCGCGGGCATTGTTGAGTTGATTGAGAATCGTGATGCGTAATGCGAGCGGTCGGCTTTATGCCGACTCTTGTCTCAAGTGCGGCACGGTGGACACTGGCGACACGCCAGTGGCACCCAAGACGTTTCTCTTCTGGACGATGGACTGAAGATCAACTAAGTTCGGATATATGAGTTCAATTCCAACTTCGACGGAGTTCTCGCTGGAGCGACTGGCGGCGCATAAGAAGATTGTCGCCGATATTCGCACGCGCGCTCAGCAGATGTTTGACGATGGCTGCAGCGGACTTGAAATTGCCGGCGTCATCTCGAAATCCTACGACGACTTTCTGATTTCGCTCTATGAGATTTCGGTGGCCGCACTTCCGCCCGACGATCGTGCGCTGGTCGAGCGGCATGGGGCCATGGTGGCCGTCGGTGGGACCGGCCGAGGCGAGTTAGCACCGTTTTCCGATATCGATTTGCTGTTTTTGTACCGCAAACCAGCCGCTGAGGCGTTTGCCCGTTGCACGGCGAATATGGTTCGCGATTGCTGGGATGCGGGCATTGAATTGGGACACAGTCTGCGCACGAATTCCGATTCGCTGGCGTTGGCTCGCGAAGAGCCGCAGGTGGCAACCGGTTTGGTTGAGGCGAGATTGCTGTCCGGCAGCCGTTCGGTGTTCAAAAAACTTCGTCGAAAGGTGCGGCGGTTTATCGGCGGGAAGCGGATGCGGCCATACATCGACGCATGCGTCGGCAGCCGCAACGAAGAGCGGGCGAAGCATGGGGGCAGCGTCAATTGCCTCGAACCTGACGTCAAACGATCATCGGGGGGGTTGCGCGATTTGCATCTGATTCGCTGGATCGGCTGTGCGGCGTTCGGCCGGCCAGGCATCAATGCACTTCAGCGGCGCGGCGCGTTCACCGACGACGAGGCTCGCCAGTTGCAGGAAGCGCACGAGTTCTTGACTCACGTGCGCATCGACCTGCATCTGGCCGCTGATCGTGGTAGCGATTTGCTTAGTCGAGACGAGCAGCTGCGGATTACCAAGCGTCTCGGATTCGAGGGGACACCCGCGCAGCGGCCGGTCGAACAATTCATGCAGAACTATTTCCGTCACAGTTCCGCGATTGCAGCCATCGCCAATCAGTTTGTCGAAAAGCATCGTCCGCAGTCGATCACGTCGCGCGTGGTCCAGTTTCTGGGTAGTCATCGCGCTGATGGTGTGTTGCGCGTGGGCGGCGAGTACCTCGATGCCACAACCGAAGGCCGCGACGAAGTCTGTAGCGGTATCGAACAAATTCTAAAGCTGTACCTGACGTGCGCCCTGTACGGTGTTCGTCCTGCGCCTCCGTTGGCCGAACGCATCCGCCAGACGATGGACAAAACTTCCGCGGACCGTGCGCTTTCGGACGAGGCGGCCGAAGTCTTCCTGAGAATTCTCGGACACAACGGCGAAATTGGGCCGTTGCTGCGCAGCATGTACGATACCGGCGTGCTGGAACACGTCGTGCCACCGATGGCACACGCACGTTGTCTGCTGCAGTTCAACCAGTATCACAGCTACACGGTTGATGAACACAGCCTGCGGGCCGTGGAAGCGATCGACGATTTTCTGCGCGAGGAGAGTCCCATCGGCGTTGCTTGTCGGCACGTTCGCCAACTGCACATTCTCCGTTTGGCGTTACTGCTGCACGATCTGGGTAAAGGGTTCGAGGAAGACCACAGCGAAGTCGGCAAGCGAATTGCCGA
>CAUZOL010000017.1:0-43621 GCA_963581435.1 Planctomycetota bacterium
CTCATCCGTGAACCCGTTCATCGAACAAAAATGAATGTCCTGTCAACCAGACACCAAATACAACACTTCGCCAATGATATCCAGGTTCAGGCCGGTATCCGGACACGCTGCTAGCAAGAGACTGCTCAGTCCGCTTCCCGCTCCAACTCCGGCAGCCGATTTTGCCACGGTTGCTGTCGCCGTCGTGACTCCGGCCGCAGCCGCAGATTTTGCCGTTGCAGCGGACAGCCCCAGCAGGACTGCCCCCGTAAACGCTTTGGCCGGTTTGGAATCGGCCAGCGCCGATTCGACGACCGCCGCCAGATGCTGTCGCAACATCTTCCGGCCTCGCGACAAGCGCTGCTTCACGGCATCCTCAGACAAATCCAATGCCTCGGCGACCCGAGCGACGGACTGCTCTTCACGGTAGAACAATATCAATGGCTCGCGGTAATTCTCCGGGACGTCGGCCAACGCTTGCCATACCAACTTCTCTTCTTCCACGCTCACGGCCCGTTCGACCGGAGTTTCAATATCCGAGGGGATATCAACCAACACATCCAGATGTGCCGCAGCGTGAGTGACGCTACGGCCCAATCGTTGCGATTATCGATTGGCCAGATTTCGTACGATGGTGCAAATCCACGCCTTGAATTTGCTGTCGTCTTTCAGATCGCCCAGTTTTTGCCAGGCCAGAATGAATCCGTCTTGTGCCAGATCCTCGCTAAGCGCCAGATTGCCACAGCAGTTGTAGCCGACCGAGCAAGCCAGCGTCTGATATCGCTCGACGATCTGACCGAAGGCATTTTGGTTGCCGTGCCTGCAAAGCTGAATCAGTTCAGCATCGGTTGCCGTGCACAAGTCGTTAGGAGTGGTCGCTTTCATAGGAAACCTTCCGAAGCCAGCCGTCTCACAATTCCCAGTGTTCTCATAATACTAGAGACGAATACACCTCGGCTGGTGACAATAATCTCTTGAAAAGACATTGGGCTCTCAAATACCCAGAAGACGATTTGGCAATAGGGCCAAGAGGCGACCTCACCCGCGCGCCCACCGTCGGCAAACGCAACCTTCGGATGGTCAAACATGACGGTCGGCATACTGCACATCGCGAGTCGTCTTGTCGCATTCTATTCAGAACCCAAATGGTGTCATTCGCTGGCGAGACCCTCAGCAATGTTGCCCTTTCGCCGGGCGAACCGGTGACCGCCGATCTCTCGTATTGCACGTACCAGAATGAGCAATGACGCTGACCCGCGCACGCTTCCTGTTTGTCTATGCACAATTATTGCATACCGATGCAATTTTCATGCATTTAGCATTCGCTCGCATCTTGACATAATTCGCACCACCAGCGGAGAACGTCTTCAGCTCTCGGCAGTGCCAAATGTTGCCAGGAAGGTATCCGCCTGCGGTGGACTGAGAGCGCGAAACCACGGCAAACAAATCGCCAGAACGGTCTCCGGCCCCACAACGCAACGGTCGATTGCGTGCGAAACGGCACAGCTGAACATGGAATCGTCAACTCGTTGATTATCACTTCGATGGCGGCCGATGGCCCGGATAGGGGAAGGTGACAGTGGCCTTTACAATGCCCCAGGAGGACAATTATGAGCAGTGACCCTGATCGCAAGGCGACAGTCTTCATTGTGGATGATGAAGCCGTGATCAGAGATTCTTTGGGTCTGGTCGTACGGGCGATGGGAATGTCAGTGCACTGCTTCTCATCCGCGCACGAGTTCATCGAGTTCATCGAACGGCATGACGTTTCCAGCCCCGTCTGCCTGGTCACGGACATACAGATGCCGAAAATCAACGGGATTGAACTTCTGGAGCGACTCACGGCATCGGGCTGGGGATTCCCCGTCATTGTGATGACAGGACACGGCGATGAAGCACTCAAACAGAGAGCAGAAGCACTTGGTGCCACCTTTCTTGAAAAGCCGTTTCGGCCGTCCAGTTTTGAAGAAGTCGTCGCCACATGTCTAAGGCAAAACGATGGCAAGAAAGACGCCCCTTACCAAGATGAAAATGCCACGACATAAGCCCCAACACGTTCCGATTGTCAGCAAATCACAGCGACACTGCCGTAAGAATCACAGCTTCCTTATCGAATTCAGGAAGTCCATCCGTCGCCCTCAGAACGGCAGCAACGGGAATCGAGGGTGAGACAATATCGTCGGCAATGAGAAAACCCGTCAGCGGCCACAGAGAGCCGATGACGGGTTTTTTCTGTGAGTGGGCGATACTGGATTCGAACCAGTGACCCCTACGATGTCAACGTAGTACTCTAACCAACTGAGCTAATCGCCCTTACTGGAATTGTAGCGGGTTTCCATCGAGATGAAACCCCGATAAGGTTTCCGAATACTCGCCCCGTAAACCCCTTAAGACACAGAACTTCTGTCAGACAACCACTTGCAGAAAATAACGCTGAGCCACGTCAATGTGGTGCTCTAACCAGACTGAGCTAATCGTCCGCTGCAGGAAGAAAACTACGCCGTTCTGCGGCTGGCGTCAAGTTCAAGCCGGTGGAAATTGCTGCGTGTTGTGGGATGTTCGACCTGATAGTTGGTTCGGTCGGCCTGACAGCAACAGTTTCCACGGCTGTTTACCGAGTGGGACTTCACCAACATGTCGTTGAAACTTGACGAAGCACCGTGTTGTTTGTTGAGATGGCAGTTGTCAGTTCAAGCGAATCTCATGGCGCAGGCAAGTTTTTTGTACTGCCGCAAATCTGTCGTTGAAGCCCATTTTTTGTCAGCAGATTTCAACCTGCAATTGGAAACGGAAACTCCACGATGAATTCTCTTCATTTGCACACTGCGCGTGGGCGACGGTTTCTTTTCTACCTGTTGGCCGGATGGTTGGTGTTCGGTGCCACATCGGCAAACCGCTTGGTAACAGCCGGTGAGAAGCCGGATCAGCCCCAGTGGAGCGTCCTGTTCAACGGCGAGAACCTCGACGGATGGAAGTCGAAATCAGACGACAAAACCGGCGGTTGGGCGGTTGCTGGCCGAGTCGCCGTCGATGAGTCGAATGCCAGGAAGTTTTCGATCCAACCCGGCAAGGGCGTGCTGGTCAACGGAGAGACGGGCCGCACGGTCAATCTTTTCACGAAACGGCAACACGGCGACGTCGAGGCGCATATCGAGTTTGTCGTTCCCCAAGGATCCAATTCCGGCATCTATTTTCAGGGCCGATATGAAATCCAGGTACTCGACAGCTTCGGGGTGAAGAAACCGAAATACAGCGATTGCGGCGGCATCTATCAGCGGTGGGCCAACGGCAAAGGGTTTGAAGGACATGCTCCGAAGGTGAATGTCAGCAAAGCCCCCGGTGAATGGCAATCGTTCGACGTTGTTTTCCGCGCTCCCCGTTTCAACAAGACTGGCAAGAAGGTTGAGAACGGACGGTTTATCAAAGTGGTTCACAACGGCGTGCTGATTCACCAAAACGTTGAAGTGACCGGCTCGACACGAGCGGCTGCATTCGGCGACGAAAAAGCAACCGGTCCAATTATGCTGCAAGGCGATCACGGCCCCGTGGCGTATCGCAACTTGAAGATTCGGCCAATCAAATTGCCATAACGGTTTGATGGCGTGCACGCGGGGCGTTGCCCCGCCGCTAAGCAAAGTCCTGGATCATAAGGAATAGTGATATGTCATCGATAAACCGCCGGGTATTTCTGGGTGCATCGAGTGCGGCCGCCGGACTTTCGGCAATCTCAGCCGGCGCGTTTGCTGGCGAAGACACGGAAAAGGATCTTTCCAGCATCGGCAAAACTCCGCACACAAAGTTCGCGGTCAACATTGAAATGTGGTGGTCCAAGCTGCCGTTTCTCGAACGCATGCAACGGGCCGCAGCTCTCGGTTTTCCGGCCGTTGAGTTCTGGCCGTGGCAGCGACAGGACATCGACGCGGTGGCCGGGTTGAGCAAGGATCTCGATCTCGCCATCGCGCAGTTTACCGCGTGGGGCTTCACGCCGGGTTTGAACGAGACGAAGAATCACAAGAAGTTCATCGAAAATATCAAGGCCGGCTGCAAGGCGGCGAAGAGACTCAACTGCAAAATGATGACCGTTGTGGCAGGCAACGATGTCAAAGGCGTTTCACAGGAACAACTGCACGCCAACGTCGTCGCCGGCCTGAAACTGGCCGCCCCGATTGCTGAAGACAACGATGTGATTCTGATCCTCGAACCGATGAATATTCGCGTCGATCATAAGGGACACTGCCTCTACGGCAGCCCGCCGGCAATTCGCATTTGTGATGAAGTCGATTCGTCGCACGTGAAGATCAACTGGGATCTGTACCACATGCAGATTACCGAAGGAGATCTGTGCGGGCGGATGCGGGAAGGTTTCCAATCGAAGCGACTCGGCTATCTGCAACTGGCCGATCATCCCGGCCGCAACGAACCGGGTACTGGCGAAGTACATTACAACCGTGTTCTGAAAGAGGCTTTCGAATTGGGGTACCGTTATTACGTCGGCCTGGAGTGCCGTCCCAAAGAAGGCGAGATCGCAGCAGCGCGACGCGTCGCGGCCGCCGACATCTGGTAAAAAGTTGAGAGTCGGGGGCTGAAAGACGGGGTGTAACGCATCGCGCCACCCCGGCGCTAGCCGTTTCGCGAGCATCCGAACCTCCAGATGCCGCTAACCCGAAAGCGATTTTCGTTAATTTGTCTGCCTCGCTGCGTCCCAAACCGCTGCAGCAACGTTGCACAACTGGTTTCCCTGCGCTTGTGTTTGGCGTAGAATTTGACAGGTAGAAGAATCACCTCACTTCGCGCCGGTGCATCGAACGCCGGTTTTCATTATGTCACGGCAGAAACTTCGCAATTCGATTGCGATGGAAGCCGCGCGGCTGATGCTGCGGGGTAAGGAAACCGATTACGCAGCCGCCCGCAAGCGGGCGGCACGTTGGCTGTCGCGACGCAAAGTCAAATCGACCGACATGCCAACCGCGGCGGAGATCCAAACACAGCTCTACGCGCTCTCGGGATTGTTCGCCGCCGAGCATCAGGCGGCATCGCTGGCCGCAATGCGCGCGGCCGCTCTGGAATTGATGACGGTGCTTGCAGAATACGACCCGCACATCTCGGGGAGTGCAATCGACGGTTCGGTAATCGCCGGAGCCACGCTCACGCTGGATGTGAAAGGGCCATCGGCTGCCGACGTTGCCGCAACGTTGAGCGATGCCGGCTTTCGCACACGCATCACCACAATTGATTCCAACGGCGAACCGGGCCGGGAGTTGATCAAACTCAACCACGGCTTTCCGTGTGAAATTTCTGTCTCCCGCCATGAAGTCAATGGGACGCAATTGAGTCCGGCTGATCGTCAGAATGACCGCTACGACCTGAGCGACTTACGGCGATTAGTGGAGCAATCGACCGTCGAGCGACAGGATTGGGACAACGTTCAGCAGCCGACCGAAGACGCAGAGTATGAGTATCATCCCGATACTTTTGCGTCTCTGGAAATTCTGCTGGCGCGATTGGAACAGATCCAACTCGATCCGGAAAAACACCCGGAAGGGGACGCGTTGTACCACAGCCTGCAGACATTCGAGCTGGGACTGGAAGAACACCCCTACGACGAAGAGTTTCTCCTTGCGTGCCTCTTGCACGATGCCGGCCTGGCCGTCAATCGGCGCGCCCCGGTTCAAGCATTGATGCGACTGCTGGGGAACCTGGTCACGGAACGAACTCGGTTTCTCATCGAAAATCTGTCGGCGGCGACCGAATACCTGCAAACCGGCCGCATGCCGCGCTCACTACGCCGATCGGATGACTTTGACGATTTAGTATTACTTGCCCGCTGTGATCGGGACGGACGCGAACGCGGGGCAGAGGTGCGAGAACTACACGAAGCACTTGAATACCTGGCGGGAATTGATTCCGCCTGGGATGCCCCGGGAATCGAATAATCGCCAACTTTGGTAGAGTGGGAGATATGATCCGGCGAAATCTGGTTTCATGAGATTATTTGCTCAGTCAGACCACTGCAGGCTGAGGAAATTTGGTTTCTTCGGACAGGTCAATTCCTGCGTTCTGCAGTTGCATTCGCGCCGCCCGAGACTTACTATTGGCAAGTCCGTTGACGGACGGCTGTTATGATCGGCCGTTGATGCCGGAATTTGTGTAGACATTTCAAATGGCAAATGTGCCGTGCCAGATGTCATATTGAGTTATGTGGAGTCTCCGAACGTGACTATTGACAAGACCTTACGTCGCAAAGGCCGTTTGGTACGGTCCCGCAATGTGCTGAAGCGAGCCGAGCGTATTGATACGCTGGAAAAAGATGACCGTTGGGTAGATGGGCAAAGCCCGTTCGGATTGCCGAAAGTCCGAGTCCTCAAAGCGATTACCGGCAAGAAGAAGAAGAAGAAGACGAAGGAAGAGGACGACGAGGACGATACAGCTAAAGAGGAATGAAGTTTGGCGGCACAAACGGTGCCGGCCAAGGATTGTCGTGGCACGGATTGCAGCGACAACTCACCATTTGTTTGGCCACTCTTTCGCCAAATTGGGACTTCATCGCGTTCAATTCGGGGCGTTCTTTTAGTGACGACCGGATCGAATGTTCCTTGACTGATCGATATCGGCGTTGCGATTTCGCAACCCACGTCGTGCAGCGCAGCGCTGCGACATTTTAACGCGCAGAAAACTGTGCAGTTGTAGGGACGCGACTGTTCATTTCCGCTCCTTCGAGCGCACTGCCTGAACGAGGCAACGAACACGCGCTACCAGCGGTTGTGTGGACGACGCATTTGCCGTCTCCCGCGCACCGCTCCCCATTCAACTGCAACGAAATGGATGACGTTGCCAGATTGACTTGAATGGGGCAGACGGAACCAGTGGCAGAACCGCTACGGATACTGTATCGGCTTCGAGCGTTTGTGGGGGCAATTCCACGGGCGAGCGTTCGCCGTCAGGCGCGCAAATTCCTGCGCGCCACTCGCGACTGCCGCGCCAGCCAGCGTGAAGTGCTTGACGAGTTGTTGGCACTCAACGCAGGCAGCCGCTTCAGTCGCGAGCATCGACTCGACGAAGTGCAGACGGTGGCCCACTTCCGCAAGCACCTGCCAGTCGCCGACTACGAAGCGTTCCGTCCATACATCGAGCGACTGAAGCAAGGCGACTTTGATGCGTTGCTGGGCGCGAGTCAACGGCTGCTGATGTTCTCGTTGAGCAGCGGCACGACGTCGGAATCGAAATTCATTCCGATCACGGCCCGCTTTCTGAAGGACTACCGCGCGGGTTGGCAGACATGGGGCATACACGTTCTCGATGACCACCCCTCGATCAACAGCCGCAAGATCGTCCAGTTCACCAGCGACTACGACCGCTTTCGCACCGCAGGCGGAACTCCCTGCGGAAATATCAGCGGCCTTGTGGTGGCCATCCAAAAGCCAATCGTTCGCACGATGTACACCGTCCCCGGCACTGTCGGAAAAATCTCCGACCCGACATCAAAAAACTACACGTCGCTGCGGTTAGCCATTGCCGACCGCGACGTTGCCCTGCTCACGACGGCCAACCCGGCAACACTCTCACACCTGGCAAAGCTGGGCGACATGGAGCGTGACTCAATCATTCGAGACATTGCCGACGGCACGTTATCGACCCAATTCGATGTCCCGCGCGATGTCCGGCGGCAGCTGCGCCGACGAACACATCGCAAGAACCCAGCACGCGCACGCGAACTCGAACAGATTGTCGAACGTGAGGGCGCGTTGTATCCCGTTGACTATTGGCCGAATCTCGACGTGCTGGCCGTTTGGAGTTGCGGCAGCGCGGGAGCCTATTTGCATGCCCTCAAACGATTCTACGGCGATGTGCCGATTCGCGATCACGGCCTTTCGGCCAGTGAAGGTCGGATGACGATTCCACTGTGGGACAATTGCCCGGCAGGAGTCCTCGATGTCGCAACTCACTATTTTGAATTCATTCCGGAAGAGGAACACGAATCAAACAACCCAACGGTACTCGAAGCACATGAACTCGAAGAGGGACAAAACTACTTCATCCTGCTGACGACCTCGTCGGGTTTGTACCGGTACGACATTTGTGACGTCGTCCGCTGTGTTGGATTCTATAACACCACTCCGATGCTGGAATTCCTGCACAAGGGAGCGCACATCGCGAGCGTTGCAGGCGAAAAGGTGTCGGAATCGCAGGTGGTTATGGCCGTGCGCAGCAGCGTCGAACGCCTGCAAATGACCGTCGGCGATTTCACACTGGCCCCCGCCTGGGGCGATCCACCAAATTATCAACTACTGGCAGAACCGCACTACGATTGGCCGCCGACAAGCGGTGAGACACTTGCGCAGCTTGTCGATGAGCAGCTTCAACAGTTGAACTGCGAGTATCGTGAGAAACGACAATCGGGGCGATTGGGAACAATTCGATGGGTCGCCTTGCCACCGCAAACCTGGCATAACTTTGCGAGAAAACGGCAACAGAAACTGGGCGGCAGCCTCGAACAGTACAAGCACCCCTGCCTCGTGCCCGACATCGATTTCGGCCGCCAACTTCTGCAGAATACTGCGACAGAGGAATTGTCTACGACCGACGACCGAGTGTGATTGAAATTCGCTGGGTTCCGCCGCGCAAAGTCAATTCCATTTCGGGGGCCGCTTTTCCAAAAACGCCGTCGTCCCCTCAGTCGATTCTCCGGAATCACAGCACCGGGCAAATGCCTCGGCCTCTGCTTCCAGTTGCGAATCGATGTCGCCACCTTCAAAATCGGCGATCAATCGCTTTGCAGCCGTCAACGCATTTGGACCGCCGACAAGCAGTTTTTCGAGGCGTTGATCAACGGCATCGCGAAACTCCGCGTCTGCAACCACCGTATCGACGATTCCAAGGCGAGCGGCATCGGTCGCATTAAACAACTCGCCGCTCAGGATCATTCTCCTGGCGACGGCCGAACCGAACAGTCGAACCGCCCGCGCTGTTCCTCCCCACCCGGGAATGAGGCCCAACTTGACTTCCGGTAGCCCGATGACCGTGCTTTCCGCTGCCAACCGCAAATCGCAAGCGAGCGCCACTTCACAGCCGCCACCGGCACAAGCGGCATGAACGGCGGCGACCGTAATTGCATTCAGATTTGCGATCCGCTGCATCAGCCGCTGTCCGGCCCGCGCGATGGCCAAACCCGACGCGTAATTCAGCTGCTCCAGTTCCTTGATGTCGGCCCCCGCGATGAAGGTTCGCCCCTCTGCCTCGAAGATCACAACACGGCAATCCGCCGCCTGCTCCAACTCCGCAAGCACATTGGCCAACCGCACGCGGGCATCGGCAGAGAATATCTGCACCCCCTTCTTGCCCACAAAACGAACCCGCGCCACTTCGCCTTCGAAGCGAAGTTCGACCTCCATCGTCATTGAAATACTCCGGACAAATTTTGAATATCGGACGTCAAATAGTGGGGCAATAATTTAGCCGACGGGCTTGGCCGCCGTGGCAATAATATTGCGTTGTCGGACCACGACGGGCAAGCCCGCCGGCTAAATCAACTCAAGCCATACATCACAGAATCATTTGCCACCACCGTTTCGCAGTTGTCCGTCCTGTAATTCCAGCACACGGTCGCCGTCGGTCACATAGCGGTCGTCGTGGCTGACGACAACAACCGTTGTTTGCTGTTCAATGTGCAGACGCCGCAAATAGCCAAATACTTCGGCTCCGGTTTCGCTATCGAGTTCACCGGTTGGTTCGTCCGCCAACACCAATGAGGGTTTCTTCAACAGCGCACGCGCAATGGCCACCCGCTGTTGTTCGCCGCCGGATAGCTGGCTCGGCCGATGGTCGAGCCGGTTGCTCAATCCAACGTGTTTGAGTAACTCAACCGCCCGCTGCCGCATGTCCGGCGAAATGCCTTGCGGCATGAACGGCACCAACACATTGCCAACAGCATCGAGATTCTTGAGCAGGTTGAAGCTCTGAAAAACAAAGCCCACGTCCTGCCGGCGGTATTCATCGCGGTCTCGCGTGGAAAGCTCCGCCAGATTTCTCCCGTTGACGCTAACCGCTCCCGACGTTGGGTTATCGAGTGCCCCCATGAGATACAGCAGCGTACTCTTCCCGCTGCCGGACGGACCAAAAATGAACGTGAACGACCCTTTGGGAATACGACAGGTCACGCCGCGCAGCGCACGAACCTCCGTCTCACCACGGTAATGCGTCTTGGTCAATTCCTCGATGTCGATCATCAATCAGCCTTCCCCACCCATTTCAACCGCCCTGCCCTCTTGTCTCTTGAAGTTCTGTCAAAACTCTCTGTTGGCTCACAACGCCCGTAGTACTCAAGCGGAGAGTTCGCCCACAACCGGGTTTTGCCGGAGCCTCTTGTCTTAACCGCGCCGAATCGCATCCATCGGCATCATGCGCATCGCCCAGAATGCGGGGTACAAACCGCCGGCAATTCCCAGCACGGTCGCGAACACCACGCCGAACACCAACAATCCCGGGCTGGCATACAAGTGCGCCCGTGTCGGCCACATCCAATTGACGACATCGGCTGCGATCCGACCAAATAGACTGCCCAGCACGCCTCCGGCGAAACCCAACACGGCACTCTCGATGGTAATGAGTTTGAGCACATCGTACTTCGACCAACCATTCGCCTTTAAGATTCCGAACTCAATAATCCGCTCGGTCACGCTCATTAGCATCGTGTTGACGATGCTGAGAACGGCGATGGTAACGCCAATGGCAGTCAGCACGCCGAGAATAATATCGAGGTCGCCGGCAAACTCATCGAAGCGGTCCGCCCAGTCCGACGCGCTGCGAACCTCAATCGGCAGATCGCTGTCGTCTCGTTCAACGTCGTCGGCAGACGCCGTGTCCACGTCCTGAATCGAAGCAAACGACTGGCCGGGAACCGTCTCAACACTGCTTTCTATTGCTTCAGATTCTGAATCAGATTGCGGACCACTATCACCATCCGCTTCGGGCGTGTTCTTTTCCTCTTGTGAATCATCAGTTGGAGGCGGCTTCTGTGATTTCAGTCCTTGATCGAGGCGACGCAAAAAGTCGATGAGCGGATTTCCGGAACTCGCCGGAGCGAATCGGATCGCCGAGGACGGTTGCCAGCGTTCAACTTCTCGGCCACGAAAAACGCCGCGAATACGCTCGGCCAATTCCTCAACATCCACCCCCTCTTCCTGCTCGACGTAAAACGCGCAGACAGAATCGGGATCGAACAATGTGAGACTGCGCACCTGATCGATGTCGAGAATGATGGCAACATCGACCAGCAGCGAACCGTGATGGTAAACGCCGACGATTGTCATGTCGCGATTGTTGACCTGGAGCGTATCGCCAATCCCTTTTTCAAATTCCTCAGCAATCTGCCGACTGACCACAATGTTGAATGTTCCGCGATCCGACTCGTTCAAAAACCGGCCGACATACGGGCCATCGGTCAGCATCGCGTTTCGATAGACACATTTTTTCAGCGCAATCCGACTGGCAATGTCGATGCCGAATAGAAATCTCGGCGGACTGATGATCGTCTTGCCGTCGATGACGTTCACCCGCTGCCAGATTTCTCCGTTGACGACCGAAACGCCCGGCACGGCGGCAATGTCGTCGCCCCAATCGGTCGGCAGTCGCGAGAAGATGGGGATCGGCGCCCCCGGCTGCATCACCACCAATCCGGGAATGTCGTTGAACGTATCGGAGATCATCGCATCGAGGCCACGGGCGACGGAAAACAGCCCGACCATCCCGGCAATCGCCACCGTCAGCCCCAACAACGACAACAACGACCGCATTGGACGGCTGAGCAGGTTCCGGAACGCAAGTTTGAGCATCAACGAAGACCTTGAAGACGAAAGCGATTGACTCCGCAGATTCTAGTCGCCCACATCGCGATTGACCACTCGCAGCCGGGCCCAACGAATCGCGGCATTCACAACCAGCGAACGCGAATGATCGCCGTTTAGTCGAGTGTCATTTCGCGGGTCGCATACTCAATGTGCAGAGTTCGTTCCGAGAGCAACTCAGTACCCAGCAAAGGAAGCTTTCCTTCGTTGGCGATGACTTGCGCCGGGACAATGGAGCCGAACCACTCAACGTAACAGACGTATGATTCGAGCGTCACACGACTGCCGTCGGCCAAAACGGCATCAGCAGCAGCGAATTGTTCTAACCCCAACTGCTCGATTAGCCGCTGCGGGAATACGAAGTGACCAATGAACGCCGTGTCGATCCACATCGAAACAGATGTCGGCCCTGTTGAGGGTGAACTGCTGACGTTCACGTCGAGAAGTGCTCGCAAATCCTCATCGACTCGACCAATCAATTCGTCATCACTCCGATGTGGATGGCCGCTTCATAGCCAACCCGGATTACAAACGAAATTCGTTCAGGATGGTCCTTTCGAGCAGCCATCACCGCTTCACTGTAGCTCTCGCCCAAAAAGAAGGTTCCAGATTCCGGCTCGATCGCAACAAATTTTCCGTGGTGTTGTTCTTCCAACTTCAATCGCAGTTGCTCTTCGTAAATGGCCTTCGCCCGGTCGGCCACTGATCGCGTATGCTCTGACACCATCGTTGTCTCCCTTTGCAATCGACCTTTCTCACCAGCCCATCATACGCTAGATGTTTGTCACTGTAAACATCATGTGTGAGTCTCCGTGGCGCAGTCACAGCCACTCCTTGACACCTGCCTGACAGGGGAATCTCAGAAACGGTACATCCTATTCACAACGGCGTGACAAACGCGCGACCGATGCCTATTATTCAAGTCGCAGCAGGCTGGCTGTTGTACAATTGGCCGACGCAGTTCCAAGCAGAAAACCTTTCCGATACCAATGGCAGATCTCGATTACTACAAAGTCCTCGGCGTTTCGCGTGAAGCGACTGATGATGAGATTCGTAAGGCGTACAAGAAACTTGCGCGCGAGTTTCACCCCGACGTCAAACCGGGCGATGCGGCCGCCGACACGAAGTTTAAGCAGGTCCAGGAAGCGTATTCGGTGCTGGGCGATGCCGAAAAGCGTGAGCAGTACGATCGCTACGGGGCCGCGTTTCAGGGAGGTGGACCGATCCCGGGTGGGTCGCCATTTGGACGGGGCGGCGGAGGCGGCGGGCAGCCGTTCGATTTGGGTGATTTGTTTGGCGGTCAGGTCGATCTGGGCGACCTGTTTGGCGGGCGAGGCCAACCGGGCGGTGGATTTGGAGGCGGCGGAAGAGCGCCACAGCCGGCCAAAGCGCAGGACTCACGGATCGACATTGAGATACCCTTCACCGTGGCGGCTCTGGGTGGCGCGCATGAACTTAGTCTGCAACGGAACGGAAAGCTTGATCGGCTGGAGGTCAAGATTCCCACTGGCGTCGATAACGGCAGCGTGATTCGCCTCTCCGGTCAAGGACAACCGGCCGGCCGAGGTGGGCAAGCAGGCGATCTGCTGGTGCAGATCAAGGTCGGTCGGCATCCGTGGTTCCGCCGCGAAGGTTGCAACCTGTTGCTCGACGTTCCCATCTCTACACCGGAAGCGGTGCTTGGTACCAAAGTGGACGTGCCGACGCTGTCGGATGGCAACGTGATTGTGACAATTCCGCCGGGAACATCGAGCGGAACCCGGCTTCGCCTGCGCGGCAAGGGAGTGGTACACCAGAAGACACGCGAGCCGGGCGATCAGTTTGTGATTGTGAAGATTGTCGCCCCCCGTGAGCCGAGCGACGAGGTCCGCAGTCTGTATGAGCAGATTGCTGAGCAGTCGCCCGATTCGCCGCGCGATGGATTGTGGTAGGAACGCTCCGCTGCGCGTCGCGGCTAACCGGCAAATAAGGAAACGAGACACGAATGCCCCTTTGCGGAGTGATCTTCGATCTTGATGGAACACTGGTCGATTCGGGTCTCGATTTCGATGCGATTCGCGCCGATCTGGATTTCGCGCCGAAGCAGCCGATTCTGGAAACAGTTGATCGATTGCCGGCCGGGGCTGAAAAGGATCGCTGTCACGCGGTTCTGCGCGAACATGAGTTGCGCGGTGCGCAGCGAGCCACATTGATGCCGGGAGTTGCGGAGTTTCTGGCAACGCTCGCTGAGCGGTCGATCAGGACGGGAATTCTCACCCGAAATTCGCGGGAGTCGACCGACATCACATTGCATCGATTGCAGTTGGAGTTGTCTCCCGTACTGACCCGCGACGAGGTTCCTGCCAAGCCCGACCCGGCGGGACTTCTGAACATCTGTAAAGATTGGAAATGCGGTCCGAACGAGGCAATTTATATCGGCGACTACCTGTTCGACATCCAGGCAGGGCAGAACGCCAAAATGCGGACCGTTCTCTATGCGCCCGCGCGTCTTCCGGAGTACGCCCACCTCGCCGATCACACAATGCGCAGTTTTCATGACGCAACTCAGCTGTTGGACCAGTTGGTGTGACGGCGGCGCAGTCGGACGCAGTTTATCGCGCAGGATTGAATCGGATTCGGCACACTGGGGAACGATCGAACCGCATGATTGCGGTCACGACGAACCCTCGATCCTGATCTTTCCCCAAATCCGCGTCCCCGCTACACTTCCGGCCCCGCTTGCCTTGAGGTGCGCGCACAGGGCATGTGGCAGGAAAATGAGGCTCCGTCAAAACCAGGTTGTGGGCGAACTCGGCACTTAAATACAAAGGGTGTTGTGAGCCAACAGAGGGTTTTGACAGAATTTCACGTAACCCCCACCGGCAGAAAGGAGTCTGCCTTGCCGTTTGAACCGATCCGATTTATCCACGCATCCAATCTCCGTCTCGATTCCCAAATGACGGGTATCGGTGAGTGTCCCGATGAGTTTCGCGGAGTGATTGAGACGGCGACGATCACAGCCTTTGAGCGAGTGATTGACGCCTCTGTTGCACAAAATGTCGATTTTGTCTTGTTGACGGGCGACAGCTTTGATGAGCACGATCGCAGCCTGCAGTCCCGGATTGCCTTGGTTGACGGATTCCATCGACTGAACGAACACGGCATTCGCGTTTTCGTTTTACCGGGACGACTCGATCCGGCCGATGCCTGGAAGGCGTTCTCCGATTTCCCCGACAACGTGACCACCTTCTTCGATCCATCGACAGAAGCCGTGGCCGTTCTTCGCGACGGCAAAGTGATCGCATCGGTCGCCTGCGCCGCGAAGTGGGCTGACGAACAATCGCAATCTTCTGCGGCGCACACCGCACCGATGACATCAGAAACGCGAGGGCCGATTCGTGTCGGCCTGTGCCTTGCGGCCGAGGTTCCCGATTCGCCCCAAGCAGGCCCTTCCCTTCGCAATCCGCACTCGTTCGATTACGTGGCAATTGGTTGCTCCCACTCGCGTGAAACGCATCGCACGGACTGGGGAATCGCCCACAGTCCCGGCGCGACACAGCCGATTTGCAGCAGCGACACGGGACCACACGGCTGCACGCTGGTCGAAGTTGCCGACGACGGATCAATCGACTGCCAGCTCATTGCAACGGCGGCCGTCCGCAGTGAAAGAATTGCCATTGGATTCGATTCACAATCGAGCCTCACGGATCTGCTCGGCCGAATGCGCAAGCTGCTTGCCGAACGGGCATCTCATTCGACCGAATTGCTGTGGTTGGTCAATTGGGCCGTCGCCGGTTCGGGGCCCTTGTACAAAACGTTATGCGACGACGACTTGGCCAAACATTTCGTCGAACGCGCTTCTGCAGAACTTCACGACGACGCCCGACCTCAGATACTGCACTCCTTACAGGTGTTGCCCGGTCGTGCAGCAGTCGAGCAAATCAAATGCAGCCATGCGTGGGCCGACGAATACTTCAATTCGCTGGATGCCGTCATCCCGCTGACTCGCGAATCGCTACAAGAGGCTCTGGCCGATGCTCCATGTTCGAGCGATGAGTTCACGAATCATATGGAACGACTCGCCGACGGCGTTGACGGCCACATCGTTCTCGGCCGAGCGAGGCAATTTGGCATCGCGCAGTTTGGGCAATCGGCAAACCGTGACACATGATCCAGCCTGACCGCGGTCCTCATCCGACCGACGCATTGAAAAGGCAGTCTGAATGAAGATTACAGAAATTCACGTGGACCGTTTCGGCATCTGGCAAGGGCTGGAGTTGCCGACATTCGATTCCGGCCTGAACGTCATTTACGGACCAAATGAGACCGGCAAATCGACGCTGATGCGGTTTGTTCGTGGCGTGCTCTATGGATTCGAACCGGCGGCAGCGCGGGTGGCCGGCGCGGGTACACATCGGGCCAACAGCAAAGGTTCATTGCGAACGATACACGAAGGCCAGGAGTATGACATCCACCGATTCGCCCGCCACGGTGAGCGTGGCGCCGTGTCGGTCAATGGATTAGATGAAGAACTTCGAGCGGAAGCTGCCATCACACAGTTGTTATCGACGACGTCTGAAGCAATGTTCGAGAGGTTATTCGCCGTCGATCTACACGAACTTCAAGAACTGGCGTCGCTGGCTGGTGATGAACTGGCCGACAAAGTTTACGGTCTGACGCTCGGTCCGGAAGGGCGAACGATTCTCGAAACGTGGGCCGATCTGAATTGCCGACGGCAGGAACTCTTCAACCCCAGCGACAATTCCGGCCACCTAACAGATCTGTTTCAACGACAGGCAGAGATTTCCGCGGAAATCGAATCGACCGAAACACTGCGCGAGCGGCACCTGGTGTTGAGCCACGAGCGGGACGAGTTGCAGGCAGAAATTCAGCGTCGCAGGGTTTCGCAACAACAGTTGCTGTCACAACAGCAGGGACACCGCTTTCTCGAACAGGCTTGGCCGGCGTGGAGCCAGGTGCGAGAGATCCGTTGTGAACTGGAAGAACTACCAACGCTTTCCGGTTTTCCGGAAGACGGACTGAACCGTCTCGCACGAATCAACAAAGAACTCGATTCACTCGTTGGAAACGATCAACTGTCGATAGCGGAGGCGAAATACCTTCACGCCGAATCGCAGACCTTCCGAACAGACACGAAGGTTCTACAACATGCCGCGGCGATTGAAGCGGTCTGCGAACATCGCGAACGGTTGGAAGAACTGCTGCCAATTGCCACCGCATTGCAGCAGCGCAGCGCACAGGCAGCCGAAACTCGGGATGAAGCGGTTGATCGCCTGGGGCACGAATGGCCAACCGACCGACTCGCGGATGTCGATACATCGCCGACGGTGCAATTGCGGCTGCTTGATGCCGCCCACAATTATCACGGTCGTCTCGAACGCCGAAGTCGAATTCAACGACGGTACAAACAGCACGCCGCGACATGCAGCCGCCGGTCGAGAGAGCTGCAGGAAGCCTTGAAAGACGCCGGCGACGGGACTGTTGCCGAGCAGATTTTTGCAACGAAGTACCGTCTGTCGCAACTGCAAGAACTCCACGGAATGCGGTTGCGCGAGGCAGAACTCCAGCAGCGTCAGTCGGCGTTAACAGAACGATTGGAACGGATTGACGAAACTCCCCTGATGCCGGCGTGGGCCTATCTGGTTTTAGGGTTCTTCGGCGTTGTGGGAGTTATCTTCGCACTCGTCGGATTTTACACCGGGCTGACGGCCAACGGTATCGTTGGTTTGATGTATGCCCTGTTGGGAACGGCGTGTGGCGGAACGGCTTACGCGCTGAAGACACATGCCGAGAGTGTGGCTGGCGATAACGCCGAAGCACTATCAGACGAGTTGCGCGGCGTCGAAATCCAACTGAGAGAGTTACGCGACGAGATGACCCGCCAACTCGATGAAACAGTCTCCGGCGAGAACTCTCACGAACAAGAAACGCCAGCACCGTCGCCCGGCCAGGTCGATTCGCCGACTGACGAGTTGGTTGCGCAACAGACGCGTCACCTCGCCGAATTGCAGAGACTGGCCGACACGGAAGAACGCATCTCCAAACGCCGACAACAATTGAGCGAGTGGCGAGGTAAATTGCAGCAAGTCCAACGTGATGTCATTTCCGCCCGACAGGCTTGGACCGAGGTGCTCACAGAGATTGGACTGAAGGAAACCCTGCGCGTCGATGAGGCATTCCAGGAATGGCAGCGCATCCTTGAAGCGAAAGACGCGCTGCAACTGTGCGAAGCAATCGACGGCCAACTCCGCGACTGCGGTGGGCAACTCGATAGGATTCTTGATTCCATCGCCCGACTCGCCGACCAACTTGATTGGGATGAAATTGACACGGATGACCTGTTGACCGTGTTGGACGTCTGGCAAGAAGAGCTCGCGAACGCGCAACTGGTGCAGAGTGAGAGACAGAGTTTGCGCCGAGAAGCAAAAAGCCAACTGCGACACGCGGCCGGCTTTCGTCGTCGCATTGGCAAGCTTCAGGTTCTTCGCGCACGCCTGTTGACAGAAGGGAACGCGTCGAGCGTCGCCGAATTTGAAGCCAACGCTGCGGGAATTGTGCGACGCAAAGAGTTGGAATCGGCTTTGTTCGCCGCCAGCGCTGAACTCGAAACGGTTTGTGCCAATCAGCCGGAATTGGCGATTGTGGAAGAGGATCTGCTCGAATTCGATATAGCCAACAACACCGCCAAGCTACAGCAACTTGACGAGTCGCTAAAACAATCCGCCAGCGAACTGCAATCAATATTTGAACGTCTGGGGAGCGTCAAACAAGAACTTGTCGATCTGGAATCTGATCGCCAGGGGACGCGTTTGCGATGCAATCGTGCACGAGTCGAAGACCAGATGACGCAGGCGGCCGAAGAGTGGTTCGCCCTGGAACTCTCGAGTCGTGCTCTCACTGCCATGCAACAGCGATTTGAGCGGGACCATCAGCCGGCGACACTCGCCGCTGCGACGAAGTACCTCGCACAAATGACTCGTGGGCGTTACCGAAACATCTGGACTCCGCTCGGCAAGCAGTCGTTGTGCGTTGACAATGATCAAGGTCGCTCCTTTCGCGTCGAACAATTGAGCGGCGGCACGCGGGAGCAACTATTCCTGGCCATTCGACTGGCGATTGTCGAAGAACTTTCTCGGGCAGGCGTCGAGTTGCCGATGGTGCTGGACGACGTGTTCGCAAATTTCGACGAATCACGAACGGAGGCGGCTGTCGAAACGCTGCTGGAGTTCGCCGGTCGCGGCCAACAAATCCTGTTGTTGACCTGCCATCAGCATTTGGCACGCATGTTAGACACGCACGGCGTCAATGCGATCTGGCTGCCGGAAAGTTGCCCATCGGTTGAAGAACGTCGCGCCGGTTAATGCCGGCACCCGAACCCTTAATCCATCGCCAACAACTTCAGGCGGAGCAGATTGAGAGCCATTTTTGCGGCGCGGCTCTTGGCGATGGCGGGATCGCCCACCATCGCATGCGATGCGGACTCAGCAATGCCATCGCCCACCAATGCCGCGTAAACGGTTGGAGTTTCGCCGGTGGAGTCGTCCGGATCGAACCACGGACACTCGGTGATGGCAAGCACGAAGTCGGTTCCGAATTGACGATGGCATCCCCCCGCCATAGCCGCCGCCGCTTCCGCGCTGATTGAACCGGCCTGCTTCAGCAAATCGTCATCAACGTCAAGCAGTTCGCGTTTGGCGGCGTCGGTCGGAACGACGACGCCCCCCAGATAACAGCCTTCAAAACCGGCGACATCTGTCAGACGATGCGCCAGCAATCCCCCCGTCCCCGATTCGGCAGTCGCCAGCGTCAGCCCCCGCTCGCAAAGCAGACGCACCACGATGTGTTCCAGTTCTTCGTCTTCCACTCCGAATACGAATTCGCCGAGCTTCTCGCGAACGGTTTGTCCTGCCTCAGCGATCTTGCCATGACATTCGGCTTCGCTATCTCCATGCGCGGTAATCCGCATCGTGATCGTCGCTTCGTGTACGGTGATGCCGACCTCTGGATCGCGGTCCCGCGCGGTCAGTTCGCCCAGCATTTCTTCAGCAGCCGATTCTCCAACTCCGAAGCAGTTGATCCGCGCATGGCGAATGACGCGTCCGCTGCCCGATAGCCCCGGCAGAACTTCCTGCTGAAACATGCGTTTCATCTCGCTGGGAACGCCCGGCATGACGATCACACGACAAAAGGCATCGCCCCCTGTTTGCTGCACTTGCATCGAGATGCCTGGAGCGCTACCCCGCGGATTCGGGATCGGCTCGCTTCCTTGGGGAAACATCGCCTGAATGGCATTCCGTTCCGGCATGTCCCGTTTGCGGAGTGCAAACATCGACTTGATAATTTCGAGCGACGGCTCGTGCTGCACGAGTTCAACGTCGGCCAAACCGGCAACCGCCTGCCGCGTTAGGTCGTCTAAAGTCGGGCCGATTCCACCGGTGATAAGTACCAGCTCGGATCGATCAACAGACGTGCGAAACGCGGCAGTCATCGCCTCCAAATCGTCGGCCATTGTGACATGGTAACGCACTGGAATGCCGATGGCCGACAGTTCCCGGCTAAGCCACTGGCTGTTGGTGTCGAGCTTGGCACCGGTGGTCAGTTCCGATCCGATCGCGATAATTTCAGCTTGCATTCGTGGTCCGAACAATTCGTGGTCTTAAAAAGAGTATAGAAAAGCTGTGGTCGGCTATCCCGCTCTCGCCTCAGTTGCAACGGGATCGCTGCGAAGGACTGTCTCCTGTTCGAGAACATTGCGGTACAGTTCCGTCGTGCTTGCGACCATTCGATCGACTCCAAAGTCATGTCGCACGAATTGACGGCCCGCTTCACCAATGGCCCGGGCGCGGACCGGATCATCGAGCAGTTCGAGAATCCGCTCACTGAGCCGATCGCTGTTGGAAGGGGGAATGTTCAGTCCCGTCTCATTGTCGCGAACGATCTGTTCAACGCCGCCAACCTGGGTGGCAATCACCGGCTTTCCTAACGCCATGGCTTCCAGCATAATTGTTCCCAGCCCCTGGCTGAGCGACGGCAGGCAGAAGATGTCCATCGCGGAAAGTGACGGTGAGAAGTCGAACAGATTTGGCACAAAGGCGACGTGACGATCGATTCCCAAAGTTGTCGCCAAGCGACGAAGCCGCCCTTCCTCCGGACCTGCGCCGGAGACGAGAAATTCGACGTCGCGACCTGACGCCAGAACCTTCTGCGCGGCATTGAGGAAAAACGGCAGCCCTTTAACCGCTTCAAGTGGACCGGCCGTTCCAACGACGGGGACGTGTCCCGGGTCGAGAATCGGGGGCAGATCGACATTGACGTTGGTATCGACACCGCTGTGAATAACGGTGACCAATTCATCCGGAAGACCGGCTTGCTGTAGCAGCGCCGATCGAACCGAATCGCTGACGGCAATAATTCGCCGACCGACACGACGGTCGAACCGCAAACACTCGCGCGACCCGAGACAATCGTGTACGGTGAGCAACAGCGGACGCTGCAAACGGCGCGCAAGCCATGCGCCACGCGACAGCATGTCGCGCGATTGCACGTGCACCAGATCGGGTATGTCCTGTGACAGGTTCCGCCGCATGAGTTCTAACACCACGCGGCCCCAAAACGGCATCTTCAAATGCGCATATTCTTCGATGGCCAACGTGGCACGCCGCTCTGGATCGACCGCACGTGCGTCGGAACAAACGACCGTCGCGGTCACGTTGTGGTCTTTCAGCCGGTGCACCAAATGCAATGTGTACGCCGAACTGCCGCGGACTTCAAACCGGCCGGCAAGCAACAACACTTTCAACGGCAGTTCGTTCATGTCACTCGCATGTGCATTGCGAAAAGAACGGTGAACTCGCAGGTCGGAACCCGACGTTCCTTTCCCCAATTCGGGGTCAATTGGACTGACAACTTTGCGCGGCGGGCATCGGCGGGCAACGAGTCTGCGCCAGGAACTCTCATCGCCGTCGCGACTTCGGCGGCGAAAGAATCTCGCTGATCAAGATTGCCTGCCGTACGGTGGCCGGGTTCTGCAGCATTTCCACAATCCCGCCAGACATTGAGGCAGCGGTTCCGCGGGCGGCTTCTTCGTTGACATCCGACCGACGTGCCGTTTTCCGTTGTGCAGCACCACCCCCAGCGCGTCGGCCCAGTTCGCCGACAACCTCTTTGGAAATGTGATCGTGCTGCAAAAAGTCTTGCTGATGCTCTCGCAATCCTCCACCGAGATCGGTCGATCCGGCAGTCGCCGCCAAGTGCCTTTCCGACAATGGAGTTTTCACCTGCTCGACCGGTTGAGATTTGCGTCTGGGCGGCTGACTCTGCTGCCGCTTCCGCCGTGGTCTTCGAACCTGCTCTTCTTCCGGGACGAGTTCGATTGTCAGATCATCGAACTCTTCGGCCTCAGCCTCAGCTTGCCTGTGGCCTCCGCCCACCTCTTGCAGAAAGTTGTCAATTTCGCTCTGCAAGCGTTCGCCCCCTTCTCGCGGAGGTCGACGTGCCTGACGTCGCGCCGCCTGCGCGGGGCGATTCTTGTTGTTGTTGACCAGATTCATGATCCAGCCAACGAACATCATGACGATGACTGCGACACAACCAAGGCCGCCGATATCGGCGGCAAGAACCGGATCGGAAATTTGAAACCACATGCGCAAAGACCCCGGTGGGGGATGGTTAGATTAATCCACAGCAAATGAAGAGACCAGACAACCTACGGCGTGTTGGACGACATCTGTCGACCTTCTCCGGCAATTGCCGATCGCATGTCGGTGTCGGCCTGCACGTTCTTTAGTTCGTAGTAATCGAGCAGTCCCAGCCGGCCGGTGCGGAATGAATCGGCGATGGCCTTGGGAACCTGGGCTTCGGCTAACACAACTTTTGCTCGATTTTCCTGGATGTGGGCGATTTCTTCCTGCTCGAGCGCCTTGGCCGCGGCCCGACGTTGTTCGGCGTTTGCCTGTGCGACGCGCATGTCGGCTTCCGCTTGATCGGCCTGCAACCGGGCACCAATGTTCTCACCGACATCGATGTCGGCAATGTCAATCGAGACGATCTCGAAGGCGGTGTTGCTTTCCAACCCCTGCCCCAACACCAGCCGCGAAATGTCGTCAGGGTTCTCCAAGACCAACTTATAATTTTTTGTCGACCCGATGGCCTGCACGATGCCCTGGCCGACGCGTGCCACAATGGTCTCTTCGGTCGCACCACCAACAAGCTGTTGAATGTTGGTGCGAACGGTGACCCGCGCCCGCGCCTTCAATTGAATACCATCACCGGCGACCGCGTCGAGCGTTCCTGCTTTCTTCTTGGGATCGGGGCAATCGATCACCTTTGGATTCACACTGGTGCGAACGGCTTCGAGAATGTCTCGCCCCGCCAGATCAATCGCCTGGGCGGTTTGCCAGTCGAGTGCGATATCGGCGCGCTGTGCTGCAATGAGTGCCCTGATAACGTTAGGAACATTTCCGTTTGCGAGAAAATGTGCTTCCAGTGCAGCGGTGCTGATCGGGTAGACCTTGGTCAAACCGGCCTGCACGGCCATAATTTTGCAACGGACAATCAGAGATGCGGGAACCCGCCGGAAGGACATCATCACCAAATTCGGAAAGCTGATACCGGCCCGCGTCATCTTACATTGAATCCACAAGCCGAAATACTTAGCGAAGACAATCAGAAACCCAAAAAGAAACAGCACGACGAACAAGGCGATAAACAAGTAGATTGCGCCATTGTCTTCAACGCCGGGTCCGCCGTCTTGAGCAAACAGCAAGCCAATGTCAATCATGGGTTCCAACCTTCAGCTATGTGTGCGTGTCTGAATTGTCGCCGTCACCTGCACTGCCCAAGCCGACCACTCCGCATTCGTCGATAAACAAAAGACCGGCATTGATGAAACGGACATGTTGGGAGTCTTCTGTCTAACTTTGGGGGATGTCAAAGTCAAGGGGCGGCGCATCGCCGTCGTGCCGGCTCGGCGACGGCTCATCGTTCGATTCGTCGCGCTGCGACTGACTCGCTAACAACCCATCGTCCGAATCGGACATCGGCCGGACAACCAACCGATTTCCCTTGATCGCAAACACTTCCACGTCCTCGTGTGCTTCAATCAACATGCCCGGGCATTCGCAGTGAAATCGTTCTCCGTCCACCTCGACCATTCCGCCCGGATTCAACAATGCGACCGTCTGTCCGCGTTTTCCAATCATTTCACGAAGATGATGTTCCTCTTCCGCATAGGGAGTCACTTCTTCGAGGCTGGGAGCCCTCAGTAGTACGTGTCGCCCCAGACTGGTCTTTTGGATCAAGAACAATGCTCCGCCAATCGATGCTGGAATCAATATCGCCACCGTGACCAGATACGACCACCAGATGCTGCGGGCCGTCTCCCACCAGGCCTCGTAGGCCGCCCAAACTGAGATCGACAGACAAATCGCCGCCAGAATGGCGATCATGCCGCCGGACGGAATGAAAAACTCAGCGATAATCAACGCCAGCCCGGCAAACAACATCAGGATTGCAATCGTCGCATGATCCATATGTGTGATCGAATATTATCTGAGAGGGAACGAATTCAATGCCTTGTTGAGTGACTGTCGAGACAGTTCCGCACAAGACACGTGCAACACTCTTCAGTTTACACTCCCAATTCCGGGAGGCAATAGCGGCTCGACTGGATGGCTGCTTGAGTCGGGAACCGGACCTCTGCACGGCCCGGGGGAGATTGGGACAAGACGGAAGCTCAAACCCTTGCTTGCGCTACCGGCTGGTTTAATTTGTGAAGGCAAATGGGCAATCTGCGCAAAGTATTCGGATCACGAAGCCCCGGTCATTCACTGAGACTAATTCGATCGTTTCTAGAATGATGAATATTCCGATCATCCGATGTCGAAACCTGTCGAACAGAGCCGTTCTTGTACGGCATGAACACAGGGACGTTGGGTTCGCACCCGTCCCGACCAACAAATCAAATTTGCTCGTTTCACATCAGCCGTCGGCCGCTTCCACTTCTACTCTGCGGTTGCAGCGAGGGACACACCGTGTTGAACCAGAACGCCCAACAAATCGCCAGTCAGGTTGATCGTCGCGATGCAGCCAGCGATCACGTCGTCGGCGAATCTGTGAACCTCACTGGCGTCGCCCGCCTGATGGCGATTGCCGCTGTCGGCATGCCCATGCTGTTTGCCGACGTTTCCGGTTCCATCGTCTGCGCCGAGGAACGGTTACCCGTCGTTAGCCCCGCAACAAGTGGCAGGACGCAGCGACAACCATCGACCAAACCAAGGCGACTGCCGCGACTTCAGGATATTCTGCGTGCAGTGAAACCCAAGCCGACGGTCACCGAAGCGACATCGCGGCGCCCACCCGCAGCGTATCGCAGACGTCCGCAGCAGAATCGTCCGACGATCCCGGGAACAATTCCCACGTACCGAATGTTTCCACTAAGACCGGGAATCAACACCGCGAAACCGGGAGCCAACACCGCGAAACCGGGAGCCAACACCGCGATGCCGCCCGAAATCGCACTCGACCCGGCTCGCCGAGATTCTGCAAAAGTCTCGAAACGTCCGACCGCTCCCCCTGTAATCAAGCAAAGTCCACCACCGCTTGCAGAAGAAATCGCAAAAACCAAGCCGCCGGAGCCGAAGTCGGCCGTCGATTTGAAAATTGACGAATTGCTGAAACGACTCGATTCGCCCGACGTGGAAGTCCGCCGGACTGCTGCGACGGAACTCGGCTGGAACGGCCCCAAAGCAAAGCGATCATTGCCGGCGCTCTACCAGGGTCTCAACGATGAATCACCCGTTGTTCGTATTGCAGTCACCGCTGCCATTTGGCAAATCGCCCACCAGCCCGGCACCGTCGTTCCCGTCCTGGTGGAATTGCTGCAAGCCGGAGACCCCACAGTTCGCACGCTGGCCGCCCATGCGTTGGGAACAATCGGCACCGAAGCCAAGCGAGGTCTTCCCGACCTGCATCGCGTCCTGGAGACAAGTTCCGGTTTGTTTCAGGTCAATGTCGCCGAGGCAATTGTTCAAATCGACAGCAGCGACGCGCCGGCGTTCGACGCATTGGTCGCCGCTCTGAAAGATCCCACGGCGGACGTTCGCTGCCAGGCCGCATATGCGCTTTCAGCGGCTGCCGACACGCGTTCCAAAGAAATCATCCATGCGCTGTCGCCACTGCGGAAAGACGTTGACCCGCGTGTTCAGGAGGCCGCAAAGCTGACAGTGGACCAATTGAAGCGCACCGCGTTCGCTGTCAAACAGGAAAAACGCGAGGCCAGAACCGATAAGCTCATGCGGCTGGTCAAGCTGATGCAAAGTGACGATGCAGCCGAGCGGAAAGACGGGGCAGCCCGACTGGCATGGTTGGGTGCAGACGCACGACCCGTTCTGCCGTTGATCGAACGGCGACTCAACGACGAGTCGGCCGTGGTCCGCGCAACAGCTGCGTGGGCCGTGTGGGAAGTCGGCCAACGGAGTTCCACCGCAATCAAGACGCTGGTCCCGCTGCTCGACGAAAAAGATGAAAACCTGGCAACGTTGGCCGCCTATGTGTTGGGAAGTATGAAATCCCACGCTCTGCCGGCACTCGGCGCGTTGCGTCGAGAGATGGCCGCCAGCGACGGCATGCTCCGACTTCACCTGGCCGAGGCGATTGCCAAGATCGATCCGACAGACAAGCCGGCGGTCAATGTTCTCACCGCCGCGCTCGACGACGCCAACCCCGATGTGCGGAGTCAGGCGGCCTTTGCATTGAGTGCGACCGACGTGCAGCAAGTCGCACGTGTCATTCCCCATCTGGCATTCCGGCTGGAAGATGACGAAGAAATGGTGCGAAGCGCGGCACGTTTGACGCTGGCCGGATATCTCGACTCGACCGAACCGGGAGTGACCGGGCTGACCGCCTACGTGTTGGGAACACAGGGAAAAGAGGCGGCGCCTCTACTACCGGAACTTCATAGCCATCTGCAGCAAAGCGACGGATTCGACCGCTTGCAACTGGCCGAAGCCATCACCAGGATCGATCCGACCGATCAATCCGCCGGTGACATTCTCCTTGCGGCCTTCGACGATTCCAGTCCCGAAGTCCGCAGCCAGGCAGCCTTCGCATTGAGTTCAGTCGATGTGCGTTGGGTGGGCCGCGTCATCCCACGTTTGGCTTCCAGTCTGAACGACGACGACGAAAGCGTACGAACCGCCGCGCGACTGACGCTCGAAGGATATCTGCAAACGAAAAAACCGGGGTTGCTCTCGGTCACGGCGTACATGTTGGGCAGAATCGTCCCGAACGCTGACCCGCTGTTGCCGGAACTTCGTCGCTTGCTGAAGACGCGCCGCGGCATCGATCAACTGCAGGTCGCCGAGGCGATTACCAGAATCGATCCCAGCGATATCGCCGCCGTCGATGTGATGACCGCCGCGCTTTCCGATACGGATTCGAGCATTCGCTCGCAAGCAGCCTTCGCGTTGGGCAGTGTTTCCGCTCGACACATCGGCCGAGTCAAACGACCACTCAGCCACGCAATTGAGGACCGAGACGAGCAAGTCCGGCAAGCCGCACGCCTGACCCTCAGCGGATTACGGATCGACCCGGCAACCGTTTCGCCCCGCTTGGCGCAAACGACGCGCAGCACACCGCCACAACAAGATGATTCGCCGCGACGAGTTGCTGGTTCCAAGTCGGGAATGAGTGAACCGAAAACAACTCAAGCACTCCCCTTCCCTCCCCGACTGCCCGTTCAACCCGAACCTGTGGCGAGCACGAAGAAGAAACCAGCAACGCAATCCACACCGGCTGTTGTCTGGGTGCGTAACAATTCGATTGTGGATGCGCCCGTGCCGCCAACACCGTTACACCCGACAGTATCGCAATCAGTCGCGTCGGCTACGTCGCAGCCACGACTTCTGCCACTCGACCTGGACAAGAGAGAAGACGAAGTGATTCGTCGCACCAGAGTGGCGATGTTGCAGCCGGTTCCCAACACAGATAACGAGGCCCCGCCTTCAACACCGGATCGAACGCGTCTCGGCATCTTCGACATCTCCGGTCAGTCGCTCCTCAACTATTCCAATGCGATTCCGTACGACGACGAGGGAATGCGGCAGCCGATGCCGGAAGACGATCCAAGAACCGCCAACGCTTTTCGCGCAGCCCGAATTGCCGCCGGTTATGAAGACGAGACCATTCGGCAGTCGATGGGGACCGGTCGCGGCTGGATGTCTTACTCGTATTACTGGGAAGCGGCTGCACTCTCACACCGCCCCGTCTACTTCGAGGAAACAAATCTCGAGCGTTATGGCAACTCCTTCGGCTTAGTTCAGCCGGTCGTTTCGGCGGCCCACTTCTTCGGGACGATGCCGCTGCTGCCGTACATTGCAGTCGTCAATCCACCGCAGAAAGCCACCTACACCCTGGGCCATTACCGTCCCGGCAGCGACATCCCGTTCCGCTATCACCGCCTGCCAATCCGCCTGAACGGCGCACTGGTCGAAGCGGCAACAATCTGGGGACTGGTGCTGTTGATGCATTAAATACAAAGCATGCAAAAGTGTGATCGACCCAGATCGCCGCAAGCCCGGTTCCCCCCGCAAGGGAATCGGGCTTTTTGTTTCCACTCCCCTTGGCCGAGATCAATCCGCTTGGCAATTGCAGCGCCACAACCTACGACGATGACCAATCCCGCCGTCACCACGTGCGCCAACGGCCAAATCGATCATCTGATCAACCCCGAAGCCGAGCGCACACCGTACAGCTACGACAGCGCCGGTCGACGTAGGGCAAGGAAGCTAGCCAATTGCCGCATCAGCGGCGCCAGCTGCCGGGGGCTTGGATGCCTGAGACCAATTTTTGGAGAATTCGCTGTTGGGCCTGTGCGGCCAGCGCTTGCTGCTGCCGTCGCGCCGTGGTCTTGGCCGCCTTGGCCATTCGGATCTGCTCACGATTGAGTGCAGTCAACGCCATCCGAAGTTCCTTCTCATTGTCGTGGAGCGTTTCGTCAAACTGATCCAACTCGGCCACACGATCGATGAGTTGGTCGTTTGTCTCTGACGGCGGAATGTCTGCCGGGGCAATCGTCTCGGCCGTTCCATCTTCGGCAACAATGTGGGTTGCCGCCAGTTTTCTGGCGCGCCATTCCTGCACCAGCACGACCACTCCAGTGGGATCGTTGTCGCTGCGTGGGCGAAACAGAACGCGCAAACCGTTGCGCCGCCCGTTGGAATACTGGTCGATGACCAATGGCCGCCCTGCTTCATCCCAACTGATGAGCGTATCGTGTCTTTTGCTATCGCGATTGTAACTGACATAAATCATCGGCCTGTGGTTACGGTAATAGGCTGCCGTCGGACCGCGCATTGTCGAGGCAATTCGGCCGATGTTCATGAAGGGAAGAGACGTATCAAAGTTCGGCGGTGGTGCAACCGCAGAACTTCTCGGTTGACTGGGCGATGGACTGAAGACACGCCGACCGGTCGTCCGTGGTCGAAACGGCGTGCGGACGCCGGAGGGTGAAGAAGGCTGTGGTCGATAAGGGAGCGTTCGCTGCGGTTGGAAAGGGGGATTTGGCTGAGGCTTATACCTGCCGGTCGGTGGCCGCTGTGGCGTTGTCGGTGCTATGCCGGGGGCTGTGTAGCCTCCACGGGTCGATGGGGGATTCATGGGGACGCCCGGCGGGGGATTCGACACGTCGGGCGGGAGTGGCCCGCCTCCGTTGGCGGCAGGCCCCGCTTCGCTGGTGTAATATGTGCGAATCATATTCTTCCCCTTGGCAATCAACGCCAGCCGTTCCTCAAACTCCCTGACCTGGGTTTCCAGCAAGTCCCTAATATCGATCGTACGACCATCAGACAACCGGACGCGGTAATCCGAAGGGGGCGGAACCGGATCGATTTCCGGCGTGTCCGGCGGAAAGTCCATCGGCGTTGAAGCGCCGGTATCTGTCGGAGACGAAGAATCAGCGGGAATCATCGGTCCGGGTCCGGCGGCGACAGCCCTGGAATTCGATTGCGCCGTCCCGGCCGGACGGTCGGCTCCGCTTCTGCTGTCACCGGTTTCGGTTCTACCGGCACCGCTGCCTGAATACGATCGGCCGTCCGACGATTCTGTAGCTGAGGGATCAACGTTAACGACTTCCGTGCCACCGCAGCCAACCATCACGGCTAACAAGCAACAGCAGCCAAGTTGGAGAAGTCGGTAAGATTTCATCATTCGCGCCTTATTGTTGGTCGCCTGTGAAGAGCAAATCTGGTTGGCTTCACTCGACAACGACAATCATTTTCAACCGGCGGGTCGCCCAAATCATCCAACTCTGTGCAAACCGGCACGCTTACTTAAACCGCACTATCTCAATAAAGGGTTCGCCGCAATCACCAAGTTCGTGGGATTCAACTGGTTGCGTCTTTAAATCGCGCTAAGCCGCAAAAGTATTGAGCCGCGACTGCTATCGGGCAGGAAAACTTTGGATGGATGAGTGAAGAATCAGCACTGTATCTACATTTCTGCGGTTTGGGCAGGATGCAACTTCTTAAATGTAAATGGAATCTTCATCACTAACCGAATGAATACCACAATCGCATCACCAAATGCAAGGCGAACGCTAGAATGGCCTCGCCCCATTTTTCCGCCGTTTGCGATCGAAAACCGTTTGAGCTGACGGCTGTCGCCATTGCCAATTGAACGGTATGCTGCGAGTGACGCTCGCAGCGGTCGGAAGGTTCCAGTCGATCTGTGATTCGCAGAACCAATGCCGACAACAACCTGAGAAAGGAACGGGATGAAAGTCAGTGAGACCAATTTGCCGGGCGTACTTGTCGTGAAACTCGACGTGTTTGACGACTCCCGCGGCTGTTTTGCGGAAACCTACCACAAAGACCGCTATGCCGAGGTGGGAATTGACATCGAGTTCAAGCAGGACAACATCTCTCGCTCGTCGCGGGGAACGCTTCGCGGTCTGCACTATCAAATCGAACACCCGCAGGGAAAACTGGTCCAGGTACTGCACGGAGAAATCTTTGACGTCGCCGTCGATCTGCGACGCGACTCGCCCGCCTTCGGGCAATGGACGGGTGTGAGACTTAGCAGCGAGAGCATGCGTCAACTTTACGTTCCGCCGGGATTTGCTCACGGCTTTTACGTTTTGAGCGAAACGGCCGAATTGTGGTATAAGTGCAGCGACCTGTATTCCCCGCAACACGAGCGCACGCTGCTTTGGAGCGACACACAGTTAGGCATCGCCTGGCCGCTGGATACTCCGCCGCTGCTATCGGAAAAAGACAGCCGTGGTGTATCGTTGGCCGACGCCGAATGTTACGAATCGGTCGTGTGTTGAGCCCCACGCCCCATTGGACGAAGCAGGAGATTTCTGAGTGACGGAGCAGTCGGTCATTGCCGTCACACTGGGTGACGTTGCTGGCATCGGGCCGGAAGTCGTTGTGCGCGCCTGTTGCGATGCACGGCTGCCGAAGTCATGCCGACCGATTGTCGTGGGACATCCGGAGGTCGTGCGGCGAGCCATCGCATTGGTCGGCTGTGATCTGAAAGTTGTTGAAGTCGATTCTCTCTCCGCCGGCAAGCAAATCACAGAAAACGAATTGGCCTGCTGGAATCCAGCGGGTGACGATGCCGCGCTCGTTCAGCCCGGAAAACTCAACGTTGCCGCCGGTCAGGCCGCTTTCGAATATCTGATCGCCGCGACACACGCTGCACTCAACGGCGAGGTGGACGCCGTCACAACCGCGCCGCTGAACAAAGCCGCCTTGCAATTGGCAGGCCACAATTACCCCGGGCATACCGAGATCCTCGCCGAAGCGTGTGGCGTCTCCAAGTTTGCCATGATGCTCTATCTGCCGGCCGGTGAGATCGTCCGCTCGCCATTCGGACTCGGCGTTGCGCACGTCACACTGCATACGTCCATCGCCAGTGTCCCCCAATTGCTCGATACGCCGGCTGTTGAAGAGAAGGTAGCCCTCATCGACAGTTTTCTGCGTAACGTTGGTTGCACGGCCCCTCGGATCGGCGTCTGTGCGCTCAATCCGCATGCGGGTGAAGACGGACTGTTCGGCGACGAAGAAAGGCGGTTGATTGCGCCGGCCGTTGCTTCGCAGCGGGCAGCGGGCATCGACGTCACGGGACCGTTGCCGGCCGATACGCTGTTCTGCCGCGCAGTCGCCGGTGAATTCGATGGCGTGGCGGCCATGTATCACGATCAAGGACATATCGCGCTGAAGTTAATTGGCTTCGACCGAGCGGTGAATATTACGCTGGGACTGCCGATCGTGCGAACCAGCCCGAGTCACGGTACGGCCTTCGACATCGCCTGGCAGGGCCGCGCATCGGCCGATGGCATGCTGGAAGCGTTACGGATCGCCGCACTGTTGGCAAAACGGTGATGACGGACTATCGTGCGATCACGCATTTGGCAGCCGCTTCTTTGCACGATGGTTTTCGCGAATATGACATCACCCTCCGATGACGCCACATACCTGTACCTCGTCCGCCACGGCGCGACCGATGCGAACGAACAACGGCCGTACATTCTGCAGGGATGCGGCATCAATCACGGCCTGAGTGAGACGGGCCGACAACAGGCGCTGGCTGCGGCCGACTTCCTCAGCAGCCATCCGCTGCAACGAATCTATTCATCCCCTATGCAGAGGGCGGTTGAGACGGCGGGCATCATCGCCGAGCGTCACGATATCGACGTCCAGACAGCCGCCGGTTTGCACGAATGCGATGTCGGAGAGTGGGAGGGAAAGGACTGGGGCAGCATCGAGCGTGCCAATCCGGACGAGTACCACGCGTTCATGAATGCGCCCGGTGAGAATCCCTACCTCGGTGGCGAATCGTACGGCGATGTCTTGCGCCGCGTCGAGCCGGTGCTGAGTGAACTGCTCGCAAAGCACGCCGGTGAGACAATAGCCGTCGTCGCGCATAATGTCGTCAATCGCGCTTACCTGGGGAATCTGCTCGGCCTCGACATGCGGCAGGCACGGCGACTTTCACAAAGTAACACCGGCGTGAACATTATCCGTCATCACAACGGCGAAACCTCTCTGGTGACAATGAACGCACATTTCCACCTGAATGGCTTAGGCGAATAGTCGTATTCACCCAGACTCAAACTGTGAATGCCGCGCCTCAAAGCCCACGGGCCGCGGCCCGTGGGCCGCGGCCCGTGGGACCGAAATGCCAATGAGGAGCAATTCCGTTTTTTGAGAATTTCCTGAATCAAGACGGCTGAAATCCGCGACAGGAAATCCAAAATGATGGCAATTTCCCACTCGTCCTCACGCGTTTGCCGTATCGCGTAAAAATTGCCGCACCGGTCACTTGAATACGGCTTGCTGTTGTGCCATAGTTCACGCCGATTGCGGGCGGTTTTCCGCAGACGAACCGTTGTTTCTGATTGCTGGGAGACGACTTGGAGCCACAGCGTTCCAAAGCGGTTCCTGATTTTCACCGAGACTAACCGATAACCGTTCTGACGACGGACGAACCGACATGTCGGCACTCTTCGCCGCCAATTCATTGGGCGAATTTCTTGCAAAACGCTTGGGCGAATCGTGGGGCTTCGGCCTTGCGGCGTTTATTCATGCGTTCATTCTCATCAACGTTTTTGCGTTGGCACCGCTGATTTTCATTTGGCTGGAACGCAAAGTCTCCGGACGAATCCAAGATCGCTTGGGGCCGACGCGAGTCGGTGGTCGCTTTGGCTGGCTGCAAGGTCTGGCCGATGGCGGCAAGTTGATCCAGAAGGAAGACCTCGTCCCGGCTGCGGCCGACAGCATGCTGTTCCGCATGGCACCTTACATTGCCTGCATCGCCGCGTTCGGCACGTTCATGCTGCTGCCGTTTAGCGGCGGTTGGGTCGCGGTGGCGTCCGACATCGGCCTGTTCTTGCTCGTCGCCATCCTCTCTTTGGAAGTGCTGGGGATCATTCTGGCCGGCTATTCCAGCGGATCGAAATGGTCGCTGTTCGGCGGCATGCGTGAAGCGGCCCAAATGGTCAGTTACGAAATTCCGCTGGCAATTACGGCCTTGGTACCCATCGTGACGGTTGGCTCGTTGAATCTCGTCGAGATTGCCGAGATGCAGACCAGCCAATACTTCCTCGACGGCTGGCTGATGTTCAATAATCCGTTTACGTTTATTGCTTTCTTCGTTTACTTCACCGTCGCGACGGCCGGCTGCAAACGGGCACCGTTCGATCTCGCCGAGGCGGAAAGTGAACTTGTCGGTGGATTCCACACCGAATACAGCGGCATGCGATGGTCGTACTTCTTTATGGCTGAGTACGCCGCCATGTTCGTCGTCAGCGGCTTGGCTAGCATTCTGTTTCTCGGCGGCTGGAACACGGGAATCGGGTTTATTGATGAATCACTGGCGATTGCTCGTTATCGCGGTGTTCTCGAGACTGGAATCTACATACCAAGTTTTCTGGCTAACCTGGTCGGGATGGTTGTGTTCGTCACGAAGGCGTCACTGCTGGTCTTTGTGCAAATCTGGATTCGCTGGACGCTGCCGCGACTGCGAATCGACCAGGTGATGATGACCTGCCTGAAATACTTGATCCCAATCAGTTGCGTCCTCTTCTTAGGGGCGACCTTGTGGCCGATCGGATTGTTGAAGTTTACTCAACGATCGACTGTCTTTTCTGAACCGATTCAAAATCGGATCGAACGCATGAAGGATGACGCTCAGTCGGAACATGATGACGCTAAGAAATCTCGTGAAGACGCGGATTCTTCCGTGAGTGGCGCCAACGAGGAACGGCCCGCTGTAGAACTGGCTCCTGCGGTCGCATCGGCACCTCTGGGAAGTGAGGGATCCAGATGACTGGCGAACAGTTCTCTGAACAGTTCTTTTTCTGGTTGTTGGCACTCACCACGTGTGGCGGCGCAATCGCGGTGGTAGTCAGCCAAAACATCGTGCGAATGGCCTTCTGGCTGGTCGTCGCGCTCGGATCGGTCGCTGCGATTTACTTCATGCTGCACGCGGATTTCGTCGGTGCCACCCAACTGATGATCTACGTGGGCGGAACGGTGGTGTTGCTCATTTTCGGAGTGATGCTCACCGCCAGCGGCCCCTATGTGAAAATCAAGACGTCGCCCGGCGATATGGTGATTGCCGGCGGAGTGGGGGTGCTGGTGTTGTTTCTGTTGATCGGCACAGTGACGGCAGTTGACTGGAAGCAAGCACACGTGAGCTTGACTGGTAGTGATCCAGACGATTATCCACCAGAACCTGCAGCAGGCTACAACACGTCAACCCCATCCTCAGGAAATACGGCCCGTCCCATCGGCCTGAAACTGTTGGGGGTGAGCCTGGAAGACACCGACCCCGACAGGAAAGATGCCAAGAATCTCAGTACGGGCTACCTGTTGCCTTTTGAAATTGTCTCGGTGCATCTGCTCGTCGTATTAATTGGTGCAGGTTACCTGGCTCGGGCAAAACGCCGAGCCGGTGCAAATACAGATGTTGAGAGTACAACATAGTTTCTCTCAAATCGAACGAAAACAAGCGGTTCAACATGGATATCGGACTCAATCATTATCTGGTCGTCGGCGCGGTGCTGTTTGTTTGCGGCGTCATTTGCATGGCGACCAAACGAAACGCCATCGGCATACTGATGGGAGTGGAGTTGGTACTCAACGGTGCCAACATTAACTTTGTTGCCTTCTCCCGCTACACGGTCCTTGGACTCGACGGACAGATCGTCTCCTTGTTTGTCATTGTGTTGGCTGCCGCAGAGGCGGCCGTCGCATTGGCGATTGCACTGAACTTTTATAACAATCATCTAACAATCGACGTCGATCGCGGCGATGAATTGGCTGGTTAGTGATTGTCTGAATCTCTGGTGAATCACTGGGGATCGTTAGACTCGCAAACGCAAATTGAACGGCGCATCGACGTCGCCTTGCCGTGTCTTTGCGGTAGGCTCAATTCGATACTGAATAAGACATGACCAACGACGATCTAATCGCCAATCTTCTGACGGCAGCCTGGCTGTTGCCGCTGTTGGGCTTCGTGATTGAAGTCTTTGGCGGCTATTGGCAGAAGAGCCGCAAAAGCAAAGCCGCCGCCCTCATGGCGGTTGCCTGCATCGGCACGGGGTTCGTGCTGAGCACGGTGGCTCTGTATCTTGGCATCGATTGGAAGGTGCTGTTCGATCCGGATAACCACGGCGTGGTGATGGAGGAAATACCGGGCACGTTCTACTTGCTCGGCGAATTCGGCCCCTTGGTCCTTTCCCTCGACTACTACATCGACAGCTTGACATTGTTGATGTTCACTATGGTGACATTAATTGCCACCTGCATTCACGTCTTCGCGCTCGGATACATGGGCGACGAACTGACCGACGACCACGTCGATCACGAAGTCCACCTTTCCGACGGCGGTCATTTTCACCGCCCCGGCCGGTTCTACCGCTTCTTTTCGTTCATGTCGCTGTTCTGTTTTTCGATGCTCGGTCTGGTTCTCGCTGGTAACATCTTTCAGGTGTTCATCTTCTGGGAACTGGTCGGAATTTGCAGTTACCTGCTCATCGGTTTCTACGTCGAACGCAAGTCGGCCTCGAATGCGGCCAACAAGGCGTTCATCGTCAACCGCGTGGGCGACTTCGGATTCATTATCGGTCTGATGGTCATCTGGACCAGTTTCGGTACGTTCCGTTTCTTCGACCACGAAATCGATACCAAGCCGGTTCCGGGCCTGTTCACAATGATCAGCCGCGTTGAAACCGACGACCCGCACCAAGACGAACACCCTGCTGAAAAACACGGAAAAGTCGAAAAGGACGAAAAAGAGAACGAGCATCCCGAGGACGAGGCGCGTCACAACGGCGAAGAAAAAGCCGACGGGTCGCACGCCGTCGGAGAACACGCCGTCGGAGAACACCACGCGCACACGATGCAGTTGGACGTCGATGACGCCCGCTCGGTTGTCTTCCTCCACCAGGACAAAAAGGGAACGCGGATTGCCGACCCGGTCAGTAAGACCGAAAAGTCAATTCCGTATTGGTTGTTAATCGTCGCCGGCGTCGGCGTTTTCGCCGGCTGTATCGGCAAGAGCGCACAATTCCCACTTCAAACATGGTTGCCCGACGCGATGGAAGGACCGACACCGGTTTCCGCGTTGGTCCACTCGGCGACGATGGTCGCCGCCGGCGTTTATCTCGCCGGGCGGTTTTATCCGATGTTCGCTCCCGAAGTGTTATTGGTCATCGCCTACATTGGCTGCATCACACTGTTTGTTGCCGCGACAATTGCCATTGTTGCGACCGACATCAAACGCGTGCTGGCCTATTCCACCATCAGCCAGTTGGGTTACATGATGCTGGGTATTGGCGTTGGCGGTTGGGCGGCCGGCCTGTTCCATCTCATCACACATGCATTTTTCAAGTCGTTGATGTTCCTTGCATCGGGCAGTGTGATTGTTGGCTGCCATCACGAACAGGAAATGCCCCGTATGGGCGGCCTGTGGCGAAAGATGCCGGTGACCGCCTTCACCATGCTGGTTGGGGTGATTGCCATTTGCGGGTTGGCGATTCCGTTTTCGATCTTTGGAGCGAAAATCGCGTTCTCAGGTTATCACTCAAAAGATGCAATCGTTGCCTCTTCGCTGGCCTTCATGAATGCCAACCAGATCCATTTTCTGTTGTTCTTCGTTCCGCTGATAACGGCGGGCATCACGGCGTTCTACATGTTCCGCTTGTGGTTCTACACGTTCGCCGGAACGCCGCGCGATCAAAAGGTGTACGACCACGCACGCGAATCTCCCTGGGTGATGACCATCCCCCTGATCGTGCTGTCGTTCTTCGCCATCTTTGTGGCTGTCGGCGGAGAACGTGGTCCGCTGTATGGATTGTTGCAGGGCAGCGAACCATTTCACGTCGATGGCGGCGTGGTTTCGGTCGCGGCAGAAGGAGCGACGGCAATCACCATGCCGAGTCGACGCGACGTGCATGCCGTCCATGGACAGGCTGGCTGGTATGCACTGATTGCAGCCGTCTCTGGAGCCGTTTTCGCCTACTTGCTGTATGGCATTCGTATTATCGATCCGGCCGACATCAAACGGAACTTTTCCGGCGTTCACACATTTCTCGTAGAGAAGTGGCGGTTCGACGACTTGTACGAAGTGATGTTCATCAAACCGGTCCATGTGATTGCCCGCTGGTGTACCGGGTTTGATCGCAGCTACATCGACGGCTTGCTACATTGGCTCAGCCGAAAAACGGTTGATGTTTCCCGTTGGGATCGAAAGTTCGATGAAAATGTCATCGACGGTCTGGTCAACTGGATTGCCAAAGTTGTCTTTAAGGGCGGACGGTCGCTTCGGCACGTGCAGACCGGTTTAATTCGACAGTATGTTATGTTTATCGCGTTGGGTGTGCTGGCGCTGTTTGTGTTGTTGTTTGTCATGTTCCCAGCATAGTTTGAATGGCAAGCGGGGAGCGAAAGCCCCCCGATGACGCCCAAAATCGTTTTCAGAGACAAGTATCAATCATGGATTCGTCAACATTGCTGCTCTCGCTGATAATTTTCACCCCGACATTTGGGGCGTTGGCGCTGTGGTTGTTTGACCGCAAGGCGGAAGAGTCGATGCGCTATTGCGCATTGGTCTTCACCGCCATTACGTTCGTACTCACGCTGTTCTTGTTGGGCGAATTCGACCGCGACGATCCGGGTATTCAGCCCGTGCGAATCCAGGTCAACGAAGTTAGTGCCGAGGAACCGGAACCGGAATATGAGCGGCTCGAAACCTATCACGTGGCCGCTGAAGGCGAAGTCCTCGACGGCGTGAAACTCACGGCCGGGCAAATTGTTTCCGGTAGCAAGGTCTACGATGAGTCCGAGGTGCAACGCGGTGTTGTCCACGAGTGGATTGGCCAGTGGAATATTAATTACACCTTGGGGTACGACGGCATCAGTGTGCCGTTGGTATTGCTGACCAGTTTTATCAGCCTGCTCTCTCTGCTCGCTGCGTGGAATATTAAGAAGCATGTGCGCGGCTTCCTGATTCTGTTTCTGCTGTTGGAATCGGGCATGCTGGGCGTGTTTCTCTCGCTCGATTTCTTCCTGTTCTACGTATTCTGGGAAGTGATGCTGCTGCCGATGTATTTCCTCATCGGCATCTGGGGCGGTCCGCGGAAGGAATATGCGGCGATCAAGTTCTTCCTCTACACGCTGGTCGGCAGTGTGCTGATGCTGATCGCCATGCTGATGGTCTATTACAACTCGGGCCAGAGTTTCGATCTGCAGTTTCTGGCGCGAGTGGGCCAGGGCCTGGAAGAGGGTTTGGGGTTCAGCCAGAGCATTCAAATTGCTGCGTTTATCCTGTTGTTTATCGGCTTTGCGATCAAGATTCCCTCGTTCCCGTTCCACACCTGGCTGCCCGACGCCCACGTCGAAGCACCAACTCCCATCAGTATGATTCTGGCCGGCGTCCTATTAAAAATGGGCGGCTACGGCATCCTTCGCATTGCCTTCCCGCTTTGTCCGGTGGGTGCTCAATATGCAGCTTGGGTGTTGGCCCTAATCGGAGCGTTCAGCATTATCTACGGTGCATTCGCCGCGATGGCGCAGACCGACTTCAAACGACTGGTTGCCTACAGTTCCGTCAGCCACATGGGCTATGTCCTGCTCGGCATCGCCGTCTGGAAGATCGGAGAATCGACAGGGTCCGCAGCCGTCGGCAAAGAATACTGGCTGATGGGTATGAACGGTGCCATGTTCCAGATGCTGGCTCACGGTGTTTCATCGGCCGGCATGTTCTTTATGGTCGGCGTGATTTACGACCGCGTGCATCACCGCGATTTGAACCAGTTTGGCGGACTGATGGGCTTGATGCCGTTCTACAGCGGCTTGGCGGTTGGAATCTTCTTCGCAGGCCTGGGACTGCCCGGCTTGTGCGGGTTCATCGGCGAAGTCTTCGTCGTTTTGAGCACTTGGAACTTCTCACCACCGCTGGCGATCGTCGCCGCGGCGGGTGTTATTCTAACAGCAGGTTACATTCTGTGGGCGATCCAGCGCGTCTTCCTTGGGCCGGAATACAAGGGACCGCACAAGGAAGACATCACGCCAATGAATGGTCGCGAAGCCTCCATTGCCGTTGTGTTACTCGTTTTCGCCATTGTTCTGGGTGTGTATCCGGAATCAATGTTCGGCCTCATGCGAGGATCGATGGAATTGTTGGTCGATAATCTTGATCAAGGATATCAAGAAGTCAGCCGGGCTATCGAAAAGGCATCCACGGTCATGCGTTAGAGCGAGAAACCCGGTTTTTTGAAAAAACCGGGTTTCTGACCATCTTCAACTTCAACCAAATACAAAAATTACTCCTGCATCCTGCCTGGACTGAATTAAAGCAACATGAACTTCGACGCGATACTAGAAAAACTCATCGCAGATACGGTGGGGCATTCACTGGGACACTTTTCCCCGGAGCTTGCGCTCTGTGTCACAATTGTCGGCCTCCTGCTGGTGCGATTGGTGAGTCTTGATCGTTGGCTGCCAACCTATTGGGTGGCGCTAGTGGGTGCAATGGCCGCGTTCTTTTTGGCCATGCTCCAATTCCATGACATGAAGCAAGGTGGAGCGACCGAATACCTCTTTACCGGGCTATTGGTCTACGACCATTTCGGCGTTTTCTTCCGGCTGTTGCTGCTGTTGTTCCTGGTGCTGGTGATCGCGCTGACGGTCATCAGCGGTATCCCCGACAACGAAGACGGCCCCGATTTCTACACGCTGCTGCTTGGTGCCACCATTGGCATGATGTTAATGGTCAGCGCGAACAATCTGCTGATACTGTTTCTCGGCATCGAAATGACGAGTGTGCCAAGTTATGTGATGGTCGGCTTCCTCAAAGGCCGCAAGCTCTCCAGTGAAGCAGCACTCAAATATGTGGTCTACGGTGCCGGCATTGCCGGGGTGATGTTGTACGGCATCAGCCTGATGGCAGGCATGTTGGGAACGACCGATATGTCGTTGATCGCCGAGCGGATGCATTGGCTGCTTTCGCCGGAAGCCGATGGTGCCGACCTCAGTGTTCGCTCGAATGCCATGCTGCGAACCGTTGTGTTAGCATCACTTCTCATTTCTGTCGGTATTGCCTTTAAGCTGTCGCTGGTGCCGTTCCATTTCTGGTGTCCCGATGCGTTCGAAGGGGCACCGGCTGAAGTGGCAGGTTTTCTCTCCGTCGCATCGAAAGCCGCCGCATTTGCTTTGCTGGTCCGGTTTTGTCTCGCGTTGGTTGGAAAAGATTCCGGTGCGCTTTCCGAGCACGTCTACTTGTATCTTGGTGCCGGGTTGGGAGTGGTCGCGGCTATTACCGCTACATTTGGCAACCTGGCTGCCTACTCGCAGACAAACATCAAGCGGCTCCTCGCCTATTCAACCATCGCCCACGCCGGCTATATGCTGATGGCCGTTGCCGCCATGATGGTGCTTGTCAATTCCGATGTGGACGACGCAAAACTGAAGGCGGCCGGCGCACTGGAAGGGTTGATTTACTACCTGACGGTTTACCTCTTCATGAATCTCGGCGCATTCGCCATTGTGGCATTCATTCGCAACCAGATTCTCAGCGAAGAAATAAAGGACTATGCCGGTTTAGGCTGGCAGGCTCCCCTATTGGGAATCGGCATGGCTTTCTGTCTGTTCAGCCTTGTCGGCATGCCGCCCTTCGGGGGGTTCTTTGCCAAGCTGATGATCTTCAAATCGCTCGTCGATGCGGGCTACGCCAACCCGTTTATGTGGGTTGTCCTCGCCATTGGCGGATTGAACACGGTCTTCAGTCTCATCTATTACCTGCGGGTCCTCAATGCGATGTACATCACACCGCGTCCCGAGGGAAGTCGTCCGGTCAAATTCGATTTCCTGCCGGTCGGCGCTTACGTGATGATGGTCACTCTGCCGGTGCTGTTGACCGGTTTCTTTCCCTACTTCCCCGATCGACTCAGCGATACCGCGAGCTACGTCGCGAATATGCTGATTTCCAATTTCTAAAACTGCCGTTCGCCGATGCGAAGCGGGCAGAATTGTTTGAAACGACTCAATGGCCGACACTCATCACAATTCGCTCATCGCCGACCTGCTGATTGAGCAGTCACGTTGCCTGCTGCAATACGTTGGCGAATGTTGGCCGTGGGTGGCCGACGATGACACTGAGCGTTCAGTGATTGATGCAATGGTGGCTCGCCAACAGCAGGGTGTCGCCCGCTTGGTCAACCTGCTGAACGGCCGACGTCAAACAATTGACTTCGGGACCTATCCAACCGAGTTCACCGATCTGCAGTATCTCGCCTTGAGCCACCTGCTGGGTTTGCTTGTGCAAAGCCAGCAGGCACTCGTCGATCTGTTTGGTCGCGCGGCAACCGATGCTGCCGACGACGTTGAGGCCGCAGCGCTTATCGAAGACATTCACGCCATCGAAGGCGAGAATCTCGGTCGCCTGCAGGAAATGGCCGCGAAGCAAGCTTCCGACAGTCCTGCCTAGCGGATTCGCACGATGCAACTGATTGACACGCATGCCCATCTCGATGAGCAGGCATTCGACGCGGATCGCGACGAGATTATTCGGCGCGCGACTGATGCCGGCGTGACGGCGATTATCAGCATCGGCATTACCGCCGAAACCAGTCGCCGCGCAGTCGAACTCGCCCAGCAGCACGCCAACGTCTATGCCGTCGTTGGCATTCAGCCGAATTACGTCGCCGACCTGGGCGAGACCGACTGGCAGGAGATCGAAAAACTTGCGGTCGCCCCCAAGGTTGTTGGAATCGGCGAAACCGGCCTGGATCGGTATTGGGATTACGCGCCAATCCATAAGCAGGCTGACTATTTCACCCGCCACATCGAATTGGCGAAGAAACTCACTCTTCCCTTCATCGTGCATTGCCGCGATGCCGAGGTCGAGGTGGTGGCACAACTTCGCCAAGCGGCCGCCGGGGGAACGCTTTCCGGAGTGATGCACTCTTTTTGCGGTGAACTAGAAACGGCTCGCGCTTGCCTCGAATTGGGGCTGCACATTTCGCTGGCCGGCATGGTGACCTTTAAGAAAAACGAGGCGTTACGCGCAGTCGCGAAGGAGATCCCCGCCGACCGGTTGCTGGTCGAAACGGATTCCCCGTATCTCTCTCCAGAGCCGGTTCGCAAGATCCGCCGCAACGAACCGGCGCACGTCCAACACACCGCCGGACTGCTGGCAAAAGTCCGTGGCGTCACCGACGACGAACTCGCTAATCAGACGACCGAAAATGCTAAGCGTCTGTTCCGCTTGGATTGATCGCTTGCGAGTTTACGCTGCGGCGTGACCCGCTCGCAATCCCACGGTCGGCGTGCTATCTTTACGCCAGCCAGGCCGTCAATGGATTGAAAGGACGGATTCGTGACCGCGACACCTCGAATGGACACCGCCGCCGATGTGCTGCGTTGGCGCGTGCACCCCGCACGAGAACGAATCGTCGCTGCCGTATTTGCGCTGGCCATTATTTTGGTGATGGCGTTTCTTGCTTCGTCGATTATGCAAAGTCTCGGCTGGGGACTGCTCGCGGCTGCCGTTCCGGTCCTCGCGCTACGGCGGTTCTTTCTGCCCAGCGAATTCCTCATCGACGCTGAAGGCGTTACCGCCTCAACCCTTTGGACACGGCGACAATACCGCTGGGATAAGATTCGCCGATTCCTCTGCGACGCACAAGGTGGGTACCTTTCAACCCGCCGCAACGGTTCGTCACTCGACCTGTTTCGCGGCATACACCTGGTATTCGGCAATAATCGCGAAGCGGTCGTTTGTCGCATTCAGGGTCA